>JBAPTR010000126.1:0-103641 GCA_049282265.1 Desulfatiglandaceae bacterium | reverse complement strand
CGACAGATTTGGACATTGCTTCGGCTGATTGCCCGTTCTGCGGTGAAGGCGTTGAAGGCAGGATCATCAAAGGATATGGGACGGCGGTCGCGATCAGTGGAAAAGGGGTCACCCGTGGTAGAAAAGGGGTCACACCTATTTTATTCACTTCATGAGATGAAGGCCACGACAGATTTGGACATTGCTTCGGCTGATTGCCCGTTCTGCGGTGAAGGCGTTGAAGGCAGGATCATCAAGGAATGCAGGACGGCGATTGCGATCAGGGACAAATACCCGGTAACGGCATACCATACGCTTGTGCTGCCCCGAAGGCACACCTCTGATTTTTTCAGCATGACACCCCGGGAAAGGAGAGACGCGGAAGCCCTTATCCTGTCCTTGAAAGACGACATCTTGAAAAATGATCATTCCGTCGTTGGATTCAACGTGGGAATAAATTGTGGGGAGGCTGCGGGCCAGACGATCATGCATGCCCATGTGCACCTGATTCCCCGGCGGCTTGGCGATACACCAAATCCGAGGGGCGGTGTCCGGGGCGTCATCCCGGACAAGATGGTGTATTGAGGTTGTAGGCGGGCACGCACAGAAAACTTCAAAGATTCAAGATTGAAGACAGGGACGTCCATACCTTTTTTACCACTCCTTCATCCCCGCGCAACAGCCTAGCCAGCGGCAGGCTGAACCAATGAAAGAGAGTAGGGTAGGGTAAGAGATTATTTGCAACTAATGCAAAATATATTGCAATAATTGCAACATCGTGTTATCTATTCTCCAGATACTGCACAGGACAAGTCGAGATGTTTGAAATGGCAAAACCATTAGACGGGAACGAAATCCTTGAACAACTTAAGTTGCTCGCGGACTGGATTCGGGTCAAGTATCCTGGTGATCATTTTGAGCTGGTCTTGGTCGGAGGTGCTGCCATGGCGCTTGACGGTCATAAAGAACAGACCAGGGACGTCGATGTCATCAGGCCTGAGATTTTGCCTGAGGCGATTGTAAAAGGCGTTGCCAGTATTGGCAAAATCAGGCGGCTCGGACCGCGGTGGTTAAATTCAGATGTGGCCAATATGCTTCAAAATTCGACAAGGTCAGTTGTGCTGCCCGACTATTTCAAAGAAGTTTCCCGGAGCATCGAATTTGGCGACAGCCTGAGGATCAGCCTGATCGGAAGACAGGCAATGATCTCTCTCAAGCTATATGCGTCCACGCCGTCGTACGGTAAGCATACAGATGACATCAATCGGCTGAAACCAACTGCCCTGGAAATCACCGAGGCGGTCCGTTTTGTATTGTCTATCGACGACACCGACGTCCGAAAGGATGATTTGCGTGCCGTGCTGAAAAACCTGAGGTTTGATTTTGATGGAATCCTTCGAAACATTGAAGCAGGAAGCAAGCGCACTCATTAGAAGAGCATGGCTGAATCTCGGTATGCCTTTCGATCTCTCCATGATCGAAGAAAAGGAAGAGGGTATCATCGACGTGGAGCCGTTAATGATAGTCACCCTGTTGGTAATGGGAAAAGATCGTTTGGCTACAGATCTGCCGCACTGGATCAATCGGTTTTCAAACCTCATCAATTTTCAAAAACTCAAGACGATTTTCACAAGACTGCCGGAGAAGTACCGGAGGGGCGTTCTTGAAAAGCTCAACCAAATCAACTTACAAGGCACACCGAAACCGTTTACAAATGTGTTTGATCTGAGAACAGGCGGAACCGGAATGCCTGATGAAACAGCCAGTTTGCGGGCCGGCAAAATCAATACGATTGAAAATGTGGCTAAGATGTCACTCTTTATGAAAAACAGGCTCCTTTACGGGACGGGCTTCAGAGCCGATTTGATAAGCTTGACGCACATCAGGGACATGAGCATGAAAGGCACCCATTTGGCGGAAGTGCTGTGCGCCAACAATTCGACCATTTCACGCATACTTGGCGGTTTAAAGGCGTGCGGGTTTCTGAATCAGGATAAGGAGAGGGTGGAGCCTTTCGAGGAATATCCGGGAATGTTCATATGCTCCCAGAGTGTTTGGAATTTGTGCGAGATGATGGACGCAACAGAATTTTCTTTTCAAGAACTGAAAAGCGGGTTGCTGGAAGGTATGAATTTCAAGCAAGATGCTTTCGGCAAGAGAATCCACAAGAATCTAAAATAGGGAATGTGGAGACCGGGAGGTCAATAAGAACCTAACGAATAAGCAGAAGTGGAATTCCGGGGACAGTATATCAATTATTCCTTTTTTTGCCTTATTCCCGGTTTTCGCGGCGCTAAGTCTTTTGTGAAAGCGGGGTTGGATCTTTCATTTTGACAAGTTGAGCGTCGGACCGTACCTTATCATCGAACGGCGAAAAGACATACTGCGGGCATGCGCTTCAGAAAGTGGCTAATTTTCAAAACATGGCGATCATCGGGATAGCGATTGTTCTGCTGGGATTTCTTCTGCTTTTTGAAAAAGGGAAGAACCGGAAAGGAATAGTCCCCACAAAGACCATGCTTTCGGCCCTGTTTGTCGTTGCTGCAGTCATCTAGCCTCATCCCATGCAGTTATACGGAAGGATGGTGGTAAGAAAGTAAGTTATTCCTTGCTTCCAATAAGATTCAAAATAGGCTATTTTTTGTGAGGCGTTTGATTTCCAGGAGGCCAATGCATGAGCTTTGATCCGGAAAAACCCTATAACGACCTTCCGCTGCTGCCACCGAAGACAGATATCGAAACCAAAGCAACTCTCAAGAAGGCTATTTCTGCCGGCAGAGCATTGGCGGAACTAAAAGGGTTGGGCGAAACCATCCCCAATCAGGCCATACTGGTGAGTTCCATCATTTTGCAGGAAGCCAAAGCAAGCTCAGAAATCGAAAATATCATCACTACCGACGATGCCCTCTTCCGGGCCTTCAGTGCCAAAACAAGCCAAGTCGATCCTGCCACAAAAGAAGTCCTGAGATATCGGGAGGCCCTCTGGGAAGGATTCAACAGCCTGAAGGCTCGCCCCTTCCTTACAACCAACCTGTTTGTTCGCATTGTCCAGACCATCAGAGCCAACATGGCCGGCATCCGCAGCACGCCTGGAACAAGGGTTGCTAATGCGGTGACCGAAGAGGTGATATTTACTCCGCCGGAGAGCGAGGTCATAATCCGGGATAAGCTAAAGAATTTGGAAGACTATATTCACACCGAAAACGAGGTTGACCCTCTGATCAAACTTGCCTTGATCCACTATCAGTTCGAGGCTATCCACCCCTTTACAGACGGCAACGGTCGCACCGGTCGGATACTGAATATCCTTTATCTCATACAAAAGCATCTTCTGGGTCTTCCTGTCCTTTATCTGAGCAAATACATCATCGAGCAGAAATCGGATTATTACCGCCTCCTGCGAGGAGTCACAGAACTCCAGGCATGGGAACCATGGATACTCTATATGCTTGACGCTATAGAAGTGACAGCTCTCTACACAAGGGATAAAATTCTTGCCATCAGGAATCTTTTGGCTGAAACGATTGAATTTACAAAAAAACACCTTCCATCCCGTGCGTATTCCAAGGACCTCATTGAACTTCTTTTCCGCCAGCCCTATACCAAGGCGAATTTTTTGGTGGATGAAGGGATTGCCGAACGAAAGACAGCTTCCAATTACTTGAAACAGCTTGAAAAAATAGGAATTCTTCGAGTTCAAAAAGTAGGGAAAGAGAACCTATATCTGAATAAAGAATTGTTTGAGGTCCTGTCAAAATAACGTGTCCATGTTATGGACGTGTTAATAAAACATGTCCAAATAATTTTATTTAATGTACATGTTATTTACATATGGGTATGACCTGGACATGAATGAATTCCGGGGACAGTATATTAATTATCGCTCTTTTTTGATTTTCTTCCGGATTTTCGCGGCCTTAATTCCCTGTCAAACAAGCGTTCCAAGTGCGAAACAAAAGACATACCGCCCAAGTGGGTGGAAATGGGATCACACCAATTTTATTCACTTCAGGGGATGAAAAAACATGACAGACCTGGATACCAATCAGAATGATTGCCCGTTTTGGGGTGATCATGTTGAAGGCAGGATCATCAAAGGATATGGGACGGCGGTCGCGATCAGTGGAAAAGGGGTCACCCGTATTTTTGATATACGCCCGCGTAAACCTGATTCCCAGGCGGTGTGGCCCCTATGATGCCCCAGATGCCCATATCCGTGGGTGATTCGAGAACCTTCTTCCGCGGCATAATGGCGGCCGGGATGTCCGAAATGATGACCACCTGCTGCCGCGGTTTGGTGGACTATGCCTTCCTGGGCGGTGCGGAAATTGACAAATACGGGAACATCAACTCCACCGTTGTAGGAGACTATTATATACCGAAGGTGCGCTTTCCCGGAAGCGGCGGCGCGAACGACTTTGCCTCCCTGTGTTGGCGCACGCTCATCATGACGGTTCACACCAAATCACGCTTTGTCGAAAAGGTGGGTTTCCTGACCTCTCCAGGCTACCTAGATGGACCGGGCACCCGCGAGGCTGCGGGTTTACCACCCGGTACGGGTCCTTTCAAAATCATCACCGATCTGGCCGTGCTCGGATTTGACCGGGACACGAAAGTCATGAAGGTCGAGTCCGTTCATCCGGGCGTTCAGATAGACCAGGTCCGGGAGGCTACGGGCTTCAATCTCCTGATACCCGATTTTGTCCCCACTACCCCACCGCCATCGGATTCCGAATTGAGAATCCTCCGAGGCGAAGTCGACCCGCTCCGACTGGTAATCGGTCGATAAAAAGCGCCAAGCCCCAGCTCGACAGGATTTTCCATGACCCGCCTTCACCTTCTGTTCCTCTGTCTTCACTGCTCCGGTCGGGGTCACTGTCCCTTCGAAGGTGTTCACCGAAATGGCAAAACCCCTCCTTGAGGTCAGATCCTTTCCCGATGGCAAGGTTGCCATCATTGGCTGTATGTGAGGGGTTTTCCCACCCGCGATAACTATTATCACCGTGATTCTAGTAAAGGCCGCCAGAATAGTGAAAATGATATTCGCGTGTAGGATGCACGTAATGGTCCCCACTACGGTCGTAACGTTCTTGCCAATAAAAGCAGCCGGAAGCCGTAAAAACAAATACGATAAACAGCACAGTTGCTAGTGATTTCCAAAGCGTCATAATAGTCACCTCATTTCGTCGTTAGGAGCTCTCAGCAAATCCCTTCATGCATGGGATTATCTCTTTTTAGAAAACCCTTTGATTCCAAAGTAAGAACAAATTAGGCAAATACAAGTGGCGGAAAGGGCGGCTAGGCATCAGGGAATTCCGTGAATCGATCCAGCGCCCAGGAGTTTGGAATTTCCTCACATTCGGGTCATCTTGTTGTCAAGCGCAAACATGATGTCCCGGATGAAGGAATCTCGATACGCATTCTCTGCAGGATGTGTGCCGGGCGCCCGCTTTGAAATAGAGTCAGAAACGCTGCGCAAGTGTGTTGGGTGGGAGAGGGGCACCCCTATTTTGATTGGCTTTGGGCGTTTGGATGGAAAAAACGGCAATATGGGGTGTGAAAAAGCCACTTTTTCGGATATTATGCTATAGTAATCGTGGGATTCGGGGACGGTCATAACAAAATAAGTAAATTGGCATGGTGAAGGTGATTTTTTGGGGAATCCAGATTCCGGATAAGCCTTGGGGGCTTTCCGGAATGACAATAGGAGGATAGCCCGCTGTTTGCGGCGGGGTGTCTTATTTTGGCAAGTTCAGCAACATATCGAGATCTTATCCCCGAGCGTTCAGGAATAGAGGCAAAAACAGAGAGGAGGCCAACTATGAATCAACTTAAGGAAAAGAGATGCAATGTCATCCGTAATTCACTCAGCGTCCTCATGGTGATCTGGATAGCCTTTTGTTTTGGATGCGCGCCGAAACATGCTTTGAAATATAATGAAAGTATTATTGAGAAGCAATTGAATGAACAGCCTCGGCCCCTCTGGCAATATCCATCATTATCTCTCTTGCGGGAGGCAAAAGGCCCTGACGGCTTGACCGGTGCTGTTAGGACGCAATCCTTACCGGGCTACTTGAGCTTTATGCAGAACGCGGAGCCGCCTTACATCGTCGGTATGAATGCATTGTCGGACGGATCATTGGTATGTATCAGTCCGCTTGAGCTGAAACAGGAGTTCAAGAAATTCTTTGTTGCCAAATACTGCCGGGAAATCTATACGCGGGTGAAAGTGTTCCTTCTCGATGGCGAAAAAGGGGTTGAAAAGTGGTCCCAGGAGATTTCCGCTGCCGGAATTTTTGACATCAAGGAGATCAATTCCACGCTTCTTTTTCAATCCAGGGAATTCGATAAAGCCGGAAAATTTGTTGACGCACAACTTGTGGCTTTGGATCGCAAAAGCGGAGTCGTCCTGTGGCAACGAAGTTTTACAGCACCATTTCGCCACTTCAGCATGGCGCCAAACCATAACCTTGTTGTTTTTTCTGCAAGCGCCAATGGGGATTCTCTCAAAGGCTCAACTGTGGAGGCCGTCGACGTCTCCACCGGCAAACCTTTGTGGACATTTTCGCAAAAAACACCATCGGTCGAGAACAAAGATAAAGATACCTGGCCCATTCTGTTCGCCGACGGCATTATCTTGTTCGAAAACGGTGTCACTTACCGCAGGCTACCCGACGGGAAGGTGCTTTGGGATAGAGAGGATTTTCGCCTTGAAGGCTTAGCTCAGCCTGAGGCCGTTGATGGAAAGGTTCTCCTGCAGTCACAGCAGGGTTTGACAGCTTTGGATGTCCGTTCGGGCAAGACCGTGTGGACATGCTCTCAGATTAAAGAACAGGTTGTGAAGCTGGCGATCACCGGCAAACACGTTGGTGTTGCCGAGTCAGAAAAGGGCTTGAAGTTCAAGAACTATCGCATACACCTGCTCGACCCGGCAAATGGACGTATCCTGTGGAGCTATCAGACGGACCCGATCCTCAGCGATGTTGCGGAAAGCGATGATGCTGTATTCTTCTCCACTAAGGATCGACTCATCGCCCTGGATGCAAAGAGAGGCCTTGAGCTGTTTAAGAAGGAATTGCCTTGGAAGGATGAGTTTTCGTCCCATGTGGTGTCACTGCGAAATCGTTCCGTCACTGTGGGAAACGAATGGAATGTAGCCATGTGGAATCAAAAAGACGGCAAGCTTGTCTATCATCACCGATTCGAACCCCTCTGCCCTATCATGACCACCCAGGAACGCATGCTTGAGCAGAGAGCATTGGGTGCTCGGGCATCCGCCATGACCGCCGGCGCCCTTTCCTATACAAGCCCGGTCAATACGGCATATTACCAATCCTCCTTCTATCAATCCATGGCAAACTACAGAAGAACCGGCGACAGCCTTCATTTATCGCAAGCTCAGATGTATCAAGGCCTGACACGCTCTTCAATCGGCATGGAACGCGCCATGGCTGGCATGCAGTTTGGCCTGGCCTTAACCCAAGCCACATTCAGTATGGGCAAGGTTATTCTAAATTCGAAAATAAAATCCGTCCACTCAATGGTATACCCTGCAATCGATTCGATATTAAGGGACTTGCGATCTTCGGACACTGCCGAGTATGTTGTTCGGCTGGTCGGTGTCCAGATAAAGGATCAGCGTTTTTCGGCCATGGAGATACTGCATATAGCTACAGGTAAGTATAAGCAAATACTTCTCTCTCCCTACCAGATGCCCCCCGATCTTAAGACGATGGCAACCTCTAAAATGACGGCGACGGAATTGAGCGGCTATTTGCCCATCTCATTATTCATGCACCACAGCTACTCAACTGTAGTCGATCTGCAACGCAAGCGCATCTTTCACTATGGCCCGGGGTTGAATGTTGACGATTATGTCCATTATAACAACACTAGCTTTGTTCGCGGTAGATTGATAGCGTTCCGAATAGGACTTCCTGAGGGTAGCTAGAAAGCATATCGAAACTCGCATTTGAATGGGGTCGCCATCTGATCTTTCATCTTGGCAACTTCAGCGTCAGACCGAATCCTATCATCGAAGCCCGAATAGACACAGTACCAATACCTATTCCTGCTGGTGTCGGAGGTTATGGTGAGTGTACTTCTCTTACATGCCACGGGAGGAAAATTGAAATTTGGTTGGTTTCTGTGACTGGATTTTGATATAAGAGGTCTGGTGGAAAATAATATGCCCTGCCCGCGGGTGGCAGGCAGGGCGGCTAGAGGTTAACGGTTAAAGTCATCGAGACCTGCCTGTTTCTTTTTCTTGATGGTCTCGACAACGGCTGTCCTCTTCTCTAGCTCTGCATGTTTGACTGGAACGCATCTGGCCGCTGCAACAACCGGATTTTGTTGTTTGTAATGTGGAGTCTTATACCAGATGGATTGGGGTTTGTCAAGCGAAAAACGCTATATGTTGTGGTCAGCCCCGAAGACACACCCCTGATTTTTTCACTATGACACCGCGAGAAAGAAGAGACGCGGAAGCCCTCATCCTATGGTTGAAAGATGATGACATCTTGAAACATGATCCTTCAGTGGTCGGATTCAACTTGGGGATCAATTGTGGGGAGGCTGCGGGTCAGACGATCATGCATGCCCATGTACACCTGATTCCCCGGCGGCTTGGCGATACGCCGAATCCGAGGGGCGGGGTGAGAGGCGTCATTCCGGACAAGATGGCATATTGAGAATATTAACCTTCAGACACTGGCAACTCACAACAATGAGTCTCCCCAATGAAAAACTGCCTTCAAGATCAACTCCAAGATCTTAGAAGATTTATATTTCTCCCAACAATTGCCGATGTTTTGACCGCACTTACCAAGACTTTCTCCTAGCCGGCCATTTTTGGTTTTCGCAACTGAAATAAGCATTGCACGTTTTCGAATGCAATTGGTCTTGTCTGCTGGAGCTATTACGGGCACATTTTTAGAAAAGGAAGGAGAAAATGGCCAGGAAAGATGAATCAGTGTTGAATTTGCTCGTTCGGTTGCCCTGGTGGCTGAATCTCGCGGTTGCCGTCATAGTTTTTGTCGTTTTCCGGTTCCTAATCCCCCTGTTTTCATTCGAAAACCCAATCATTAATGCAATGGCAAAATCTTGTCCACGCCTATCTGATAATATCCGACTCGGGTGGGGTTCAGGAGGAAGCGCCGGCACTGGGCAAGCCGGTGCTTGATGCCCAGAAGGGTCTAGATACGGTCAAAAGCCTGAACTGGCGGGATTTCGAGACCCTCGTGGGGGAAGTCTTCAGGCGAAAAGGATATTTCGTCTTGGAAAACGCGGGCACCGGGCCGGATGGAGGGGTGGACCTTCGTCTGCGGAAAGACGGGAAAAAGGTCTATGTGCAATGTAAGCACTGGAAGGCAAAGCAGGTCGGCGTGAAAATCGTCCGGGAGCTTTACGGCGTCATGACCGGCAAAAGTGCTGATGAGGGAATTGTCGTTACGTATGGAACGTTTTCGAAAGAAGCAAGAGACTTTGCGAAGGGAAAACCGATCTCTCTCATAGGTGCTTTCCTCGCAGTTCAATCGGATTTGGAAAGGTCGTTTCAGCGGGATGGGTGGTTTTCGAGCGATCGAGAACGTCTGCCGGAAAGGAGGTGTGAAAGCAAACCATAAGGAGTATTCCTGCTGCCTGTCCCTAGAGTCTTCGAGTCCACCGGCCTCTCATGGGAATCTCTTTCCGGTCTTAAAACGGAATCTGCCTTGGCCTCAGGAAACATCACCTTGAGCCAGGAAATCAACCTCTCATTTTCTGTGGAATCATCGACTAGTCTCACCACTTTCTCACCTTCCTAAGACCTATCATACTGCAATCACCATGCCATAAATGATTGCCATTGATATTTAATTTTCTTTATTAATTCAGTTAGTTATATTACACATGCAAAACAGAAGCATTAAGTGTGTAAAAAGATGCCAACAAAATTATGTAATTCATTTCCATCGCTGGCAAGAGTTTATATACTTTTCGTTGATTGGACGGGCAAATGATATTACAGTGGACAGATTGGAAAAATGTGGGGCTATTTTGGGGCAGATACAACGGAAACTAAAAAGGGCCTCCAGCAATTAGCCCTAAGCCCTTGATATTTATGGTGCGCCCAGGGTGATTCGAACACCCGACCTACGGATTCGTAGTCCGTCACTCTATCCAGCTGAGCTATGGGCGCAAATAACGTCTAAAATTACCAGAAAGTGTACCAGATGGCAAGATGTGTTTTTCTTTTATCAGATTTCCATCCGCCGGGCCAGCCGTCTCTGCAAGAGACCGATACTCACAAGGAAAAAGACAGCCAGAAGCAGGAGCAGCGTGGAGATGGCCGGGAGCATGGGTTCGATTTCGTAGCGGATGACATCCCACATCTTTTTCGGCAACGTCACTGCGCCGGAACCACATATAAAGAGGGCGATCACCACTTCATCAAACGCGATCATAAAGGCAAAAAGGGCCCCGGTCATCACTCCCGGCCGGATAATGGGCAAGGTGATCTTCATGAACGTCTGGAAGCGGTTTGCCCCCAGGTTCAGAGCCGCATATTCCAGGGAGCGATCGAAACCCCTGAGGGTTGCCGAGATGGGCAGGACCGCAAAAGGGAGTGTTAAGGGTGTGTACGCGATCACCAGGCCCAGTTTGGTGCCGATAAGGCCGAGTTTTGCCAGGAACACGTAGTAGGCGAGGCCCAGAACGATCAGAGGCACAATCATGGGAGAGAGGATAAAGCCTGTAATGAAACCCTTCCCCTTGAACCTGCCCCAGACGAGGGCGATGGAGGCCATAAGCCCCAGAATGGTAGCGGCAACCGAGGTCAAAGATGCCACCTGGAGTGAATTCAGGACAGCGCTCTGCCAGCCTGGGTGTGTGAAAAATTTGCTATACTGATCCAGGCAGAACTTTGTAGGCGGGAATTCGATAATTTCCGCTGACCCAAAGGACATGGGAACCAGCAACAGGACGGGCACAATAAGAAAAAAAACAGCCGAACCCGATACGACCCATAATGGCCACCCTATGTGGAGGGGATCGTGCCAGTTGGTTCTTTTCCCGGGGCTTTTTCTCATATCTTTACCCCGCCCCAGAGCCGCTCAGCGCCCAGATAACGATTGTATATGAAAAAGATGATTAATGTTACCACCAGAAGGATCGCTGACATGGCCGAAGCGAAAGGCCAATTCAGGAGGTCCACGACCTGGATTTGGATCAAATTTGAAATCATCTGTTCCTTGCGCCCACCTAAAAGGGCCGGTGTGATGAAAAATCCCAGTGCCATGATAAAAACCAGCAAAGCACCTGCGCCTATGCCAGGTAGAGACAAGGGAAAAGAAACCCGCCAGAAGGTCTGCCAGCGCGTAGCGCCGAGGTTCTGGGCCGCCTTTTCAAGATTCAGATCCATGCCCATCATCACGCTGTAAATGGGAAAGGCGATGTAGGGGATAAAGATATGGGTCATGCCCACAACGACACCGAATTTATTGTGCAGCAGCTTCAGGGGATGGTCGATGAGTCCAAAATACGTCAGGAGTATATTGATAGCGCCGTTGCGCTGAAGCACAAGTATCCATGAGTAATTGCGTACAAGTAGGCTGATCATGAACGAGAGCAGGATGGCCATGAGGAAGATGTTTCGTATGCCGGGCCGTGCGCGTCTCAGAACATAGGCGAGAATATAGCCCACCACCAGTGAGGTCAGAGTGGTCAGGACACTGATTTCGATGGTGATCCACATCACTCGTATGTAAAGGGAGTTCGTGAAAAAATAGATATAATGTTTGAGTGTGAATTGAGGATCAAACACGCTCTTTATCAGGATTATGGAGATGGGATAAGCGAACAGCAGCAACAAGGCGACAAGTGCCGGCGACACCAGGAGAAAATACCTGAGACCCGGTTTCAGTGCCAGGGTTCTCCCGGTCGATGAAGTGCCATTCCTTTTCATATTCGTCTCAACACCGGATTGTTTTAAGAAGACTGGGCCGGAAAGACCGCACGTTCCGTCTTTCCGGCCTCTCCATCAAATCAGGAGATCATCCACGTCTTCCATCGTTCAGTCAGAGGAGCCAGCTTGGGACCCCAGTAATCCGCGTCCATGGCAAACTGTTTCTTCAAGTTTTCCGGATAGGACGGCAATTCCTTTGCACGTTCCGGGGTGATATACTTGAAGGCATCCAGGTTGGTGGGACCGTATGCAATATACTTCTGCATCTGCTCACCCTGCCGCTTGGCGGAACAGGCAAAATTGATGAACTTCATGGCGAGATCCTTGTTGGGATTGCCCTTCGGAACACACCACCAGTCAAGGTCAAGGCACCCGCCCTGCCAGACAATTTTCAAGGGCACACCCTTCTTCTGTGCCACGTTGACCCTGCCGTTCCATGCCGACCCATAGGCCGCCTCCCCGCTGGTCAGCAACTGGATCTGCTGGGCGCCGTTCTTCCACCAGACTGTAATATTATTCTTGATCTGGTCCAGCTTTTTGAACGCCCGGTCCACATCCAGCGGATACAGCTTTTCCATGGGCACGCCGTCGGCAATCAGTGCAAATTCGAGATTGAACGGGGCCTGATCCTGAAGGGCGCGGGGACCGGGAAACTTTTTGACATTCCAAAAATCCGCCCAGCTGCCCGCCGCCTTTCCACCGCCCAGACTCTTCTTGTTGTAGGCCAAGGAAGTGGTCCAGAAAATGTTGCCCACCGCGCACTTTCGTATGGCCTTTTTGTCGATTTTAGAAAGATCAACCACGCTCGTGTCGATGGGTTCCAGCAGATTCTCAAGCTCTCCCCGGGCAACATGACGCGTCTCCAGATCAATCACGTCCCATTCATACGTCTTGCTGTCCACCTGAGCCTTGACCCTTGCAATGTCACCCCCGGAGGCCTCAATAATCTTCACACCGAACTTGTCAGCGAATGGCTGGAAAAAGGCCTTTCTCTGCGATTCCTGATAGGACCCCCCGTAGGAGCATACCCTGAGGGTTTTGCCCTTTGCCATGGTGGTGTGGACAAATGGTCCGATGGATGCCGTCACCAGGGCCGCGCCGGTCGCAGCGCCCGTGGTTACAAGAAATTCACGCCTGGTCATACCTTTCTTTTTGTCCATCTTCTGTCTCCTTTTTCTAGGGGTTCACGCCAATTGGTCTACTTCAGGGCAAGACCATGGGAAACTTTCCAACCCACAATAACCCTATCACCCTTTCTATGTCTGCGGACAGCGCCGCCGCTCTGTACCTTGATCTTCAAGACCAGATCGGGCCGCAGACTCACCCGGTAAACATTCGCCTCACCCACATAGATCACCTCTTCAATCCGGCCGGAGAAGCGGTTTATCATTTCCTCCTGGAACTCCGCCTCCTCCGGGAAGGCCTGGATCTTTTCGGGGCGCACCGCCACCGTCACCTCTTCGGCGTCTTGCATACCGGGACGGCTATCCACCCATACGTCAAGCCCGTATTTTGTCTCGATGCATACCCTGTCTTCCTTCATGCCCGCAATCCGGCCTTCAAGAAAATTGGACTCACCGATAAAATCCGCCACAAAAAGGTTGGCCGGCGTCTCATAGAGTTCCGTAGGGCCGTCCAACTGTATGATCCGGCCTCCGTTCATAATCGCAATGCGGTCGGACATGGTCAGGGCTTCCTCCTGATCATGGGTGACATAGATAACGGTAATATTCAGAGATTCCTGGAGATGTTTGATTTCAAGCTTCATGTGATCCCTGAGCTTCTTATCGAGTGCGCCCAGTGGTTCATCCATGAGGAGGATTTCAGGTCGGAAGACCAGTGCCCGGGCCAGGGCGATTCTCTGCTGCTGGCCGCCGCTGAGCTGTTTGGGATAACGTTTCTCAAAGCCCGGAAGTTCCACCAGCTCCAAAACCTGGCGCGTACGCTCTACGATCTCCCGGCGACGGATCTTCCGCATCCTGAGAGGGAAGGCAATGTTGTCGAAAACGGTCATGTGAGGAAAAAGGGCATAGTTCTGGAAGACCATCCCAATTCCGCGGTTGTTTGGGGCGACAGTGGTGATATCCCGGTCTTTCAGCAGAATTTGCCCCGAGGAGGGAATCTCAAAGCCGGCAATCATGTTCAAGGTTGTGGTCTTGCCCGAACCGCTCGGGCCCAGGAGCGTCAGGAATTCCCCCTGCCGCACATCCAGGGACACTGTATTCACCGCGGTAACATCGCCAAACATTTTTGTGACGTCAATCAGGGAGAGCTGGGCGGTCATCTAGAAGCCTTTCTAAACGGGATCTCCATGTGATAGAACCAACAAGATTTCGGAGAAATTTCAAACCAAGGCACCGGGAAGTGCAACAGGCAGGTCGGATAATAGTCTATTGCACCAAAGTTGTCAACATTCTATCCCTTACCGTGTGAAGCGAGGACCCTGTCAATGATATCAGAGGTGGAATAGCCATCGACGACCGGAATCCGTCTTACCTCACCTCCTGCCTTCCTGACCACATCCGCTCCAACGATCTCCTCTTCGGCCCAATCGCCTCCTTTAACAAGAATATCCGGCACCAATGCCTCAATCACCTTCAAGGGGGTCTCTTCTCGGAAAATAAGGACCGCATCCACGAAACCAAGTGCCGCAATGAGCTCGGCGCGGGCCTCTTCCGGGAGGATGGGGCGTCCTGATCCCTTGATTCTTCGCACGGAACGATCGCTGTTCACTGCAACAACGAGGCGGTCGCCCAGGTTACGGGCTTCGCAGAGATAGCGGACATGGCCCGGATGAAGAATGTCAAAACAGCCGTTCGTAAAGACAACATGCTTCCCCGAAGCGCTGAGGGCGCGGCACTCGGTCTTCAAGACATCCAGCGATTTGATCTTTTTCCGGTAAGAACCCATTTCCTTATGCACCTCCGCGTACCTTTCCCGGTTACAGAAAAAGCCATGACAACACCTAAAAACCGGGATGTGCAGTCCGCGCCAGAACGAGGCAGAGGACCTTATCCACACCACCCTTTAGAAGGGTTTTTGCACACGCATTCAGAGTATTACCGGTTGTGGCTACATCATCCACCAAAAAAACGGTCCTGCCCGATACCCTCCTGCTGTCCTGGAGCCGGAACGCACCCCGAACGTTTTTTCGCCTTTCGTGCTTTCCAAGGCCCGTCTGGGGCAACGTGTATCTTATCCTTCTGAGCGACAAAAAATCAAGTTCGGCAGACAATTCTTTTGCCAGGTGTTCGGAAAGGAGCTTGCTCTGGTTGAAGCCCCGCTCTCTGAGCCTCCTGGGATGAAGGGGAATGGGCATCACGAGAGGATGCTCCGCCCCGAGCCCCCGATCCTTTGCAAACGATGCCAGCAGGGGACCGAGGAAACCGGCCAAACCACTTCTTTCTCCGTATTTGAAACGATGGATAACGGTTTTCAGAGAACCTTCGTAAAGGTATGGCGCTTCAATGGCCTGGAAAAGAGGCCTTTTTCCAAGACAGGATCCACAGAGGTGATTCTCTCCGGCTCCAGGCTCAAAAGGCCTCGCACAAATGATGCAACGGGGATGTGTCAGCCTCCGGAAACCCTCGGTGCAGGAGGGGCAGATAGGGGAACCTGGTTTACGGCCCGTGCGTCCTCGGATCAGGAATTGATTGCAGACCTGGCACCTCGGGGGATAAATCAGGTCGATAAACCCGCTCAACAGGTTCATTTTCCTGCTTCCTGCACGAACTGTTCAAAGGAACAATCGGGGTTGATACCGGGGCAGGCTCCCTGTGCCATTTCCCAGTTTTCCTTTTCCCGCAAAATGGCAGGGTAATAAGGCCAAAGGAGACAGCGGGCAGGTTTGACCGGGTGAATGAGACACCTTTTTTCCTGGTGGTAGAAGATGCAGTAATGGTCCGCGCCGGTCTTCAGATAAGACCGGCCATTTCTGATTTCACAATATTTTTCCAGAAACACTTCAGGGGGCATGTCCAGGTATCGGGCCATCTTTTCCTCTTCGTCGTCGGAAAAATAGATACCCCCCTCACCATAACAGCATGTCCCGCACATTCGACACTCAAACGCTTTCATAAGAGATCTCGATGAATTTATTCCATACCTAAAAAATCAAGGCTACCAACTACTCTTCCACTCGACTATCCTACTAACTTGTCAATGTCCCAGTCAACCCGAAGTTTTAACCGACGGTTTTCCCGCTTTTCACGGTAGATGACATGCCCCTTTTCCAGGCCGAACTGAAAAAGATCCCTGGTCACCACCACATCCTGTCTGCAGTATTCCGTCAGCTTCTCCATTTCCCCCTCACGGAACCATTCCACCGCCTGGAGTCCCTCCGCAGTCTTTCCCCGTTTCAGTGTCTCTTTTGCCAGATGATCCAGGCTCAGGCGAAAACCCAGTCTCCTGTGGACATCTTCGAGTATATCAAAGGTCCGGAGGTCCTTAAAATCCATGGGGGTATAAGCGGAAAGCACCTTGTAATCGAATCCCTTTATGTTGAAGCCCACGATGAGGTCCGCCTTCTTGAGCAGCGCGAACATGGCCGCCATTGCCTCTTCCTGAAATACGTGGAATTGTTCATCGAGGGAGTCATACAGGACGGCAACGGAGACACGCATGAGGTGCGCCTTGTTCCATCCCCCCACATCTTTGGCCGTTTTCTGGGTTTCCAGATCCAGATAAATGACCCGAGGACCTTTCTTTTTCTCGGCCGGCGCCTTTTCCAACTCTGGAAGAGGCACCGGCTCATCCCCTTCCTCTGATGCGATCTCGCTCATGGGAATATGGCCGAGAAGGCACTCCAGGAGCCAGAGAGCGGCCTCCTTGTCCAGGGGTTTGTTGCCCGAGCCGCATTTCGGCGAGTGAATGCACGATGGGCATCCCTCTTCGCACTCACAGTTCTTCACAAGATCGAGGGTTTTCTCCAACAGTTCCAAGATCATTTCATAGCCCCGCTGCGCCAGGCCGACACCGCCTGCATGGCCATCATAAATAAATATAGCCCCTTTTTCCACCTGCGGGTGATGGGGATAGCAGATCCCGCCGATGTCGTTTCGATCGCAGAGGGCAAACAATGGAAAAATGCCGATGGAAGCATGTTCAATGGCGTGTATGCCCCCCATAAAATGAAGGCCTTTTCTCTCCACGAACAGCCGGAAGGCCTCCTCGATTTCGATCCAAAACCCTATGGTTTCAAAGGTCTGGAGCGGCAAATCGAGGGGGAATACGCCCATGAGTTCCTGCCCGGGGATCGCCCTTTTTTCATAACCCGTTACCTGCTCCGTAACTTTGAGCCGCCCTTCCCGGATCACAAACTGTCCTTTCGGCATGCTCCTTAGGACCTCTATGATCTCAGTCTCCTTCTCAGAGCGCACATGGGTAAAGTATTTCAGGTCTGATTCCCCTACCACGATGTCCTTCTTGTCAAGGATGAGGCGTTCAACAACATACTGCCGCGCTCGATGAAGGTAGATGGCCCCCGGATGGCATTCCTTGAAGGCCCTTATCCCGTCCACCGTCCCCACCGCCTGACCCGTATCCTTTTCAAAGATCGTGTAGCTTTCACCGCCGGAGCGGATATCCACATGAAGCTGGGGATTTCGCCTGGAGCTGAACCAGGCAGGTTCTCCGTCTACGGTCCTGTTCAACAGGTCTTCTTCTTCCAGGGCCTCCAGATGCCGAGGCAGATCCTCTGGCCAGAAGGCCTGATCCGCCATGGTAAGAGGCCTTTCGGCCGCTGCACAGGGCAGGTGTGCGCGTGTCACATAAGGATTATGGGGGTCCAAGACCGCCGCCTCAAAAGACCTTCCAAAGAAATCGTCCGGGTGTTTCATGAAGTATTGATCCAAGGCATCCGGCTTGGCCAGGAGAACGACCAGGGATTCCCTTTCCGAACGGCCCACACGTCCCCCCCTTTGCCAGGCATTAATGATCGTCCCCGGATATCCCACGAGCAGGCAGATATCCAAGTACCCGATATCTATCCCCATCTCCAGCGCGCTGGTGGAAACCACACCCAGCAGGCTCCCGTCCGCCAGTTTTCTTTCAATTCCCCTTCTTTCCTGTGGTAAAAAACCGGCACGGTATGAACTCACCTTTTTTCGGAGTGATGGAGCAAACCGGGATACCCAGAGGTGAATCAATTCGGTCACGTGTCGTGACTGTGTAAAGGCGATGGTCCTGAACCCCTTGCCCATACACGCCGCCAGGAGCCTGGCAGCGATAAAATTGGCACTGGATACAGGATTCATGAAGAGGAAATGTTGGCCTGACCTGGGGGAACCGCTCGACTGAACGACCTCCAAGGGTTCTCCAGTGAGGTTTTCCCCGAAGACCTTCGGATTGCTCACGGTGGCTGACGAAAGAATAAAACGGGGATTGGAGCCATATGCGCTACAGATGCGCTTGAGCCTGCGAATCACCTGGTTCATGTGGGAACCGAATATGCCCCGATAGGTATGTATTTCATCCAGGACGACAAAGCTGAGATTTCTGAACAAGGCTTCCCAGGACTGGTGGTGGGGCAGGATGCCGCGGTGGAGCATATCGGGGTTTGTGAACAGGATCTGGGGGGGATGGGTTCGGATCTTTTTTCTCCGGTAGGCCGTGGTGTCACCGTCGTATATCTCGGCCGACAGGCTGTCCTTCATCCCCAGACAATCGATCCAGTGGATCAGGGTCTTGAGTTGGTCCTGTTCCAGCGCCTTCAATGGAAAAAGGTAGAGGGCCTTCGCTTGCCGGTTCTTGAAGATCTCCTCAAGTACGGCGAGGTTGTAAATGAGACTTTTCCCGCTTGCCGTGGGAGTGGAAACGAGAACGCTTTTCCCGCGGCGCAGGTGCTGGATGGCCTCCACCTGATGGGTGTAAAGTTTTTCCAAACCCAGCTGATGCAGCAGACGCGTGATCTCCGGCGAAAAAGTGATAGCGGTGGAGTACGCAGCTTCCCGGGGCGGGACGTAGTGCTCATGTACGATGATCTCTCCGAATTCCTTGTCCTTTTCGATATCCGCTACAAAACGCGATATATCCGGTGTCTCTATTTCCATTGTTCCACTCTTCGTGGTGTGGACAGCATAGCGCATTTTTCCAGAGAAAAGAAAATGCGGGAAGTGCATATCGGGTTTGAAAAACAGCTCAAGGCGGGGGAGACGGAGAATCTTCCGGAATCCCAAACTAAACACGGCACAAACATGACATGAATCTTTTCAGGTTTGAACTGTGGATTCACCACCCCTGGGTTGATGGCTTGATCTCCAAGTCTCGTATCGTGATGACACACCTTACGCCGATGTTATCAAAAGCGCGTTATCAAACCAAGCTGGAAGGTCATTCCCCTGTACGTCCGATAGTTATTGGGGTGATCAGGCGTCTCATGATCGTGGAGTGTAAAATATGTCCCCAGGGCCTTAACCTGATACTTCTCACTAAACCTCCACTGCAATCCCAGACCGGCTTCGACTTTCTGCCTCGTGCCTCTGTAGAGTGAGGCCCCCCTCAGATAATCGTTCGGATCGATATGCAGGAGATTCACCAAGCCCAGAAGAGCGTAAGTGTCCGAGAGGTCATACTTGGCACTGGTGTTCAGTTGAAATTCATTTCCATAGCTGTTTTTGTCTTCTTCTGTCAGATCTCCCGATGCAGCCCGAGTCTCTTCCTTTTGACGGAAAAATGAAGAAAAATCCATCTTGAAATGCCATGGGGCCTTTCCAAAAGATACCCCCAATCCCGCTTCCAGCATATCACCCGGCTGATAATAATCGTATCCATCCAGTGTATCTTCCCCGTACCAGTTGTAGGAAGAAAAGGCCCTGATTGTCCAGTGCTGGTCCGGATAATATCTGATCTCACCGGTCACCAGCCATATGTCGCCCGGGTCATAATCTTCGAAATCATCGCTGTAATCATAAGAGCCCCTTCGCAGGTATCCCACGCCAAATCCCACAAGAATTTCATCCCACGATTTGAGAATGACCATGGTAGGATTGACATTAAACCCTTCACCCCAACTGGTGATGGGACTAAGATCGGGGTCCGCGAGGATATCTGCATCTTTTTCATGCAGCTCTCTCCGCCCTGTGGGCACATTGAAATCAAGGCCGGTCAATATGGTAAAACCTCCCACGTCCTCAAAGGAATAAGAAAAATTGACTTTTGTATCCAGCAAATCTTTTACCCGGTGGCTATCGATTCCCCTGTCATCGTGGTACCCGTAAAGGTAGCCCGTCAGAACCCTGAACTGCACGTCTCGATATTCTCCCTCAACGGAAATCGGAATATAGGCCTCACTTCCTTTTTCATGCTGATTTGACTCCCACCCAATATAGTTGAACCCCGTATTGAAGATAATATCCTGGGCATATGTTCCGCGTGCTGCCAGACCTATCGTCAGGACAAACAACCCGAACAGCAAAGGGCGGAAAACGGTTGCTCTTTTGAAAAGCAGGTGGTCCACTTCCATCTCGATCTTTCCCTCCTCGTCTTTTCACAATCCATACGTTCACGGCATTCATACCAGGCGATACGATATTCTTGTCAATCAAGTCCAGTAGTCAGCCTGTCATTTCCCGTAGGCTCAATGACCGGGACTGCATCAGGCTTTCGTATCCTCTTGATGGGAGCCTCAGGCTCCAAAGAGTCGGTCAGCGATGTCCGGTCACGCAGTGAACGTGCAAATTCCTTAATCCTCCTTTTCCCGGGGAGACTCTTAATCAAGCGCAAATGAGTCAATTCGGTCAGGGCGATAGTAGGCCATCTGAACTGGGGGTCCAGCTTCCTTGCCTCATCATAGTACCCTGCCGCCTTTTCGTAGTCCTGATCATCGCTCGCGTTGATCCCTTTGAAATAGGCGATCAGTGCCCTGAAATTCACCGTCACCGGTTGTTCCAGCTCTTTTCTCTGTTCATCTGTCAGTGCAATCTGCAAGGTATCAATAATCTTGAAAAGGAGGTCCTTCTCCAACCGCAGCAAATCCTGAAAAAGGCCTGCCACATCCGGGCTCCCGAGGGCCTTGCCCTTTGGAACATCCAGCAAATAGGAAAGAATCGACAGCCGCTTTTCTCCGGACAAACCCAGTTGGCCGCCCACGATCCACCGCGCTTTCAACATCTTGCCCAGCCTGAGCCCGGTAGACTCATCCACAAGCCCGCTTTGAGAAAGCCGTAACTCATCCATGAGGGCCTGGAGATGAACACGGTCTACTACCTGAAATTTTTCCAGTTTCTTCAGGTCGGTGATAAGCATAATCGCCAACCCTTTTTGGATGGGGGCCAAAAGGGGATCATCACCTTTTGCCAGGAAATAGAGCACGCTAAGCGTGTTTTTCCCCTGGAGGCCTTTCAGCCCTGCCTCCTTTTCCAACGCGTTCTTGGCCCACTGGCGGAGTTCCGGAGTAACCACTTGCCCCGCCCATCCTGAAACCGGAACTGAGCAAACAAAAAGCATCCCAGCCATCAACCCCATACAAATTTTCCAAACTGTCGCACATATCCTCATAGCCGTCCCCTTTTCCAGCCCTTCATACGCGAATGGAGTGTGAAACGATCTCCGATCCGTTCATTTCAAAAGCAGTTTTTCCACCAGCAACTTCACAGCCTTTGCCGCCTTGTCCATATCCAGCCTGTCGATGGTCCTCTCGTCTGCGGCCAGGACCTTGCTGGTCTCGACATCCACCAGCCTCATGTCGATACGAGTCTGTTTCCCGATCACCTGGTATGTCCCGAAAATCATATTTCTCGCGCCCAGGAGCCTGCCGAGTCGAAGCCTCGTGGATTCCTGGGCCAGTTCACTGCTCCCGAGGGACTGTTCTTCCAATATTCGCTCCAGCCTTGACCGCTCAACCGGCTCAAAATCCGGGATTTCCTGTATCCTCTGAATCGCAATATCAGCCAGCAAATTTTTTAAAAATGAAAATCTCTCCTGACGATAAGGGCTTAGATCTTCAAAATCCCATACCGCGATGTTGACAGGCCCGCTGGCCCTCTTTACCGTCTGCTGGCCGGCGACACACCCGAAAAGCAACACCAGCGATAAAAAAGCCAAGGTCAACAAGGTTTTCATCACATGTGCTCCCCGGTTGGAATCTCCTTGATTTTCAATTCCTTCTTGATTTTCTCTCTGGCCTCGATCACCCGTGCGTAAGAGACATCAGGTTCAACGGAGCTTATCTCGATCTCCCCGATCTTTCGGAGTTTTCGTCTGAGGAGCTTGCCTTTGAACTTTATGGGCTTGCTCCCTTCCAACAGTGCGAATTTCATACCCGTTTTGACACCCTGCCCGGAACCGATATTCAGCAGGAGGTTATCCCCTTCTTCCTCCATGACATATCCCTGCAAGGGGTATTTAGCAACAATTTGTCTTAGCAGGGCGGAACTGACATCATGGATGGTGCTGTTCAGGCTCCTGATGTTGACGGGATTGGCATACACGATAGGGATCGAGGATGTTTCGCTGTCCATGATGCGAAGGGTCAGGAATGACTTTCCCGGCTCGTGTATCAACATGCCCGTTACCAAGAGTTTCGCGGCAAGGATTCTCCCCAACCGCAGGCTCGTGTTCCGATCAGACAGCTCACTGCTCCCCAGGTTCAGTTCAGCAAGCAATTTATCAAGCAGCGCCCTCTCCACCACTTGTACTCTGCCGGTGCCGGACAGCGCTGCCCCTAAATAATCGGCAAGGATACCCGGGATACCGGCCCGTTCGGTCAGGATCCCCTTTTCGTCCATATTGAGAAATGCCACAACCATGGGCCGTGATGTCCATTCATCGGTCACCCTGTGGCTGCTCTTGTTTTTTCTGTACCGTTTAACCAGGGTTTGCACCAGGCGATCAATCCGCTCCGCTCGTTTGGTATCTTTCGCGAGCTTCAGCATGTCCTCAGCCCTTTGGAGCAATTTTTCAGAGATTTCATCTCTCGGGTCCAACTCATGGGCCTTTTTCTGTATTTCATACGCCTCGTGCCATTTTCCCTGCTTTTCCCTTATGACACCCTTATTGCTCAAAGCTACTATGGAATATGGATCAACCTCCAGGGCATTTTCAAAGAGTTTATCCGCCTTCCGGTAGGACTTGTTTTCGGCATATACGCGTCCCAGTTTATTGTATGGGGCTGCAGCTTGAAAGGTAAAAGTATCTTTTTTCGTGGCCTTGGCATACTCATCCAAGGCTGCATCCACTTTTCCACGGCTATAAAGGATATCACCTTTTAGCACATCGGCCGAACCTCTTCCCCCAGCTTCGCCGGCTAACTTCCATGCCTTCTCTTCATCACCTTTGGTCCAGTAGACATGAGCGAGTCCCTCCTTTGCCAGATGTGGGCCTTCTCCAGGTTGATTAAGCAGTTTGCGGAAAGCATCTTCAGCCTCATCAATTCGCCCCTGCTTCAAGGCCGCATAAGCCACTATGGCCTTGGGCTTTGGATCCTCCCTGGATTTCTTCACCGCTTCTTCTGCGAGATTCTTTGCGATACCGACCCGCTTGCGTGCCATCTCTCTTTCGGCGAGGGTCACAAGAAGTTTGACACCGGATTCTCCTCCTCCCTGAACCTTATCCAAGATTCGCATGTCCGGCCCCAGCACATACGTCGTAGGCAGGATAAACTCGGCTCCATAGCGTTTGCTGACTTCTCCCGTATCCACGAGAACTCTGAGCTTGATACCCCGCTTCGACACAAAGGATGCTATCTCGTCTTTGGGAGCCTTTGAAACCACCATGGCCAGGACCTGATGATCACCGTATTTGGTTTTCAGGTCCTGCACCGTCTGAATGCTCTCTTCCGATGCCTTTGAAAAGGGTGCGAAAAAACAAAGGACGACAAGGGGATTTTTTATATGTTCCAACCGGAAAGTCCGGCCATTCAAATCCTTCAGTTCAAAACTGGGCGCTTTCTGTCCGACCTTTACCGCCTCAGCGGAGCCTGCCGCCAGCAGGAACACAAAGGCCATCAGCGGCAGCCAAATGAGTCTTTTTCTCCCTGTTTTCATATTTTCCCTCCTTGATTCGTATTTCACTCTGCCTTGGGGGTGAGTTCCACCTCCAAAGGGATGGTCTGCGTCTTTGCAACTTGTACCTGGGCCTCCCATGTAAGATATCCCACCATTTCCAGCTTGATTTCATAGGCCCCCTGATCCAGTGCAATACTGACAGGAGTTGTTCCTCCCGGCCGGCCATTGATAAACACGGATGCCCCTGCAGGGTCGCTCGTGACCATGACGGTCCCTTTCATACTCTCTTCAATCGTCTCGGAAGATGGCTTCATTGCTGCAGGCGCCATGGTCTTTGGCTTTTCAACAGGGACTTCCCTCTGATGCAGAAATCTGGGAACCACCAAAAATACCGTCCCCAGGATCAACAGGGCCAGAATCCCCAGAAAAAGCGAACCAATTCCCCATATTGACTTCTTATGCTTCTTGCCAGCTGTTCTCCCAGGGGCACCGGAAAGGACGACAGTTTCACCTCGTTCCTGAAATTCCAACAACGCCCGCGCAAAGTCGTCTCCGCTGTCATACCGTTTTGAAGGGTCTTTTTCCAGGGCCTTAAGCACGATCTTGTCCACATCTCCAGACAGACCAGAAATTTTCCGTTTCAGGGGAATCGGTTGTTCGTTTAAGATGGCGTGAAAAAGTGAAACGATACTGTCACCTTTGAAAGGCTTTTCACCCGATATCATCTCATAGAGGATGAGCCCCAGGGAAAAGAGGTCTGCGCTGCCTCCAACTTTTTTCCCCTGGATCTGTTCCGGGGACATATAGGTCGGGGTTCCGAGTATCTCGCCTGTGCGTGTCTGCTCCTGTAAAGCCACATCCTGTACCCTTGCAATGCCAAAGTCCGTTATCTTGACCTGCCCGACCCCGTCTATGATGATATTGCTTGGTTTTATGTCCCGGTGAATTACTCCTTTCCGGTGTGCATAGTGCAGTGCATGGGCTATCTGTCCGGCAAGAAAAAAAGCATCCTTCAGCGGCAAGGGCCCCTTTCTGATCATGTTTTCCAGTGAAAGGCCCGAGAGAAGCTCCATGGCTATGAACGCCCTGCCCTTGTCCTCTCCCACATCATAGATAATGACGATATTGGGATGGGTGAGCCTCCCGGCTGCCTTTGCTTCGCGCACAAATCTCCGCACAATTTCTTCGTCCTCGGCCTGATCGGACCGAAGGACTTTCAGGGCCAGATTCCGGTCGATTTCGGGATCGTATGCACGATACACGATTCCCATCCCCCCCTTACCGATCTCTTCCTGAATCAAATACCTGCCGAGCTGTTCCATACTCTAAAATCTCTTTTCAGCGTCCTTTATCCATTTTTCCACCTGGTTTCGGTCTGGCGCCCCGAGACGCAGTTTCAAGTACTGCCGGTAATGATATACCGCGAGTTCAGGCCGCCCCATTTCCTGATCACATAACACTCCAAGGTTATAATGGGCCATCGCATAGTGGGGGTTGTGTGAAAGGGCCTTCCTGAAATAAATCTCCGCCTTCCTGAACTTTCCTTCCCTGCGATACAGCTCCCCAAGGTTGTTATAATACCGCTGATCATCACTTGAAAGTTTTATGGCCTGCAGGTATGCCTTTTCCGCGTCCCTTAACCTGTCTGATTTAAACAGCGCGTTCCCCAGGCGATACCAGGCTTCACTCCACCCAACATTCTGGTTCACAAGCCTTTTCCATACCAAGAGTTCCTCTTTCAGCCTCTTGTCCTTCGTCAGCAGCAAACCTAGGTGATAGAGGGCGGGAATAAATCCGGGTCTGAGGGAAAGTACTCTCCTGAATGCATGTTCCTTTTCCCTCTCCTGCGAGGCCGCCAAACCCAATCCAAACCAGGAAATCCAGTCATCGGACTGGGTTCCAGTCGGTGTCTTGTAAATCTTCTTTTTCAGGTTTTGTTTCACAAACAGGGAAAGATAGAAAGACGGAATAACGAAACTGATATTATTTGTATCTTTCAGTCGCCCCTTTACCAGACCCAACAGGTTTCCGGCCTTGTCAAATACCGGTCCACCGCTGTTCCCGGGATAGGCGAACATATCACACTGGAAGAGCAGAATGCCCCCCACCATGCGGGGGGCCGCGGCGGTCCTTCCCCTGGAAAGCGTCCCCATGAGCCCGTAAGGGCAACCAAGTTCATAAACCACCTTTCCCGCTGTAATGTCAAGAGACTCCGGCTCAGGCAACGCAACAAAATTTTCCGTAGCCCGACCGGTGGTGACCAAGGCTAGGTCAAAAAGGTCACTCTTGAGCACGATCTCGCCTCTGGTAACTTCCTTATCAGGCCATTTAATGAAGAGAACATGCGCCGCTGAAATTTCATGAGCAGTGGTGAGCACCATGCCCTCACGAGAAATGACAATACCTGACGACTGGAATGTCTCATTGTCGTTGGAGCCATAAAGACACACGGTGGCAACTTCGTAAACAGAGGCAGGGGAGACAAAAGAGGCACTTTTCTTTTTCGCATCGGCCCTCCGAGACAAACGCTGAGTCAAAATATTCATCAAAACGGTTTCAAGGACCTGTGATTCTTTCAAGTGTGGATCCTTGATTGCAAGGCGGAGCCGTGTGGTGCTTCTGTTTAGTGCCTCGATGTGCAAAGAGAAAGGAAATCCCACCAGTCTTCCTCCAATGTCCTCTGACGAAGAGGGTGCACCATCCACCTCCGCCCCCGCTTCACTCAGGAGCACTAACATGACCGCCCGAACGCTTTCCCGGGGATGTTGAAATGTTTTTTGAATGCCGGAGAAATTGCTTTGGCCGTAAGATAGCGTTTCAAAAAGAAAGAATACCAACAACAACAAAGCGGCCCAAAGGAAAATCGACTGATGTCGCTCTCCCCTCATTCGTTTTTTCTCCGAAAAAGGAGCACCATCATTCCTCCTCCTGCTGTCACAGGCGTTCCAAACAATTCCGATTTGTGTCATTAACCCATATTTATTGAGATTATATATTCTGTTTTGGTATGATGGTTAAAAGTCGCTTTTTTTAGATGATATAGGGAAATATGAATCTACTGTCAAGCCCATTCGAAATGCACAATATCGAGAGAAGCGTAGAATATTGATGACTTCAATCCAATAAATTGCTAAGAAGAAGGAAATCTGAAAATGGGACAGACATTGGCCCGTATTTTCCATCGATCTTCCTTACAGGACGGTGGACCTGCCCGCACTCCCAGCAAATAATCCGGCAGGAATACGGGGTGGATATATCTTGCAACAAAGGGTTCGTCACTATGGACAAAACAGACTCATTACCACCAAATCTGCGTCTTTCATTTAAGAAAGGTGATTTGATTGCCAAACAGGGCGACTATGGCATATCCATCTACCGTATAGAAAGCGGAAAAGTGGGCATATACATAGAGTCGGGCGAAAAAGAAGTGTGTCTGGCAGTCCTGGGCCGGGGTGAAATCATCGGTGAAATGACCTTTCTCAACCAGGTTGTTGAACCACGGTTTGCGTCGGCGCGCGCCCTTGAAGAGACCCGGGTCGAGGTGTGGCACCCGGACAGGCTTGTCAGGGAATATCAGAAAATGTCCCCCATCATCAAGTACATTTCCGATCAGGTCTTGAGACGACTGGCCCGCATGAACAAGGTTATCGGGAAACTGGATACAGGGGAGAAAAAACCCTCACCTGATTCGGAATTGAGCATCTCCCAGCGCCTCTTTTACAGAAAGGATGTGGATATTTCCTGCGAATACCGATCCCTGGATACCCGAAAACCGGTCTGGCTCAAGGGAAGCATCAGGAATCTCAGCCTGAATGGACTCGGCCTGCATGTGATTGCCAGAAACAATCTGAATTTCCCCCATGACCCCGGAAAGGTATTTCGGGTTAGAGCGACCCTTCCAAATGGAAGGGAAGTGGAAATGGACGCCAGAATAGTAACCGCCAAAAAGGCCAAGATGCCTGGAAGGCTTGATATCGGCCTGGCTTTGATGGATATCACCGAAGAGACAAGAAAAATCCTGGGCTTTTTCCTGATGCCCTGAGAGGAGTCGCGCATGGCGATTGATCCAATCGTGTATGGCTATGTGGTCAAGGAGGAGAAATATCCTGATAAGGCCGTCATCATCGAAGAAGGGAGTAAAGGGGAGTGGGCCTACGTTGTCCTGAAGGGAAACGTGAAGGTCGCCAAGATGGCCCCGAAAGGGATTATTAACATCGATACCCTTGGGGAAGGCGCCGTTTTTGGTGAAATGGCCATGTTCATGAGGGGAAGCGGTATACGGACGGCATCCGTCGTCGCCCATGGGCCTGTACTGATCGGTGTCCTTGACAGTGTCAGGTTGTTCGATGCATACGCGAGCATTCCCCCGCAGATCAAATCCCTCTTTGAAACCATGATCAGGAGGCTTGGAGATACAACCAACGCCGTTACCTGGTTGGTGGGGGAGAGTAAATAAAGGGAAAAATCGTCATTTAGAATCAGCTTTGACCCTGTCGGGAAATTTCTTCCTGAGCGCCTCCGAAATGGCCTCCTGGTCCTGAGGTGGCCTTTGGGCCTTCTGTCTTTTCACCTCTTTCCGGGTCTTTTTCAAAAAGTCGCTCATAAAGCGGTCATTCTCGCTGCTCCATGCACTCCATCCGTCAAGGTCGATGTACTCGTTATAGGAAGTGGCATAATGGGGGTCGTAGAGGCGGATACCCTTCTCTTCATCGAACTCGTATCGGACATATTCTCCGTCAAAGCGCTCAAAATCCTCTTCGCTGAGGCCCATGCCCTTCAGCAAGGCCTTGTGTGCTGCGTCTATTTTCATGAGATTCAGGACTCCTGCTCCATTACTCCCAGTTTTTTCTTCGTTGCATCCAGTTCATCCTGACATTGCTCCCAGTCCAGGAGCAGGGCCTGCAGCCTTTCCTTTGTCTCGTGGTACATCTTCATGAGGGATACGGTCCTATCCTTATCCCCTAAAACCTCAGGGTCCGCAAGGGATTTTTCGAGATCCCCCTGGGCTGCTTCAAGACGGGTTATCTCCTCTTCAATCTCATTCAGACGTGCGGAAAGGGGTTCCAGGGAATCGCTGACCATTCGCCGCCTTTCCGCCCGCTCACGGCGTTGGACTTTACGGTCACAAACATTGGCCTGCCCGGAAGCCTCTTCGGGTTGTTCTTCACATGCCTTTTCAGCCTCCCGATGAAGGACCTGGCTCTCCACGTCGTTCAGGTGATCATAGTACTCGTACAGTGTGCCCGGATACGCATCTATTTCACCGTTGCGGATATCCCAGATCCTGTTGGCCAGACGGTTTACAAAGGCCTGGTTATGAGAAACAAACATGAGGGTCCCTCCATATCGGGCCAGGGCGTCGGTAAGGATATCTGCGGAGGTGATGTCCAGATGGTTCGTGGGCTCATCCATAACCATCAGGTTTCCGGGGTTTACCATCAGCTTTGCCAGCGCGACCCGGGCCTTTTCCCCACCGGAGAGCACGCCTGTGGGTTTGTCCACCTCCTCTCCGGAAAAAAGAAAACTGCCGCAGACCCCCCTTACAAAACTGACCGATTCATGGGGGACTTCCTGATAGACTTCCTCAATGACCGTTTTCCTGGGATTCAGCATATCGGAATGATGCTGAGCAAAATAGCCCAGCTGGACCTCATGCCCGAGGACAATCCGGCCTTCGTCAGGCTTCAACTCATCTGCGACCATCCGGAGCAGCGTCGTTTTTCCACATCCATTCGGGCCGATAATTGCTACCCGATCGCCCCTGAATACGGTCAGATTGATATCCTTGTAGAGGGTTTCACCCCCAAATCCCTTTGCCAGGCCCTGAATGGAAACCACCTCCTTGCCACTCCTTTTGACCGGGGGAAAGGCAAATTTCATGGTCTTTTCCTTTATTTGCTTCCGGATCAGGGTCTCTTTCTGGATCAGCTTGATCTTACTCTGGGCCTGTCTGGCCTTGGAGGCCTTTGCCTTGAACTTTTCGACAAATCTCTTTGCCTCTTTGATCTTTTGTTCCTGATTTCTTGCCTTGGCGTCCAGGCCGTGCTTTTCCTGGTTTCTTGCACTCAGATAGAAGTCATAGTCCCCGCCATAAACCCGCATTCCTTCCATCTCGAAACTGATCACGCGTTCTATTTGCCGGTTAAGAAAATCTCTGTCGTGGGACACCAGGACCATGGCTCCCGAAAATTCCTTGAGGAATTTCTCGAGCCAGCGAACCGAGGGGATATCCAGGTGATTGGTTGGTTCATCCAGGAGCAGCAGATCCGGGCGCTGGTGGAGGAGCGCGGCAAGAGCAGCCCGCATCTTCCACCCACCGCTGAGTGTGGAGATCGGCTTGTCAAACTGTGTCTCCTGAAAACCAAGACCCAGCAGAATTTTTTCCGCGTCATAGGCGGGAAAACGCGAATTCAATTGATCGAGATCCTGGTGAATTCCAGCCAGTTTTTCCGCAAGAACAGTCTGTTCCGACCGGCTTGCGGCCTTTTTGACGGCACGCTCCACGCTTTGGAGTGCTTCATTGAGCCTTGCACGGCCGGGCACGCTGTCCTGGACATAGGCGAGGATTTGGCCCGAGAGTTCTTCCTGAAGATCCTGGGGCAGGTATCCGATACCGATCCTTTTCTGAATCCGTACATCACCCTTGTCGGGAGATATCTTTCCCACCAGCAACCGGAGCAGTGTGGTCTTGCCTGAGCCGTTTCGCCCCACCAGACCGATCCGGTCTCCGGGATTCACTTGAAATCCGATCTGATCAAAAATGTTTCTTCCTGAAAGAAAGAGGGAGAGATTGTGGACAGTGATGAGACTCATTTTGGCGGGGCGAGTTTCCTGTGCTCTTGTTTAATGCACCGGTCCATGACCACCTGAATACCCTTTTGTCCGGCCTTTAAGGCGCTGGCATTTTCAACGACACCCAGCTGCATCCAGACGACCTTCGCCCCGATCTCTATGGCCTGATCGACGACTGGAGGAACGCGCTTCGGGTTCAAGAAGATGTCCACCACGTCCACGGAAACAGGGATGTGCATTAGGGAACTGTAGCACATCCTCTCAAGAATCTCCTTCTGCCCGGGATTCACGGGGATCACATCATATCCATGGTCCAGGAGATAGCGGGCCACCTGGTGGCTGTCCCGAGACGCCTTCGGGGAACATCCGACCACGGCAATGCTCCGGGAGTCTTTGAGTATGTCTGCGATCTCTTCAGAAGAGGGATTCCCGTCGTGTATAGCGCATTGTTCTGCTTTCATAACATTCTCTTTACTCTACTTGACGATTTCCCTGATCTTTTCGGCCTTTTTCTTGACGTCCATGACTTTTTTGATGCCCGGCACCTGCTCCAGGACCTTGTTGGTGACCTTTGCCTCAATTGTGGACGTTCCGGATTTCACTGCATCCCCCTCGCCCTTGGCATCTTCTGCCGGGTCCGGGTCATCTTTGATGCTTTTCTTTATATTCTTGAACTCCCTCACGGCGCCCCCAAGGCCCTTGCCGATGTCGGGAAATCGCTTGGCCCCGAAAATAAGCAGGATGATAACAAGAATAATGATGAGTTCAGTTGGTCCAAGCCCAAACATAGGGTCACTCCTTATAAGACGGGATCGTGTTAATGCCAATTCGCACTCAAGCGCTACCGGACTTTTTGCTGACTTCCATGGGCACGATGATGATCTTCTGCCATGCCATCACTCTTCTTTGAACTGCACGGGCTCTTCACCCTCTTCCAGCGCTTCAATTCTTCCGATGTGATAGGCTTTTTCGCCCATGGCCTTGAGTCGCAGAAGCACCTCACCCGCATCTTCTTCATTGACCACTATAATCAGCCCGAGGCCGTTGTTAAAGGTACGCATCATCTCGTGATCAGACACCTGGGCGGCCTTTTGGAGAAAGGTGAAGATAGGGGGAACAGGCCATCTGGAGCGATCAATGACCGCCTTGCACGGTTTGGGCAGAATGCGAGGCAGGTTTTCCGTAATCCCCCCTCCCGTGATATGGGATATGCCAAATATACGGAAACCCCGGCGTAAATTGGCGATTGTCCTGGCGTAGATACGCGTCGGTTCAAGGAGTTCCTCACCAAGTGTGCGGCCGAAATCGTCCACATAATCCTCCACGGACATCTTCAAACCGTCAAAAAAAATCTTGCGCACGAGGGAATAACCGTTGCTGTGCAGTCCGCTGGACGCGATCCCGATAAGTTGGTACCCCACGGCGATCTCAGACCCGTCAAGGAGTTCCTCATTATCGGCCAATCCCACGACAAAACCGGCAACATCGTACTCCTTTTCAGCATAAAATCCCGGCATTTCAGCGGTTTCTCCGCCAATCAGAGAACATTTGGCTTCAAGGCATCCGACCGCAATGCCTTTGACGATGTCCCGGGCCACGTGGGGATCCAGCTTTCCCATGGAGATATAGTCCAGGAAAAAAAGCGGGGTGGCGCCCTGAACCACAATATCGTTGACGCACATGCCCACGAGGTCGATGCCGATTGTGTCGTGTTTGTCCAGCATGAAGGCGATCTTGAGCTTCGTCCCCACGCCGTCCGTGGAACTGACGAGGACGGGATTCTTGGTATGCTGAAGATTCAGGGAATAGATGCCCGCAAACCCGCCGATATCCGTGATGACCCCTGGTTGGAAGGTCTTGCTGACAATGGGTTTGATGAGGTCCACGAACCGATTCCCCGCATCAATATCAACCCCTGCCTCTTTGTATTGATCCCTTTTCAAGTCTTTTTCCATCTTTCAAATATATCCCCCACCCTGCTTGATTGTCAATTCTTTTCATCTTTTTGCTTGTCATGAAAGGAGGTCTTTGTTAATGGATCTCAATGGTTGCATGTCCATGGGAACATCTAAGAAAAAGGCCTGAACTATGTCTGCCCTTGACCACCCTCAAAGGCGTTGGACCCAGGCGAGCTGAACTGCTGGCCCAAAAGGGATTGCTGACACCCCTTGATCTCCTTTATTTCGTCCCCATAAGATATGAAGACCGCACATGTGTCCTGCCCGTATCCGACGCCCGCCACGGCGATCGCGTGTGGGTAAAGGGCAAGCCGCTTGTTGCACGGGAAGCCTTTTTCCCAAAAAGCCGCAAAAGGCTTTTCAAGGCTGTTATCGAAGACGGTTCAGGACAGGTGAATCTCTTTTGGTTCCATTACAAGAAGGCCTACCTGCTCAATCTCATCAAAAAGGGTCGGGAAGTCATGGTCTTCGGAGAAATCCAGGAAAAGGGTTCGGAGAAGCAGATCATCCACCCTGAGATCAAGCCCGCCACGGTCGGTGATCAAGGGGATGACCTGTGCATCTATCCCATCTACACGGTTGTGGACGGGATCCCGCCTCGGACTTTGAAGTCCTTGATTTCCAAGGCTCTGGAACAATACGGCGGCTACGTTGAAGACCCTGTCCCGCGTGATATTCGAGAGCGTCGAGGCCTGCCGGATCTCAGGGAGGCTTTGGAGGGACTCCACAGGCCTCCTCCGGAGGCCGATATGGAACTACTTGAGCGTAAAAAGTCACCCTATCATCAAAGGCTGGCTTTTGATTTTCATCTCAAGACACTGCTCAACCTGGAACTCCGGAAAAGGGTTCGAAGGCATCAGAAAGTTCCGCCGCTCACCGTGTCTGAGGACCTTATGGAACGGTTGAACAGGGACTTGCCCTTTTCCTTGACAAAGGACCAAGTCGGCGCAGTGGAAGCCATTACGGCCGATCTCAAGCAGGGACGTCCCATGAGCCGCATGGTTCACGGGGATGTGGGGTGCGGCAAAACCGTTGTAGCCGCCGTTGCGGCCTATCTGGTCGTTAAAAATGGAAAACAGGTGGCGTTTATGGCCCCCACTCAGGTCCTGGCGGCACAGCACCACCACTTTTTTCTGAGCCTTTCCAAAAAAATGGGTTTCCGGTCCGCCCTGCTCACAGGAGCAATGAAAGCCGAAAATCGCCGTAAGGTCTATGAGCAGATCGAGAAGGGCCTTGTCAACGTCGTCATCGGCACCCAGGCGCTTATCCAGGAGCCATTGAACTTTGCGGATCTGGGCCTCGCCATCGTTGACGAACAGCATCGCTTTGGTGTCAGGCAGCGATCGATTCTGGACGGCAAGGGAAGGCATCCGCATCTCCTGGTCATGTCGGCCACCCCCATCCCCAGGACCCTGGCCATGACCCTCTACGGAGACATGGACATTTCAAGCATCAGGGAATATCCAGCTGGTCATCTCCCAGTCGTCACCCGTCTGGTCCCGAAAAAACACAAGAGGCAAGTCTACGAGGTCCTGAAAAAAAGGATGGCGGATGGGCAACAGGCCATGGTGATCTGTCCCGTTATTGATGCCTCGGAGGATGAAGACATGAAGAGTGCCCTGGATATGGCCAAAAAGCTCGAAGCCCTTTTCACACCCCCCTTTCGTGTAGAGGTGATCCACGGCCGCATGACCGCGGAGAGGAAAAACGAAATAATGGAGGATTTCAGGAAGGGGAATACCCAGCTTCTCGTGGGCACAACCGTGATGGAAGTGGGGATCCATGCCCCCGGCGCCACGGTCATGGTTATCGAACAGCCGGAACTTTTCGGCCTGGCCCAGCTCCACCAGTTGCGTGGCAGGGTGGGCCGTGGGAAAATCCAGGGGCTCTGTCTGCTCATGCTCTCTGAAAATACCGGGGACCTGGCCGGAGAAAGGCTTGATCTCCTGATCCGGACCAGCGACGGCTTTTTGATTGCCCAAAAGGATCTTGAGATGAGGGGACAGGGCCGACTCATGGGCGTGAACCAGGCAGGGACCGGCGAATGGAGCCAATGGGCTGCGCTGAGCAACCCTGATCTTCTCACGGTCGCCAGGGAAGAAGCCATACGGATTATCGACGAGGATCCGGGCCTTACCCGGGCACCCTACCGGCCTCTCAGGGGTCTGATCGAGCCCGAGTGGGGAAAACCCCTGGAGCTGTGATCTTGAAAGCCGGGAATAAGGGACCGATCATTAATATTTTGATTTTTCGCGGCCGGTGGTGTAAAAACATTTGTCTTCTGGCCGAATTTCGAAAAGAGTTTATAAACATTTTCTCCAGCGTTCATGTTGGTTTTTCTCTCAATTCTACTTATTAAGGTGTAAACCCCAAATAGCCGTCCATGCCGGAGTTGGCTGCCAGGTGCACTATGAGAAAGCATCTGAAAAAGACCCTCAGGTTCTCGTGGTGTAAACCGCTTTGGGCTGCTGTATATAAAGGAGATACACGGTATGCAGGAATTCACAAGAATGAACCGCCTTCCGCCCTACGTCTTTGCCACGGTCAACAAAATCAAGATGGAGGCAAGGAGAAAAGGTGAGGACATCATCGACCTGGGCATGGGAAACCCTGATATCCCCACGCCTCAACACATCGTCGACAAACTGGTGGAGGCCTCCCAGAAAGGTCAGAACCACCGCTATTCCGCGTCCATGGGGATCACCAAGCTTAGGCATGCCATATGCGACTGGTACAGGCGGCGTTTCAACGTTTTCCTGGACCCGGACGAGGAGGCCATCGTCACCATAGGTGCAAAGGAAGGTCTTTCCCACCTGGTTCTGGCCACCATAAGCCCCGGCGATGTGGTCTTCGCACCCAATCCCACCTATCCCATACACCCTTACTCCGTCATCATTGCCGGCGGTGACCTCCGGAGCATCCCCATCGGCCCGCACAGGGATTTCTTCGAGGATCTTCTTACTGCTACCAAGCAGACCTGGCCCAGCCCGCGGATGTTGATCATATCCTTTCCCCATAACCCCACGACCACGGTGGTGGACAGGAATTTTTTTGAGAAACTGGTGGATTTTTGCAGAGAACACAAGATTATGGTCGTCCATGATTTCGCCTATGCGGACCTGGTTTTCGATGGGTACAACCCACCGAGTTTTCTTGAGATTCCCGGGGCCAAAGATATCGGGGTGGAACTTTTCAGCCTCTCCAAGAGTTATTCCATGCCCGGATGGCGTGTGGGATTTTGCGTGGGCAACCCCACCATCGTTGCCGCCCTCAGGAGGATCAAAAGCTATCTGGACTACGGCGTATTCCAGCCCATTCAGATTGCCGCCATCATTGCCCTGAATGGACCATATGATTGTGTGGAAGAGATCGTCAATATCTACAAAGAACGCCGCGATGTGCTGGTGGATAGCCTGAATCGCATAGGTTGGCCGGTAGAGAAACCAAAAGGGACCATGTTCGTCTGGGCGGGAATTCCAGAAAAATTCAAGGAAATGGGTTCCCTGGAGTTTTCCAAAATGCTCATTGAAAAGGCCAAGGTGGCTGTCTCCCCGGGGATCGGTTTCGGTCAGTACGGAGACGACAGCGTCCGTTTCGCCCTGGTGGAAAATCCCCAGCGTATCCGCCAGGCCATCAAGGGAATAAAAAATATCTTTTGAATCAAGAGGAAACATGTCGCAAATAAACGTAGGGATCATCGGCTTCGGGACGGTCGGAGTTGGCACGGTCCAACTTCTTCTAAAAAATGCCGACGCCATTGCCAAGCGCATCGGGGAACCCCTTGTCATCAGAAAAATAGCGGATCTTGATACGAAAACAGACCGGGGCGTTGCCGTTGGAAAAGAAGTCCTGACAACGAATGCAATGGAAGTGATCGACGACCCTCGTATTGATGTGGTGGTCGAACTCGTTGGAGGCCTGGACAAGGCGCGGGAATTCATCCTCATGGCCATGGAAAAGGGCAAGCATGTGGTCACCGCCAACAAGGCCCTTCTGGCGGAATTCGGTCGGGAAATCTATTGTTCAGCCCAGGCCGCCGGGGTTCACCTGGGTTTTGAGGCCAGTGTCGGCGGCGGCATTCCCATTCTCGGCGCCCTGCAGGGCGGGCTGGCGGCCAACCGCATCGAGACCCTTGTGGGAATTCTAAACGGGACCTCCAACTATATTCTGACGGGGATGACCAGAAATGGGCTGTCCTATGAAAAGGCCGTGGAACAGGCCGTGAAGCTGGGTTTTGCCGAGGATCCACCCACCCTGGATGTGGAGGGCACAGATGCCGCACACAAGCTGACCATTCTCCTGTCCGTTATCACAGGCATTCCCATACCCTTCAAGGACATCTACTGTGAAGGTATTGGCTCCATCGGTCTCGATGATATAGGCTTCGCGGATAACTTTGGCTACAGAATCAAACTGCTGGCCATAGCCCGGCAGGGCGACGGGTGGATTGAGGCGCGCGTGCACCCGGCCATGATCCCCAAGGACCACATCCTCGCCAACGTGAACGAGGCCTATAACGCCATTTACCTGGAGGGAGACTTCGTCGGGGCCAACCTCTACTACGGCCTTGGCGCAGGGGGGCGTCCCACAGCAAGTGCAGTGGTTTCAGATATCATGGACGTGGCCCGCAAGATGCTTCAGGGTGTCAAAGGTCCTGTGTTCTCCCCCGGGAAAAATATGTCCCCTCTGCAGGCCATGCAGATACGTCCCATGGAGGAACTCACCAGTATCTACTATTTCAGGTTCTCGGCCCTTGACAGTCCGGGGGTCCTCTCAAAGATCGCAGGCATTCTCGGGGACCATGAGATCAGTGTTTCCTCCGTGATACAAAAAGGCCGGAAGGACAAGGGGGCTGTACCTGTGGTCATGCTCACGCACGAGGCTCTCGAGCGGAACGTCTTCAAGGCCATCTCCCTTATTGACCGGCTCGATATCGTGACGGATAAAACGGTCATCATACGTGTGGAAGAAGGATTTCCCAATGGGAATGCGTAATAGCACGACCAAATACATTGTCCTCATAGGGGACGGCATGGCGGATTATCCCCTGCCGGAACTCGGAGGAAAAACACCGCTCCAGGCTGCTAAGACGCAAAACATGGACCGGATCGCATCCTGCAATATAGGCCTGGCGAAAACGATTCCGGAAGGCATGGAACCGGGCAGCGATGTGGCCAACCTGGCATTGATGGGGTATGATCCCGCCATCTTTCACACCGGGCGTGCGCCCTTTGAGGCGGCAAGCATGGGGGTTTCGCTCGGGGCTGACCAGGTGGCGTTTCGTATGAACCTGGTGACCCTTTCCCGGACATCTGATCAAGAAGTCATCATGATGAGCCACAGTGCCGGGGATATATCCACAGCTGAAGGCGTAGCAATTGTTGCCGATATTAAAACAGCCCTTGAGAGGCCGGGCATCCACATCTACCCCGGCGTGGGCTATCGCCACCTGCTGGTTTGGGATAGTGGGCCAGAGGGGTCCAGGACCATACCGCCTCACGATGTTCTCGATCAGGATATGGCGTCTTACCTGGCCGGGACCGAGGGGGATCCTGTTCCCGAACTCATACGATCATCATGGCCGACGCTGATGAACCACCCCGTAAACATGAAAAGGAGAATTGCCGGACTCGGAGAAGCCAACTCAATCTGGCCTTGGGGGCAGGGAAGAGCCCCCCGTCTTCCCTCGTTTGAAAGCAAGTTCGGCCTCCGGGGCGGTGTTATTTCGGCCGTTGACCTGGTGAACGGCCTCGGCGTATACGTAGGATTTCAGACCTTGCATGTGGAGGGGGCCACCGGGTATCTGGATTCCAATTTTAGAGGCAAAGCGGAGGCTGCCCTTGCGGCGCTGGAGGATCTGGATTTCATTTTTCTCCATGTTGAGGCCCCGGACGAGGCAGGACACCACGGGGATTTTCAGGAGAAAATTCAGGCCATCGAGGCATTTGACCAACAGGTGGTGGGACCTGTCCTCAGGGGGCTGAAAACATTCAAGGACTACAGGGTCCTGGTGGCAAGCGACCATTTGACGCCTACCGTGATAAAGACCCATACCGCCGATCCCACGCCATTTGCCTGGGCCACAAGGGGCGAACTGGAGGCGCGTCCCGTTGCAGGTGCCTTCAGTGAGTCGGCGGCCCAGGAGAGCGGCCTTTTCTTTGAGAAGGGCCATGACCTGATGCCTGCCTTCCTCGGGGCAGCATAGCCACTTGACATAAGCCGCGATATTGAAATAGTCTTCGGATGTCTTTAAACGTTTTGCGGCAGCGAACAACCTGCAACAACCTGGTGACAATAGATCATAAACTCTAATGGGAAAGAACGTGACAGGCTCACAGGACAAACAAGATATCTATCCTGATTGAAAACTATTACGTCAATCCTGTTGATCCTGTCTTAATAGAAATCAAAAGGAGAAGAAAAGATGAAGATTCTGTTTTTCGGACCAAACGGCAGTGGAAAGGGCACGCAAGGTGCTATCGTAAAGGAAAAATACCAGATCCCCCATATCGAAACAGGTGTTATTTTTCGTGACAACATCTCCCGGGGGACGGACCTCGGTAAGGAAGCAAAGGGCTATATCGACAGGGGCGAACTGGTTCCCGATACCATCACCATACCCATGATCCTGGACCGCCTCAAGAAGGACGACTGCCGGAACGGCTGGCTCCTGGATGGATTTCCGCGCAATCTCACCCAAGCCCGGGAGATGGACAAGGCCCTGAAGGCTGAAGGCATTGACGTGGACATTGTTATAGAGATGGTCCTGGGCCGCCAGATTGCGAAGGACAGGATCATGGGGCGCAGGCTCTGTGTCAATGACAACAACCACCCCAACAATGTCTTTATTGACGCCATCAGGCCTGACGGTGACAAATGCAGGGTGTGCGGCGGCGATCTGAAAACCCGGTCAGACGATCAGGACGAGGGGGCCATCGACCAGCGGCACAATATCTATTACGATGAAGAGACCGGCACCATGGCAGCCGTCAATTTCTACAAGGGCCTTTCCGCCGGGAACAACGGCATGCCCAGGTTCATTGAGCTGGATGGAAGACCGGGGGTAAAGGACGTTTCCAAAGAGCTGATGGACAAGCTGGGAGAGTAGAGGAAAATACTGGAAAGAAAGAACATCCAACATCGAACGTTCAACATCGAATGTTGAATGGCGGAAGATGAGTCCGAACATACGATCTTGAAGGAAGGCTCCTTGAGTATTCGGTACGAATCATAAAGATCGTTGAATACCTGCCGAATACCCGCGCAGCCAACCATGTTGCCGGCCAGTTGTTAAGATCGGGGACGTCTCCTTATCCAAACCATGGTGAAGCTCAGGCCGCAGAGTCCACAAAGGACTTTGTCCATAAGCTCCGTATTTCATTAAAGGAACTTAGGGAGACCCAGAGATGGTTAAGACTTGTTCAGAGTGTACCACTAATTGAAAATCCTCAACTGCTAAATGCAATCTTAAAGGAAACAGAGGAATTAATTAAGATTTTTGTTACGAGTATCAAAACGGCCGAAAAGAAACAGAAATAGCTGCTGAAACTTCCTTCAGTAGTGGGGTTTTGTTTTTCATTCGAAGTTGGACGTTCGATGTTCGATGTTCGATGTTCATTTTCAAGAAACCTTCCCTGCCTTCTGGCAGTGGCGGCATGGTGGGATACAGCATGAAATTCTGCACAGCCATCAACTGCATGGACGGACGGGTCCAGTTGCCTGTCATTACCTATCTCCAGGATCGGTTCAATGCCGAGCACGTGGACATCGTCTCCGAACCAGGGCCAAACCACCTGCTTGCCAACCAGCCCGAACCCGAACTGGTGGATTCCATTCTCAACAGGGTGAACATATCCGTTGACAAGCACCATTCCAAAGGAATAGCCGTGATAGGTCATCACGACTGCGCCGGGAATCCGGCCACGGAAGAGGAACAGCTCCTTCACACCAGGGAGGCTGTCGTGATGCTGCGTGAGAGATATCCTGATATGGAAATTATAGGCCTGTGGGTGGACGAAAACTGGGAAGTCAGTGAGATCCCACTGGACGACCGTTAGGTGGATATCTTGGCGGGAATCGTCGTAATGGGAAGGGTCACGGTAAAGGTGGCCCCCTGTCCTTCCTTGCTGGCCACTCGAATGCGTCCGCCGTGCTTCGCCACAATTCCCTGTGAAACGCTGAGGCCCAGTCCTGTCCCCTTTCCCTTGGCCTTGGTGGTGAAAAACGGGTCGAAGATTGACGGCAATATGTGCTCGGGAATGCCCGTTCCTGAATCCATGACCTTCACCGCCACGTAGCCGGGGTCGTCCGCGGGGAGGACCAGTACCTGCACCCGCCCCCCTTTTGAAGAGGCATCAACGGCATTCATGATGAGGTTCAGGAAAACCTGCTGGAGCTGCTGCCCGTCACCGTGGACGCGCGGCAGGTTGTCCGTGGTCTGAAACGTGATCCGGATTCCCGAAAGTTTTAACTGGTTGGAAGCAAGGGCAATAGTCTCCTCAAGCAGTTTGCTCAAATCCAGGGATTCCACCTGGGAGCTGGATTCCCTGGCAAAATCGAGCAAATTGCTGATGATCTTCTTGGACCGCCCCGATTCACTGATCATATCACTGATCATCTCTTTACGCTCGTCATCATCCAGGGCTTTGTAATCTTCCAGAAGCATATGGGCCGTTAGCGTGATATTGTTCAAGGGGTTGTTCAGCTCATGGGCCACGCCGGCCGTGAGGGTGCCCACGGCCCGCATCTTGTGGGACTGAATCAGTACGGCTTCCCGGTTTTCCAGCTCCAGGATCATCTGGTTGATGCCCAGGGCTAGGTCGGTGAATTCGTCCTGGTAGCGTTTCGCAGGCGTGATCGGCGTAAAGTCCCCTGATGCAATGCGCTGGGCGTAATCTGAAAAACGTTTGATGTTGCCCAGGAGACGATTGATGAGATACGTGGCATTGGCAGCCAGATAAATGACCAGCAGGATAAGGGAATAGATGTGGATTGTTCTTGAGCGGGAAAGGATGATTGAGACGGCCTTTCTTTCTCTCTCGATGAGTTCCTGGGCAATGAAGGCCATCTCCCGGCCGTCTTGCCGCAGTCCCAGCTCAATCTCTTTTTTGATGCGAAGCTTGTCAGGGGTGAAGGTCTCGCTTTCCTCCATGCCCACAAGCCGCTCCAGCAGTTTCTGGTAGCGGTCTATGTTGGCCAGGATAATGGCATAGGTTTTTTCAAGGACTTTGCTGAGTTCACCCTCATGCCGCCTGAGGATGTCCCTGGCCTTGTGGACATTTTCAACGGCATCACTCAGATTGGTCCCGTAGAGGAAATAGTTTTTTTCAAAGCGCCTGGCCTGAATAATCTCCAGGGTGAATTCATCGGCGATCTGCAGAAAATGAAGTTTCTTTTCCACGCGGGCATTGATCGTCACCAATGCAACGGCTATGAACACGCCGATCAGGACGATCAGAGAAAAACTCAGGTAGATCTGCAGCCTCAAGGTGAGGCGTTTTCGGGAAATGAGCGCCTTCCGGGCCGTTTCAATGGCCGCTATGCGGTCATAGCTCCCCTCCAGAGTGCCCCCACCGCTCCCCTTTTCCACATCCACATTCGTGGTTTCGTCGATCATGGCAACTCCGGGATTAAGCCTTCACGGATAAAGGGTTCCTCTACCCCTCAGCCCCGCCCGTAAAGTCGATGGGCGAGCCCAGTGCTTTGGCTGCCTTTGCAATGACCTTTCTGAGATCATCCGGTTTAAAGGGCTTGGCAAGGAAGTCAAAGGCCCCTTTTTCCATGGCTTCACGGGCCACCGCCATCATGGCATAGCCCGTTATCATAATGACCTTGGTGCGTTTCGATTTCTTGACCACCTCTTCCAGGATCTGGAGTCCGTCTATTTCATCCATCCGAATATCCGTGACCACGATATCGAATTCCTTCTCATTGATGCGGTCCAGGGCCGCCTTAGGATTCTGAAAGACCTCCACATCACAGCCGATTTTGTCCAGTGCCGGTTTAAGCCTCTTTCCCACGATAGGTTCATCATCCACGAGCATAACGTCCAGCCGTTCAGACATGTTACCCTCCTTGTTCCAATTCGCATTCAAGCGCTACCGGCGTTGGCCGCGTCGCAACCTCCTCGACGTACCCTTACTGTACGCCTCCGTCGCCTACTCCTTTCCGCCTTGGTATCATCTTGAATGCAAAATGGAATGGGTTTATTTTATAACATTAGCGAGAACTCTCGGCGGCCTGCCTGAAGATATCGTTGGCCACGTGAACTTCAACATAATCAACGCCTACAATACCAACGGCCAACCCCTTGATAGCCTCGGTCCTTTTTTGTTTCTCTCTCTTTATGGCCTTGGTTTCCACTACTATCGTACTGCCGTTCGCCTGGACCCTGACATCGGGAAACCGTTCCATGAGCGCCACACGCACCCTGCCGGCCAGTTCCTTGTCTTTGAGGCACTTGATGGAATAGGTCATGGGCTGGAATTTACGGTAACCCGACATATCGGCGATGGTTCTCACCGCCTCGTCCGGGTCGATCTGGCTGAGGCTTATGACCATATCGTAGTTGGAAGGATCCGTCTCATCCAGATCAAAGGCCTCAAGGGACCACTTTCTCTGCTGCGCCTCCAGCCGCTTGATGGTTTTCCTTGATTTCTCCGGTGCCCCTCCTCCATCCTGGGATAATTGTCGGGCCAGTTCCTCAGGCTCGGTCAGGACGCGCACCTTCAGGGCGTGGGAAACGCCCAATACATAGAGATGGGCGCCCAAACCATGACAGACCACGTTGTCTTCCAGGAGCTGCCCCAGGGTGGCCTCCTGGACATAGGCCAGACACCTGTTTTTCATCTTGGAAGAGAGCCCCAGAAATGAAGACGTCTCTTCAAGGGACTTGACGAGTTTCTCCTCCTCTATATTCGCCTTTGCTGCTGCGGGACCCAGAATTTCCCGGTCCACATAATCGTAGCCAGTGGTCTTGGCGATCCTTTCCGCGATATCCCGGCCTGTTTTGTAAGAATCCGAAGAAATGATGATGATGGGCATGATCGTATCCTCTCAATGAATGGATTTCGATTCTCTTAGAGATTTACCCTTCCCGATCTGGACTTTCAATCCGCATTTCATATTGCATTTTCCGGGAACTGCACACCGGCGTGGACCTCCAGGTGGTTGATGCCTTCTACTTCCCTTTTGATTGCCCTTGCCCTTGCCTTCAACTTGCCCACCTGGCGATCGCCTGTCTTCGTGTAGATCAGCACGTTGCCATACTCGCTGGTCACACCAACGTCGAAAAAGGGGTCCACCAGGGCCGCCTTCACCTGACAGGCCACAGCCAGGTCCTCGATTTTCCGGCGATAGGGTTCCGTAGTCTTGAATTGATCTTTCGTGGCGGCCTGGCATACAAAATCCACGGCATCAGAAACCCTCAATTTGCTGATGTGAATCACGAGATCATAGAGAGAACTGTCCCAGGGGTCAACTCCATATAGGCTTCTGGTCCATTTTCTCCGTTCTTCGTCATCTTTTTGGAGAAGAATACGGGCATCCTCTTCACTGATACCTTCCCGTTCCATTTCGGCCTTGATCCGGTCCTTCATATCTGCGATGATCCGCACCTTGAGCACATTGGGCACCCCGGTAAGCAGCACATGACCGGCGAGGCCGTGATAGACAATATTATCGTTGGCCACCCGGGACATGAGCGCACTGCGGATATACGCGATAAAAATCTGTTTCCCGTGTTTGAATCGGTCCAGGATGGAAGGGGCGTCATGGATGGCCCGTATGAGTTTTACCTCAGGAATATGAAAATGGTCGCTGGCTTCCAGGAGTACATCCCGGCTGATGCATTCATACCCCAGCCGTTCGGCCACCCTCTCGGCCACTTCTTTTCCTTTACTGTAGGATCCTCTTGAAATGGTTATAACAGCCATACGTCTTTTCACCTTCTTTCTAATTCTGATGGAACCGTAAAAAGTCCGTCCATGGGCACGATGATGACTTCCAAGGAACTCATCAATTCTATACCCCGTATATAAGATAAATCATTCCGATCATCACTACGATAAAAACAACGCTGATCACAAGACCGGCCTTCATGAAATCCACGCTCCTGTATCGCCCTGGCCCCATATAAAGGGCATTCACCTGGTGCGTGGGCAGCATGAAGGAGTTGCTGGTGGCAAGGCCCACAACCAGGGCGGCCATACGCGGATCCGCGTTGGCGGCTATGGCCATATTCACCACAAGAGGTACAAGAAGCACTGTGGCACCCACATTGGATATGACCAGGGTGAAAATGGTCGACAGAATCCCGATCACTGTGAGGAGAACAATCGGTTCTACCGTCCCGATGGCGTTCAGCACGGCATGGGCAATCCATGCGGCCGCTCCCGTCTTCTCGGTGGCAATACCCAAGGGGATCAAACCGGCCAGCAGGAAGATGGTACGCCAATCCACGGCGCCGTAGGCCTCATCGATACTGAGGACTCTCGTAATGATCATCCCTAGGGCGCCGGTCATGAGACTCACTGAGAGCTGTATTTTGAACGCCATGATCATGGTCAGGGCGACCGCAAGCCAGAGACCGGCCCACATGGCCTTTTCCGGGCGCATCAACTCCACATCAATGGGCGTCGTGAAAAGGAGACCTCCTTCGGCTTGGAGCAGCTTGAGCCGGCGCCAGTTGCCTTGAATGAGGATAGCGTCGCCGACGGCAAACACGAGATCGCCTATTTCGGCCCTGTAGGTCTCACCGTGGCGATAGATGGCAAGTGGGGTCACGCGAAAACGGTCCTGCAGGCTGATCTGGTTGAGGGTCTTCCCGGCGAAAGGGGACCGTGGGGCCACAACCGCCTCCACCGTGCCTGAAGTGCTTTCGGAGACATCACTTTTAAACACATCCAAGTCCTCCTTGACCTTCATCCCCTCCCCTTCCGCCATTCTCAGGACATCCTTCTCCTTGCCATATACCAAAAAATCAATATCCGATCGTACTTCCTCTTCCGGGCTCGGGGAAAGGACCTTGAAATCGGGGGGTTCAATGATACCCACCACATTGACGAGGTAACGCCGCCTGAGATCTGCCACGAGGACCGGCTCGCGGTAATGCGTAAAATCCGCAGGGGTATGAATTTCATAGGGCTCCCCAAGTTCTTCCAGGGCGTTCCTCAACTCAGAGGCAGCGCCTTCTTCCCCAGTCTCCACGACCCCTTGGGGCAGGATAAAACGACCGAAAAGGATAAAACAGGCAATGCCGCTCGCCACCAGGGCCAGGCCGATGGGCGTCACGTCGAACAGGTGAAAAGGCTTGAGATGGAAGGGCTCCAGCAAGTCATTTAGGAGGATCAGGGGACTGCATCCCACCAGGGTGATGGTGCCGCCAAGGATGGCGGAGAACCCGATTGGCATCAGGAGCTTGCTCAAGGGGATTTTGAGCATCTTGCTCACCCGCTGAATGGCCGGGAGAAAAAGGGCGGCCGCGCCGATGTTCTGCATGAAACTGGAGATAACCGCCACCGTCAGAGAGATGGCAATAACGACCCGCGACTCGCTCCTCCCGGCGATGCGAAGCACCGGACGGACCAGGTTATTGATCAGCCCGGTCTTGTCAAGGCCAGCCCCTATGATGATAACGGCGATGATGGAAATCACCGCGTTGCTGCTGAAACCGACAAAGGCCTCTTTGGGCGTTACAAGGTGCAACAGCGGTAACGCAACCATCATCAGGATAGCGACAACATCAACACGTACCCACTCGGCTATAAACAGGAAGATGGCTATGCCGATCATGATCATGACCAGGATCATTTCAGTAGTCAATGGTTCCATCAATCAGTTTCCTCTCGAGGCTCACCAAAACGGAATAGAGGATCATTCCGAAACACTGTCAAATTGATGAATCATAGGAAAAAGAGAAGCTATAAGTCAAGAATAAAGCAGCACTTTTGCTCTGCGCATGCGGGGTTGCCGGGTCTTTGAAAAAATTCATAGTCCAATGCGAAAAATAATGCTATAAGGCAAAAAACTGACCGGTTTTTGCAGAAAAAATACCATAAACAAAGCGAGTTGTGTAACGAGACACTCTGGCGCGCGGCGGGATCCAAACGGAGCGTTCAAACCCTTTACAAAAGGCCAACTGCCCTACCCTGACATTTTTTCTTGCTGAAGGAAAATGGTTTGACCCCAACGTCTCGGGAAGGAGTTTCATAATAAAAACCATTCGGGGAAAAATAACCATCTTTTTCGTACTCTGTATCGTTTTTGTGGGAGTACTGACCGGCCTTTATTATGAAAACACCATGAACCTCAGGGGAAAGCTCGTTACCATGGAGAATTTCGACGATCTCCTGAACGATATCCTGGAACTTAGGCGCTACGAAAAAAACTACACTTATTATCACGATACCCCGAGCCTCGATGAAAACGTGTTCTATTTTTTCAAGATCGAGGATGCCTGCAAGCGGCTCGACACGGACATCACCAGAGTTGTTGGCAAAAAGAAAAGCATGGCATTTAAAAAGGACCTTGCTGATTATAAACATGTCCTGGGCCAGAACGTCCTGCGTGTGAAGACAGGTCATGCCTCTATCAACATTGAAAAAATCAGGGAAAAAGGCAAGGCCCTCGTGGACTTCGCACAAAACCTGATCCAAATAAAACGCAGGAGAATCCAGCAGGCTCTTGGCCGGAGCCTTATTATCCCGTTTGCCTCCCTGGCCGCATTCATCATCCTGATTGCTGTGGTATTTCAACTCGTCAATCGCGGCATACTGAAGCCCCTTTCCCTTGTGGAACGTGCAACAGAGGAAGTGGCAAAGGATACCTTTACCCCTATTTCATACCAAACAGAAAAAGGGGACGAAATATCACACCTGATTGCCGCTTTCAATAAGATGGCCCAGGAACTGGAATCAAGGCAGGAGCAATTGCTCCAGTCCCGCAAGCTGGCGTCCATAGGAACCTTCACCTCAGGTATAGCACATGAACTGAACAACCCGCTCAATAATATTTCATTGACCGCTGAAACACTGCAGATCGTTTGTGCTGATATAGCCAATGAAGAGGTGGACGAATTGTTACAGGATGTCCTGATCCAGGCCGACAGGGCGAGCCAGGTGGTAAAAAACCTTCTCGAATTTTCGAGGACGGAAAAACCGTTTCTGAGGACCCTGGCCATTTCCGAGGTCATCGATCGCACACTGAAGCTCATACAAAACCAGATCATGATTGCAGGAATCGAGCTTAAAAAGGAAATTCCAAGCAACCTCCCGTCAATAAAGGGCACGCGTCAGGACCTTGAGCAGGTGTTTATGAATATTCTTGCGAACGGGATGCAGGCAATGCCCAATGGCGGATGGCTGGCCATCCATGTCGGGATGGGTCCCGATGGATACATTAGAACGGATATATCTGATTCCGGGAGCGGGATTAGACCATCAGACATGGAGCATATTTTTGACCCTTTTTTTACCACGAAGGAAGTGGGAAGAGGCACCGGTCTCGGGCTTTCCCTTGTCTATGCTATAGTAAAAAATCACGGCGGGTATATTGAAGTCAAGAGTGAGCTGCAAAAGGGAACCACATTCTCCATTTATCTCCCAATAGCCGAAGACGAGGAGCAGAGGAGAATATGAGGCTGCACGGGAAAAAATCCGGCACCGAATCAACTGCCGGATTGGAGTGGTGTATGAAAAACCGGATATTTCAGGCTCAGGCTGAAAAAAGAAAAAAAGGAGATGAAGATGTGGCACCTGTACTTACCAATAGCGGGGAATAGTGTAAATGTCATTTTGGTCTTCGGTCTGGGGCTTTTTGTCGGCCTTCTTTCGGGAATCTTCGGCGTTGGCGGAGGGTTTCTGATGACCCCTCTTTTAATCACTATCGGGATTCCACCGACGGTGGCAGCAGCTTCCGATTCGAACCAGATCGTTGGAGCATCAACATCCGGCACCCTGGCACACTACCGACTTGGAAACGTGGACTTCAAGATGGGGTTCCTGTTACTCGTCGGAGGAGTGATAGGAGGGACGGTAGGTGTCCAGGTTATCAAGGTCCTGCGCCAAATGGGAAATGCCGGTTTCCTGATAAATATAACCTATGTCCTTATGCTGGGATTTGTTGGCATATACATGTTCATGGAAAGCCTCCAAGGATTAAAAAAGGAAACGGACCGAAGGCCAATAAAAAAGACCCAAAAAAGGGAATCCGGCTACGCTCGACTGCTGAAAAAACTCCCCTGGCAGACCCATTTTGAGAAATCCGGTGTTGAACTCTCCGTCCTCATGCCCTTGATTTTGGGGACTTTCGTGGGCATCCTGGCTGCCATCATGGGTGTCGGCGGTGGGTTCATCATGGTCCCGGTGATGGTGTATCTCTTGAGAATGCCCATGCATGTGGTTGTCGGGACCAGCCTTTTTCAGATATTATTCACCTGTATAAATGTGACCATTATGCAGGCTCACAGCAATCACACCGTAGATTTTGTCCTGGCCCTCATACTTCTCATAGGATCTTCCCTGGGGGCCCAATTCGGAGCCAAAATAAGTAAAAGACTGAAAGGAGACCAACTGAAAATCATCCTTGCCTCCCTTGTTCTCATTGTCATGGTCAAGATGTTACTGGGCCTCTTGCTCGAACCAAGCGTTCTGTTAGCATATATAGGAGGGCATTAACGTGTTGAAAAAACTTTTCCCTGTCATTGTCGTATTCTTGATCTGTAGTGCAGGATGGTGCCCGGACTCTCCCATGGCCGCACTACCGATGCAGATGAAATTGAAACCCAATCATATCTTTATAGGTGCAACATTCAATGGAGCCAGGATTTCCGTGACAGGCAACGTTCCGGCAAATTCTGAAGTGCTCATCAGGCTGATGGGTCCATTCGAAAATACAAAGCTGAAAAAGAAAGGCCGTGCATTGGGCTTTCTGTGGATGAACATGGGTGCCGTTGAGTTTCAGAACATCCCCTCCGTTTTTCTGCTTTTTCCCTCTAATGCCCTTGAAAAATCCTTGAAAAACGATAGTGATGAGTGGCGGAAGATCGGCCTTGGCTTCGGAGCCCTTGAAAAGCAGGCGAAGATTATTCCCGCTTCGGAAGACAAGCAAAAACTCTTCAAGGAATTTCGAAAACTCAAAGAGAGTGCAGGGCGTTACGAAATTCAGAAAAACAAGGTTCGATACGGGGAGACACATGGTTCCACGAAAACCTTTACGGCTACCATGTCCATTCCATCAGGTATGCCTAAAGGGTCCTATAAGGCACAAGTTTTCGCTATTAAGAATGGATCAGTTGTGACGAGCGCAGAGGAGCACATTATTGCAGAAGAAACCGGCTTTCCAGCCACCCTCTCCTTTCTAGCCTTTCATCACGGGACCCTTTACGGTGTCCTGGCCGTGCTGGTGGCCATTATCGCCGGTTTGGTGACCGGCCTGGTCTTCAAGGGTGGCAAGGGGGGACACTGAGGGAGCCATGGATAGGGAGCCGTGAGTCGGGACCTTGACTCGTGTCCATCCATAAATGAGATAGTTTGTTCGAGATCAAGGCATGGGATGATAAGACGATTTCGAGACTGGGTCATGGAGTTCCTCGGCCATGGCCGGGGAACAGGGAAAAAGCTTCCCTTCACGGCCCTATTTTCAAAATTCCGGAAGGTTCTGGACATCAATAACCAGGTGCTGGAGTTGATGGCGGATATGGGTGACAAGCTGGGAGGGGATTACATCTTCGACCGGCAATATATCCTATCAACCTGCCAAGGCATGGCTGACCTGGTCTCTAAGCTCATCTACAACCTGCACGGCCTCGCTCCAAAAAAATACCTGCAGCTGAACGACGCATTCAGGAAGATAAACAGCGAAATAGAAGAGGAGCTCGCCGGCAGGCTTGTGATTCCTCAAACCGATTATATCATGCGTTACGAACTGATAACCCGTGACTTTGCAGATGTGGTAGGAGGAAAAAACGCCAATGTGGCCGAATTGAAAAACCACCTTGATCTTGAAACTCCGGATGGTTTCGCCGTCACCACACGGGCCTATCAATCTTTTCTCCAACATAATAATCTCGATGAAAAAATAGGGGAGATAGCAAAGGCATGGTCAGAAAAAGAAATTTCCACCGAAGATGCCTCAGCCAATATTCAATCTCTCGTCCTTTCCGCAACCGTGCCGCAGAAGGTCAGAAAAGCCATCGAAAGCGGCTTGTTGCATATACAGGAACTCGCCGGTGACAAGCATCTCTATCTGGCCATTCGCAGCAGTGCCCTGGGTGAAGATACCGAGTATACTTTCGCCGGGCAGTATTTGAGTCTGCTCAACGAACCTCAGGAAAATGCTTTGGACTCTTACAAAAAGGTCCTTGCAAGCACCTATTCCCCTTCAGCCATGCAATACAGGCAGGAAAAAGGATTTCTGGAACAGGAAATAGCCATGGCGGTCGCCATTCAAGTGATGATAGACGCCACCAAGAGCGGTGTCCTCTATACTCTGGATCCGATCCACCCGGAACGTGATGTCCTGCTGCTCACTGCAACCTGGGGGCTTGGCGCTCCTGTGCTGTCCGGCAAGGTAAGAGCTGATCAATACACGGTCTCCAGGGAACCCCCCTATGAAATATCAGCGCTGGATGTCGTGCGGAAGACAGAAAGTCTTGCGCCAAAGGAAGGGGGCGGCTGTGAAATGCAACCTGTTCCACACGATTTGCAGACCAGGCCGTGCCTTTCAGACATTGAAATCAAACAAATTGCAGAGGCTGGTTTACTGATCGAAAGATATTCTATGAAAGCCCAGGATATTGAATGGGCCTTTGATCGAAAGGGAAGACTCATTATTCTCCAGGCGAGGCAGCTCAATATCAGAGGCGGTTTTCAGCGAATGGTCGAGGACATCTCTTCGGTAGTAGCAGGACACCCGGTCATCTTCGCTCACAAAGGGGTTATCGCCCAGAATGGCATCGGCGCCGGCAAGGTATTCATGGTCAAGGATGACAAAGACCTGGACAGATTTCCCCAAGGGGCCATTCTCGTTGCCAGGCAAACGTCACCCAGGTTTGCAAGAGTCGTGAGAAAAGCGAACGGGATTATAACGGATATAGGGACCTCGACCGGGCACATGGCCACCATTGCGAGGGAATTCAAAGTCCCTGCCATTGTAAATACGGGGATAGCGACCGAGCGCCTCAAGCCGGGTCAACTCATCACCCTGGACGCGGAAGATAACGTTGTATACGCGGGAATCATAAAAGAACTGCTTTACTATAGCTTTACCGAAGATGCCTTCGCAGAGACCTATGAATACCGTCTTCTCCGTCGGGTCTTGAAGAAAATTTCGCCTTTGAACCTGCTGGACCCCCTAGATGGGAATTTTGTTCCACAGGCCTGCAGGACGTTTCATGACATCACACGCTTCATTCACGAAAAGGCAGTGGAAGAACTCATTGACCTCAATTATTATCGTCACCGTGATCCTGATGCCCCCGGAAGGAAGCTGCAATCCGCTATCCCTCTGGATCTGGTCATGATTGATATTGGAGGCGGGTTTTCGGAAGAAACCGATCCTGAAAATGTACAGGTGGAGCAGGTCGCCTCGGTACCAATGCGGGCCTTTCTGTCCGGATTGAATATGCCGGGATTCTGGAGTTCTGAACCCATGTCCGTGGATTTCGGCAGCTTCATGTCCAGCCTTACGAAGACATTTTCCTCAGATATTGCCAATCCGAAATCTATTGGTCAAAACCTCGCCATTATCTCAAAAACATACGCAAATATAAACTTGCGCCTCGGCTACCATTTCAATATGATTGATGCGTATATCAGTGAAAATATCCATGACAATTATGCCTATTTTCGTTTTCTCGGTGGCGTAACAGATCAGACAAGAAGGTCCAGAAGGGTGAAGTTTATTGCCGAAGTACTGGGAAAAAGGGACTTTCGAGTGGACCTGCGCGGCGACCTTCTGGTAGGGCGGATCAAAAAACTGGCTCCGGAAGCCATGAAAAAGAAGATACATATCATCGGGCAACTGGTTGCATTTACCCGGCAACTTGATGTACAAATGGATAATGACCAACAGATTGGACGCTTTGTGGAAGAATTTGATCGCCTGACGCAGACAAATGGTAGTGCGAATCAATTGGAGGGGACAGCATGAACACCGGTCAAAAAACGAGCATATTAATCCTGGATGACGAAACCATTGTTCTCAAGAGATTGAAGCCGGCGCTCGAAAAAGCAGGTTATGAGGTAGAGACATTTACTCGAAGTGCGGAAGCGTCGAACCGGGTCAATGAGAAGGATTTTGACATCGTCATCACCGATCTAAAAATGGAAGGTATTGACGGTATGCAGTTTTTAACCCAGGTGAAGCAGCACTCTCCTGCCACCGAAATCGTCGTCATAACAGGATTTGCCACCATGGAAACAGCCAAGGAATCCTTTCAAAAAGGTGTTTTTGACTTCCTTGCAAAGCCCTTCAAACTTGGGGAAATCCTTGATACCGTAAGAAAGGCCGAAAAGAAAATACAAGATAAATAAGGTAGGAGCTTATGATCAAGACACTTGTTTCTCTAAATGCAGACCTGGCGTCAAGCATTGCCCTCAGGTTCGTCTGCCGCATGGCAGAGGTTGTCAAAATGGGTATTGAAACAATTCATGTAGAAGAGACAGATTCCGAAGGCAATCCGCCCGGAACTGGTTGGGTGCGGAGGACCTGGGAAAAAGGGTTGCTGGGAACCGCCGAGGCTGAAATATCTCAGCTTATCAACGCGGAGAGGTCATCATGCCCCACGCTTGGCTCACCCAAGATGATGGTTGGTGAGCGCGAGGCCGAGATATTGCGGGAACTGGAGGAAGAATCCTACGACCTCCTGGTGGAAGGGATTCTCCTGTCTTTTGATGCATCCCATTTTGAAAACAGAATGAGGTCAAAGCTCTATAAGAAAATGCCTTGCCCCCTTCTCCTCGTAAAAAATCTGGTTGGCCTGAAGAAAATCGCTCTCCTGGTAGAAGATCATACGGACCTGGGGACCCTGGTCCCGATCTTTTCCAAGCTGTTCGAGGAGGCAACTCTGGAATATGACCTGCTCCGCGTGATTCTGCAAAAACCCGGCAGGCTGAGTTTCAAAAAAGATGTTCAAGATAAGGAGGTGCCGGCATCGGGGGATGCAGATGAAATGCTTACGAATGTCAGGAACATGCTCGTAGAAGCAGGATCGTCTCCACAGGAGGTCAAAACAATACGGGATATTCCGGCAAGAATCGCTGACTCCCTCCAGGAATACAGCCTGGTGGCATCATGTGTCCCGCGGCAGATGGCGAGAAAGAGCCCCATGCTGGAGGTATTGAGCCGAGTCCCTTCAGCAGTTCTCCTGTGCTGGCAGTAGTACAATTTCAGATGATGGAGGCATAGATGCGAATCCTTGTTGCCGTTGATCAAAACCCCTATAGCGCTCACGCAGTGAGCGAAGTGGCCAGGCTGGCTGCGAATACCTGGGCAAATGTCACACTCCTTGGGGTACATACAAGAATGTCGCCAGCGGGAGCAGCCTCCCGGGACTGGACGGAAAGCCACCCGTTGCCCGGAGCGATCAGTAGCTATCGGGAGACGTTTCTGAAGTATTTCAAGGAGGATGAGTGCCCTTATATTCAGCGTGAGTTCGGCTATGAACTCATTGAGAGAAAGAAAGGGGTCTGGGATGAGCTGTATGTGGCCAAGAGTGCCAGAAAAGAGCTGAAGGTACGGATAAGGCTGGGCAATCCGGTCAAAGGAATTTTAGCAGAAGCGCAGGAAGAGGAAATAGACCTGATTGTCCTGGGTTGTGACAATTCGCACGGATGTGAATGGGAAGGACTGAGTGGGATCCCACAAAAGGTCGTCAATGACGCCACCTGTTCGGTCCTTGTGGCCAAGAAAAAAAAGAAGGTGGACAAAATCGTCTGCTGCCTGGACCATGACCTGGTGAGCCAACAATCGCTCGAGATGATCAATCAACTGGTGACCCTTCACAAGGCCAAACTCGAAATCGTCGGATTAACCGAAGGGAAGGAACTCAAGGGCGAGGTCGAACAGAAGATGGAGGCCATCCTGAAATATTATACGGCACGGGATATTGAACCGTGGATAGAGATTGTCGAACTGGCATCTCTGGATGCTTTCATCTCACAAGAAGCCAAATGGGGACTCATGGCGTTGTGGATGGGGAAAAAGTCCATGCTTGAAAAGGTATTCCCGAAGGGAAAAGTTGGGAAATTGATCAAGGGGAGTGAATCATCCGTGCTGATTCTCCGATAAGGACTCTCCTCAAATACATGATGACTTCGTAAAAAGCTGGTTTATGCCGCAAGCGGCAACCTATGATAAAGGAGCTTAATTAATACTATGAGTTCCTTGGAAGCTTACTAATGCCGCAAACAGCAGCCTATGACCAACGAAGTGGATCCGATACACCGAAAAACAGGTCCTCTTTGCTGTCAAAATACCCATACAAGGTCCCTTTCCCGATATTTGCTTCAGTATTTATTTGAGCTGAAAAGTCGCTTCTTCAATCTGTCAAGAAAAAAAGTCTCCTCAACATCTCACGAATTTGTCAACAACGATTTTGATCGCATAGATTAAAGGGGATCCCTTATTCCTGTCGCACGCCGCGATATTGTCTCTATTTTCCACTTAACATACACTGGGAGTTGCTCATGATGACAGGTCGTTTCAACATGGACCCCCAGCCCTGCAATATTCTGCCAAGAAAAAATCTTGCGGCCTCCTGAAGAAAACGGTATTTTTAGCCGATCTGCTACTGCTGAATTGAGGGATAAACTATTTCACTGTTAAGAAACATATTCGGCAAGTCAAGGTTTAAACCGGAAGAAGACCCTGTTGAGAAACCTTTAGAACTTGTAATCTTCTTTGCAGATGTTGCCGGAAGCACACATTTGTATGAGAACCTCGGCGACAGGATTGCCCACGAATGTGTTGTTGAAAGCCTCAATTCCGTCTCAAGAAAGATAAAAGAGAATAACGGTGTCGTGGTTGAAGTGATCGGTGACGAAATCATGGCTTATTTTGAGAACCCCTTGGAAGCGGTGAACTGTGCGTGTGATTTACAAAAACATTTCAAATTTACAGCAACATCACACGGACATAAGATCAACGTCCGCATCGGGTTTCACAAAGGCCCCATTGAACTGGACAAAGGACATCCCTATGGAGATACGGTCAATATTGCAGCACGGATTGCCTCCCTGGCCAAAGGTGGGCAGATCGTTACAACGGTTGAAACCACTGAAGGACTCCCCGAATACAGTAAAAGCGTGTGCCGTCCATTCGGACGACTTGAAGTAAAAGGAAAATCCAACCCCCTGAACACCATGGAAGTTGTCTGGGCTATGGATGATGCAACCAGGCTCTTCATCCCTTCGAAGATGACTGCAACGACTGCAATAAATGCGGAACTGGTAGTGGGTTTTGGGGAAAAAGAGATCGTTATCACAAAAGAGATGACACCCTATGTTTTCGGCCGGGACGGCACCAGCGACCTGGTTGTCAACGCTGAAACGGCTTCACGTTCTCATGCCAAAATCATTTGCCGTTACGGCGATTTTGTCTTTGTGGACGGCAGCACCAACGGTACCTATATCAACACGGCTCCAGGAGGGCACGTTTATAGTGGCATGGAAATGCACCTGCACCACCGGGAGTGGTTCATGATTGGCGACGGGACCATCAGCCTGGGCAAACCGATCTCCGACGATGACCCTCTCATGATCACCTTCAGTCTGAAAGTGCCTTCCTGACCTGAGGAATGTTTTCTTGACGTCCATGGTGCAGGCCGTGCCGATTTCAGCCTGACATCCAGCTTCTGCAACGGATATGGACGCGTTATGTGCCACAATATCCCCGATTAATCCAGCCGCAACCAACGCATCTACAAAAAAACCAGGAAGTTGGAGCTATTGCGTTTTTTCGGGTCTCAACGTCAGAACGCCCTCCTTGTTCTTTTCTACCTGGACCCTTTCAGGCCATGCGGGATGGTAGCCGTTTCCCAGGTACAAGGGAATCTGATCCCGGTAGTGCGGGCTCTTGAGATGGCCCGATTCACCGGTGGGAAGCACATGCAGTGCGTCTTTGATATTTGAGAGATCAACTATCATCCGCTGGGAAACACCGTGGTCGGCATCATACGGCTTTGTGTACTGGTACTGCTTCTTATTCACGGTCAGGTGGTCCCCGGGCACCGGGAAGGGGCCCAGATTGAAAATATAATTCAACGGCTTCTTCTTGCCCAGTACATGTTCGAAGGTCAGCGTATGTATCTTTCCCCAGGCCCATTTCCCCATATCATTTCCCATCTTCTCACGCAGTTGCGAAAGGGCCTGGTCCAGACTCACCTTCATGATATCTTCCATGCCTTCTTTCTGAGGCGTGTTGACGTTATCAAACCACGGGGATGATCCTTTTCGGCACATGGCCCTGATGGCCCTTGGAGGGAACATGGTGGTCTTCAGATATTTCCGGAAGAGTGTTTCTCCCAGTTCATCTCTGAAGATATTGTCCATCATTTTTCGGAACGTCACCTCGAAAATACACGCCGCGACACTCTTGTCGCCCATCACGAAATTCCATCCGGAAAGGACCTCCCGGGCCTTTTTAAACCCATCTTTATCTGGATATTTGTCCAGGACTTTTATGAATTTCGGCGTGAGTTCCGAGGCGAGGAGACAATAGGTATCGTGCTGGATCTTCTTGAAATCTTCAACCGTCAGCTTTTCTTTTGATTCAAGGAGCCGGGTGACACGGGTCACCCGATCCATGGGCTCCCAGTAGTGGCCGATCAGATAGGGATAGTAATCCCCTGCGACTTTGTTGTTGGAGGTGGCAATAAAGCCCTGCTCCGGATTCAGGAGATGGGGCCGTTGATCAAAAGGGACATACCCCTTCCATTCATATCCCCCGGTCCATCCCGGCACCGGCAATATTCCATCATCTCCTTTTGGACGTATGGGAACAGTGGCGCAGCACCAGTACCCGATGTTGCCTTCCCGGTCGGCAAACACCCAATTCTGACTGGGGAGTTCCCAGTACCGGAGGGCCTCGGTGACTTCCCGGACGTTCCCGGCCGTCATGAGTTTATATCCTGCTTTTCCCGGCTGGAGGCCGTCCGTGAATGCCCATCTCTGGGAAATGGTCTCCTTGCCGCCGCCTTTTCCCGGCTGAGTCACAATGGGTCCATGACGGGTCAGGAGAATTTCATTCTTGACAGGATCACCGCCTTTTACCTTGATGGTCTCTTCGATGACCTTCATGCCCTCCCAGTGGTCCTTGTACCAGTACTGGCGAGGGTTCTCGGGATTGATCTTTTCGATGTAGAAATCCACGTCATCCACCATGACGTTGGTAATGCCCCAGGCAACATCCCGGTTGTGGCCGATGGCAACGCCCGGCACACCCGGGACCGCAAACCCGGATACATGGATAGTGGGACAGTTCAGGTTTACCTCCCACCAGAAAGAGGGATTGGTCAGGGCAAGATGGGTGTCGTTGGCCAGCATGGGTTTGCCGTTTTGGGCCTTCTCCCCGGAGATTACCCAGTTGTTGCTCGCCGCGCCCACGGGAAAACCGATCAGCGCCCTTACCTTTTCCGCCACCCTGAGCGCCTCATCCTGGTATGCTGTGGCGCCTTCATATCCTTTGGGAACAATTATGGGAGCATCACCCGGCCAGGGCGGAAAGGCCTCTCTGAACTTCTCCGCCCCTCCCTTCTTGAGGATTTTATCCGCAGTCAGGTCGGTGGTGAACCCGCAAGAAAGCCCCCAGTTGACCAGCTTCAGGATAGCGAGGTAGTCGTCTTCCGTCCATTTCTCGGGTTTATAGCGAAGCAGGGTGAACTCTATGGGCAACCGGTCTGAATGGCTCGCGATATAACCGTTTACCCCTTTCACAAAGGCGCTGAGAACGGTCTCAAATTCCCGTGGGATGGTCTTGTTGACTCCCGCCGCGGTGAGCAGCCTGAAGTAACGGTCCGTCTCCACAAAGTCTTTTCCAAAGACTTCCGAGAGACGTCCCTGGCCCAAGTGACGCAAGAAATCGATCTGCCAGAGCCGGTCCTGGGCCACGGCATAGCCGAATGCGAAATACATATCCGCTTCATTCGCGGCATAGATATGGGGCACCCCGAAGGTATCCCTTATGATCCGCACATCCTCCGTGATACCCTTCAGGCTCACTTCGCCGCTGATCTCCGGCAACCGTTTCTTGAGGGTATGCTGAAACCAGAGATAGCCGGAGCCGAGGCCCACCACAATGATGCCCACGAGAACGCAAGAAATCACCAGGACCCACTTTTTCATCACTCCACCTCCAAATCGATCATTGGTCATTTGGAATTTATATGCTCTTTATCCAACCGTACTTTTGCCTATGATTTCTTTAAGTCACCTGAGAGAAACTTCCGAAGCTGCTTCTCATAGTAGGTCCTGTTCTTCCTTGCTCTTGAAAGGGCCTCTCTAATGGTTTCCAGGGCTTCCTGCTGATCGCCGTTTTCATAGTAGGCCTCGGCAAGGGTATCCAGATAGACAGGAATCCTTTCCAGGGAAACCGCCCTTTTGGCCAGGGCCAGGGCTCGCCTTCTGTCTCGCAGTTTCGGATCATCACTGGTCACCAGCAGCCAGGCCAGATTGTTGAGGGTCAAGGAGCGGTCCGGGTCCAGTCGGAGGATCTTCTCGTAGACTTCGATTGCCTTTCCGTAATCCTCCATCTTTTGATAGAGCATGGCCAGGTTTTCGTAAAGGCCCAGGTCCGCAGGATTCACACTCAACTGTTCCTGGAGGACATTTTCCAGGGCCGCGTAGGTCATATGCTCTTTGAGGGGGCTGAAATTCAGAAGGTACCCCAGAAACACAACCAGGACGATAAAACCTGTGAAAAGCACAGTCACAAACCGGGTATGTCTCTTCAAGAGGGTCGGGTCTCTCAAAGACCGCGCCAGGCAATCCACCCGTTCCCGGATACTGAAGTGATGCCAACTGGGAACGTTTCTGCTCCTGCCGCTAAGCATGGCAATTTTTTCGAGCGAGCGGATCGTGTACTCCGGCGTACCCATAACCTTTGCCGAATAGAGGTCGGCCTGTCGCTCAAAGTTTCGCATAAAAAATCCCATCACGTACCTGAAGTAGATCACCAGGCTGAGGAGCATGGGAAGTGAAAGGACCATGTACATGAGGGTGTTCCCGTCCTCGTGGCCCGATGCAAGAAATCCGGAAAAAAACGAACTGGAGGCCAGCAACCAGTAATAGATATCAAAGAGGCCGAAGGTCAGGACGAGATAACCGATGAGGAATAAGACATAGTAAAGGAGATGCCTGTATTTGGCATGACCCATTTCATGAGCCAGTACGGCCTTCAGCTCATCAATGGAAAGGATTTCAAGGAGGGAATCCGTAACAAGAATATAGCGGAAACGGGGCAGGATTCCCATGATGCCTGCGGTCATCATCCTTCCCTCAAATAGGGGCCATCTCAACAGATACCGGTATTTGAAGCCCTTCTCCTCAAGGAATGCCATGAGCTGCCGGGACTTGTCGGAGTCATCCAACGGCCTGCAGCCCCACCACGACTGGATAAATACGGGGAGCACGATCATGAGAAGGACCAGGAATATGGAGAAAAACAGGATCTGGCCCTCCATGGTGTTGAAAAAACTGGATGGTTGCCCCCAGGGGCTCAAGGCCAGGAGATCATAGATCAAGGACAGGCACACCCACGGGAAAAGGATGGGGACGTTGAGCCTGGCATTGGAAAAGATGTACGATTTTCTCGTAATGTTGATGGAAAACAATTCACGGTATGTGGGCGCGGCAAACCACCAGATGGTGAACAGGAAGAACAGATAGAGGGCCAAGGCCACCAGTCCCTGGAGAACCGTCAGGGATTTGAAGCCTGGAATCGCCTGGATCCAGTACTTGAGATTGAGGAGAAAGGTAAACAGAGCGAAGATAAAGATGGCAAGGACGGAGAGCCTCACCTGGGCCTTCTGGTACAGGGCAACGGCCCGGCCATCCCCGAACCCTTTTCCCCTGAAATGGTTGCTGATCCCTTCAAACACCTTTCTGCAATAGAGGGCGAAGCCGGCCCAGCCGATACCGATCGCGACCAGCGTCAGAGGGAGGGGATATCCCGGGGCCTTTCCGGCATAGCTGACGCTGAAGGTCAGGAGGACAACAATGAAGTAGATAATGTGGTTAAACATGAGTCGCTAAAGGCACAGATGGCCGTGGCAGGCGTGATGCGGAGCGCCTCTCTTTCCCGTCAAGGCGGGAAATGCCATCATTTTTCCGACCCGTTAGGGGTTTCCAGAAACTCCAGCTTTCCTCCGCCCGGAGTGATGGCGGGATTCCCTTCCAAGAGGATGGAGACCTTGTAGCGAGATTCAAGCTCCGCGATCTCTTTTCTCTTTCTGTTCTGGAGATAGGTGGCCACCTCAAGGGGAAGAAGCCCTTTGACGTGGGTGACGCCTTCTTTAGCCAACCCCATCCAGATGCGCCTCAGGAACGAGAGCGATCGTGCCTCCACGGAGAGGACAAGTCCTCTGCCCTGGCAATGCTCGCAGGTCTGATAGCTCCGCGACTCCAGTGATGGACGGAGACGTTGCCGGGACAGTTCCAGGAGACCGAATTTTGAAATGTGTGCCAGATCTATTTTGGCGCGGTCCTTTTTGCTTTCCTCCCTGAGGACCCTTTCAATCTCTCTGATGTGTTTTTTATCTCTCATGTCTATGAAATCGATAACGATGAGCCCCCCAACGTCCCTCAGCCGAAGCTGTCGGGCTATCTCAGAGGCCGCTTCCATATTCGTTCTAAAGGCGGTCCCTTCCACATCCTTCCCCCCCCTAGCACGGCCGGAATTGACGTCGACGGAAATCAGGGCCTCCGTGGGATCTATCACAAGGGACCCTCCTGACTTCAAGGGAACCACGTTGCTGTAAATCTTTTCAATCTCACGTTCAATCTGATCTTTTTCAAAGATGGGCCGCGTTTCCTTGTAGAGTTTGACGCGGCGCTGGTATCTCGGAGAAATGATCTTCATATAGTCCTTGATTTTTACATAGGTGTCCTTGTCGTCCACCAGGATTTCCGTCACATCGCTGGTAAAATAGTCCCTGAGTGTCCTGAGCCAGATATCCTGCTCCTTGTGAATCAGCGACAGGGGGGGGGCCTGATGGACGCTCTTTCTGATATTTTTCCACATTCTCAACAGCCTGTTGAGATCCCTTGAGAGTTCTCTCTTGTTTGTGCCAAAGGCGGCGGTTCGCATGATATACCCGATGTCATCCGGGAGTTTGATCTGGTTCATGATGGCCTTCAACCGCTTTCGCTCTTCTTCATCTTCTATCTTCCGCGATACGCCGCCCCCTCCCCGGCCCGGCGTCAGGACCAGGCATCGGCTGGCAAGGGATATATAGGTGGTCAGATGTGCTCCTTTTCTTCCCGGCATCTCCTTCGTCACTTGAACAAGGAGTTCCTGTCCTTTCTTGGCAATCTTGTCCACGGGTGGGATCAGCTGGTCATTGGAGGAATCAATGGGCTTGATATAATATTCAGGATGGATTTCGCTGGCCTGTATGAACCCGTTCTTGCCTGTGCCGATATCCACGAAACAGGCCTGCAAATTTGGTGCAACCCGCTCAACGATACCTTTATAGATGTTTCCGATTTTTTGTTCCGCCGTTGATGTGTCTATGAAAAAGCCGTCAAGCTTCCCATCCTCTACAATGGCGATACGGTACTCTTCCGATTCTACTGCGTTAATGAGCATTCTTGTTGTCATAATCTTCTAAAACGCTTTCCTTCCATATTGTTTAAAATGTTGATAACCCTGGTACATGAATGTCCTGATGGCAGCCTCCCTCCCCGGCTGGATGCTTTCATCGCAGGGTGTGTCCAGATACGGAATACCCAGTTCGTCCATCCTGGGCCGGATGATTGACGAGGTGATGGTGCTGGGCATACAGGTGAAAGGATACACATTCACTACGCCGTTATATCCTTCATGGGCATACTCCACAATTCCCGGTATACTCAAACAGGCCTCGGTCCCGGCATCAAATGAAAAAAGATCATCTTTCCTGAGAACCTTTTCGAGATCCCCCACTTTGTGATCCCCGGCGAGATCAATCATTGAAGTCAGGCGATCATAGACCTTCTTCTGCCTGAACTCCTGGTAATAGAGTTCACTGCCGAACCCCAGGATTTTTTTGATTTGTTTTTTCATGGGGCCGAAACGAAGCTGCTTCATACTCAATCCAAAGGCTATCTTCGCTTCCCGCAGTCTATCATACGAGATGTAATTCATCCATTCTGCAATGGAGGCATTGACGACCTCGGCCCCGTATTTCTCCAACACCCTTATCAGGTCCTGATTCGCATGGGTATGTGACCTAAGATAGATCTCACCCACGATGCCGATCAGGGGTTTTCGAGGTATGCGTGGATCCATGAGGCCCTTTGCCTTCTCAATGATCACTTCCATCTGGTCAAGGATTCGATCAAATGCCTTTTCCGGTCCAAATTCTTCGAAGACGTCTTCCATCACATGCATGGATCGCTCAATAAACGTGTCTGTTGTTCCGGGATCCTCCTCGTAGGGTCTTATTCTCCAGAGAAGCCTGTCCATGACATCGGCCACAACAACAGAAAAATAGGCGGCCTTTCTTAGGTCACGGACCCGGCCCTTATCGATGATACCGGACAGGGAGTATCCGTCATCCGTGGTAAGGGACCCGATTTTCAAGCGGCTCAACTCCGGGAGCGAGTCGAGGACAATACGCTGGTATTTGTTGTACATGCCAAACCGGCACGGTCCGCTGGATTCCGGCATAAAATAGATATAACGCTCCGGATCAAAGGCGTCACCCAGCCGTTCCCTTTCTTTTTCCATGAAGTAGAGGATATCTCCCGTGGTAATCTGGCAGGGATAGCACTCCTTCCCGGAGGTAAATTTCTTGCCCAGATCGAGGCCCTTGTAAGTATCCATAACCTTGGCATGGATACCGAACCCCCTGAAGGTTGCCGCCAGCAAATGGCCCCCGATCCTGTTCATCTGGGGTATCAAAAAGATCCTCTCTTTCGGATTGAATCGCCCTACCGTCTTATTGAGCGATTTGAAGCTGATCACTTTTTTAGATTCCATGCCCGTTTATCGTTTCGCTGTCTGAAGAACATATTCAGTTTGCGAGTTCGACCTTTCTCCCCTTGGGGCCCCTTAATTTCTTCATGGTGTTCTCTATGACATTTTTATAGGCCTCAAGCCTCGTCATAACACCGGCAACGCCGCTGTGCTCATCCAATTCCAGGATGAGATAGGGATTGTTCCCCATGATGTGTTTGTAGAAGTGCTCGATAAAGGAGTCCGCCCCGCAACTAAAATTCGTGAGATGAAGGCCAAAATAGTTTTCCTGTCCAAGTGTATATTTTGCCGTCCTCAATATCTGGGCTCCCAGCCCCCAGTACATGGAGGGAAAATCGGAAAGATCAACGGAAGACACATCAATGAAATCCATTGGGACGGCCGTCAGGCCGAGTTTCGCCAAATTCTGTCCCAACCGCAAATTCAGCCTCTCATCATACAGGTTGTAAGGCCTTCCCGTCACCACCAATACAGGCTCATCGGAATGCGTCTGTTCGAGGCTCTCCAAACCCTTCCGGTGCAACTCCTTAAAAAATTGGTCCTGCCTCTCCAACGCATGATAGGTGGCCTTTCTGATTTCAGCCCGGTTTCTGCCGATTTTCGAACCCATATGTTCCATAAGTTCCAGGGCGAGTGTATCAGGATCATACTTCAGGTGTACCACCGGGCTCAGGACGGTTGCCGCATCCAGCCCCAGTGCGGATCTTGCCATATAGGAATTACTCTGGCTCATGGGGCAGTAAAAGCCGGTTTCGTTGGGAACCGGCGTTGGCATATCAATGATGCTCGGTAGGAAGAGATAGGCCGTTTTTCCCAGGAGTTCCTTCACGTGTCCATGGGAAACCTTCACAGGATAGCAGGTCTCCGCTAGGACGGTCTCGATGCCTGCCCTGGAAATCCTGGGATTGGTGGGCGGAGAAAGCACGAGCCTAAAACCGAGCTTGTCAAAGAAATGGGCCCAGAATACCCCCGTATGGTGGCCGTAGAGAGCACGCTGCAGTCCCACCGTCGGGCGACCTTCGCATTCCTTCGGTGTTTCAGCGTCCAACTCCTCACAGACGCCTGCAAGATACCTCTTCCAGATCTCCTCTCTCAATTGAAACAGGTTTTCTTTTTTTGATTCCTTGGCCCTTATGACGTCATAACGCCCACATTCGCCCCCCCAGATACTTCGACGACCGTCAAAATCGTAAATTTTCAGTTTGCACTGGTTATGGCAGTTGGGATCCGCGTGGCATGTCTTTTCCTTATACGCCATGTGATCATTGATTGAGCTGATCAATCCCCGAAAAGTGCTTTTTCCCTTTTGCTCAAACTGCATTTTTTCCTGAACGGCGATGGCGGCGCCATAGGCTCCGAGGACCTCCCTGTGAAGGGGTACGATGAGACCACGCCCGAGGACATCTTCAAAGGCGGCCACCACGCCCTTGTTCAAGGAAGGTCCCCCCAGGAACATGACTTTTTCCCCGATTTTTCGCTTTTCCACGACACGATTCAGATAGTTGTATACAATGGCATAGCACAACCCCGAGATCAGATCATTTCTTTGAACGCCTTTCTGATGGTAGGAGACCAGGTCCGATTCCATGAAAACGGTGCAACGTTCAGCAAGCTTTACCGGCGCCTCCGATGAAAGGGCAATATCCTGGAATTCCCCCACAATATTGATGCCGAACTTGCCTGCCAGTTCATGGAGGAAGCTTCCCGTACCTGCGGCACAGACCTTGTTCATATCAAAATCTAGGGGGTAGGTATTTGAAATATAGATATATTTTGAATCCTGCCCACCGATTTCAAAGATGGTGTCGACCTCAGGATCGATTTTCACAGCGCCTTTCGCATGTGCGGTTATCTCATCAATGATGAGATCCACATTGAGGAAATCTCCCACCACATTCCTGCCCGATCCGGTGGTGGCCGTTCCCACGATCTCGACCTTTTTGCCCACATCATCCCGAAGGGTCGCAAGGAGTCTCTGGGTGACTTCTATGGGCTTCCCTTGGGTGGGCACATAGCTCTTGTGGATTATTTCCTGATCATTGTCGATCAGGGCATACTTGGTTGTGGTTGAGCCCACATCTATCCCGAGAAAGGCCCTTGTCCCTTTTTTAAGCGGCCTTTTCCTTATCTCATTGGTCTCCGGGAAAAGGGTCTTTTTCAAGGTCAGCCGTGACGCCCGCGGAGCCGAAATTTCCCCCTGGACTCCCATTTTCTTCAAGGTTTCCGTACCCACTTTGTCCTTTTTCCCAAGACCAAACGCCTGTATGGCCACACCCAAGGCGCCCAACGAGGTATTATGTTGTGGAACAACAAGGTCCGGGAAATAGGTCCTGAATGCCCTTACCTGCAGCCGGTTCATTGATAGCCCGCCGATGAAGAGGATAGGGTCTTCGAGGACGCGATTGGACACGATGGTACTCATGTAGTTCCTGGCATTTCCGATGTGCAGGCCGTAGATAATATCCTCTAGTTTTTCCCCTTTGTTTTGCAGATGAATCATGTCGGTCTTTGTAAAGACGGTGCACCTGCAGGCGACATTCGCCGGTTTTTCGCTCCCGGCTCCGAGTTCAATAAAGTCGGCGAGTATCTGATCTATTTTTGTCTGGGAAACGTCTACATCTGTTGAATAAATGGATGTGGCAAGCCGCTGTGCCTGTTGATCGATAAAGGAACCGGTGCCCGATGCACAAGGTCCATTGGTGTTGAAGTATTCCAGCTTCCAGGCATTCGTGTCGTCTTTGTTTTCCGACGTTGTGTGTTTGACCTGAAAGAGGGCTATGTCCTGTCCACCCATAGTGATGATGCTCTTAACGTCCGGTTGGACGAACATGGCACCAAGGACCTGGCTGATGGTTTCGTATTCATAGAATACACCTAACTGCTCACTCAGCTTTTTCCCGTGACTGCCGGTAAAACTGAGACACCCTATGTTCTCCTCTCCGAATTTTCCATTGAGATGCCGAATGAGCTCATAGGCCCTCTCTTCGACCTTGCCCACGTGACGCTCATAGGGCAATTCATAGACGATCTCCTTCCCTTCATTGATGACAATACAGTTCAGGCTTACAGAACCACAATCAATGCCCACATAGAATTGATCCACCATCTCTTTTGCCTTTCTCTCGCCATTTTGCCGGAGTGCATCCCGGCAATTTCGCGCGCAGGGTCTACAACCTTTCTGTAAGTTTCGATTTTGTAGGATCGAAAGTATATGCTCAATGGGCCTCTCCCCAGTTTTTCCCATGCCCCATGTCCACTTTAAGAGGGACCTTGAGTGGATAGACGCCTTCCATCTCCTCGCGTATCACCTGTTTCAGCGCATCAAGCTCACCCTCCACCACTTCAAAAACCAGTTCGTCGTGCACCTGAAGAAGCATCTTTGAATTGAAATTCCCGGTGCCAAGACGGCCCGCTATCCTGATCATGGCCAGCTTGATCAGATCCGCGGCGGTCCCCTGGATGGGCGTATTGACGGCCATTCGTTCGGCTTCCGCCCTGATCACTCGGTTTTGGTGCAGTATGTCGGGGAGATACCGGCGCCTGTTCAGAAGCGTTGTGACGTAACCCTTTTCTCTGGCCATTTTGACCATTTCGTTTTTGTATTTTTCAACCCCTTGATATTTCTCATAGTATGAAGAAATGTAGGCCTTCGCTTCCTTTGGACCTATGCCCACCTCTTCACTCAGCCTCTGGGGACCCATCCCGTAGACAATGCCGAAATTGATGGCCTTTGCGATCCTTCTCATCTCGGGAGTCACCTCGCTCTTTTCGACTCCAAGGATCTCCCCTGCCGTCAGGGAATGGATGTCCTCTCCCTGTTCAAAGGCCCGGGTGAACGCCTTGTCCCCTGAATAATGGGCCAGGACCCTGAGTTCCACCTGGCTATAGTCAGCCGACAGCAGAACACATCCCTTCTCCGCAATGAAACCTTTCCGGATCTCACGGCCCTCAGCGCCACGGATGGGGATATTCTGCAAATTCGGGTTACTGCTGCTCAGACGCCCGGTTGCCGCAACCGTTTGGTTGAAAGAGGTGTGGATCCTTCCGGTATCCGGATCTACCATCATCACCAGCGCATCCAGATAGGTGGATTTGAGTTTGGCTAGTGTCCTGTACCTGAGCACAAGCCCGGGTGTCTTCTGTGGAAAGACGGACAGCTTTTTCAGGACCTTCACGTCCGTTGAAAAGCCACCTGCCTTGGCCGTTTTTCCTTGCACAGGCAGTTTGAGTTTTTCGAAAAGGACATGGCCCAGCTGTTTCGGAGATTGAATATTGAACGCCATTCCGGCCTCATTATAAATCTCCTTTTCGATACCCTTCAATTGATCTTCAAAGCGAGATGACATGGTCTGAAAAAACGGCTTATCAATCTTGATTCCCGCCAACTCCATATCCATGAGTACAGGCACCAGTTGCATCTCCAGATCATAAAACAGTTCCTCGTTCTTATCCAGCCGCAATTTATCATCCAGCTTGTGCATCAGCCGCAGGGTTATGTCGGCATCTTCACACGAATAGTCCCTGGCCTCCCCCACAGAGACCTCGGAAAAAAGACGCATCTTCTTGCCCTTGCCAACGACATCACGATAACGGATCATTTTGTGCTTCAGATAGTGTTGAGCCAGATAGTCGAGATTGTGTTGTCTGAGCCCCGGGTTGATCACATAAGAGGCAACCATGGTGTCGAAATAGAACCCTTTGAGGGTCACGCCGTGTTGGCTGAGGACCTCCGCATCATACTTGATGTTTTGTCCCACTTTTTCAATTCCTTCGTCCTCCATGACTTCCCGCAGTATTCCGAGGGCTTTCTGAAGGTCAGGCTGTTGGGGCGCTCCCGGATAGACGTGACCAACCGGGACATACCAGGCCTCTTTTTCTTCCAGGGAAAAGGAAAGCCCCACAAGCCGGGCCTCGAGCGGGTTCCTGCTCGTGGTCTCCGTATCCAGTGAAACCCTCCCCTTCTCTTTGATTTTTCCCACGAGGGATCTCAAATCTTCTTCAGAGAGACAGAGTCGATAATCCGTGGATTCTGCCTCTCTGGTGGCGAATCTCTCCCAGAGTCCCTTGAATTCCAGATCCCTGAAAATCCTGGCCAGGGCATCATGTTCAGGTGGACCAACCTTCAACTCCTCCATATCCACCTCAAGAGGAACAAACCGGTCAATCGTGACCAGTTTCCGACTCATGATTGCCGACTCCCTGAACTTTTTCAGGTTTTCCCTCAGTTTATTTCCTTTCACGTGGTCGGCCTGTTCCAGCGTCTGATCGAAAGAACCGAATTCCTTGATGAGTTTCAGAGCGGTCTTCTCTCCCACACCCGGGACCCCGGGCACGTTATCAGCAGCATCACCGGCGAGGCCCATGACATCGATCACTTGACCAGGCTCGATTCCATAAAGCTCCCTGATGGCGATCTCATCGGTCACCTTGTCCTGCATAGTGTCCCACATACTGACCCGGGGTGTAATGAGTTGTCTGAAGTCCTTGTCACCGGTGATCATAACCACCCTGTACCCCTGCTCTTCCGCCATCCGTGCCATGGTCCCGATGATGTCATCCGCTTCATAGCCAGGCATCTCGATCATCTTCAAATTGAAACAGGTGACAATTTCCTTGATAAACGGGATCTGATGGGCCATCTCGTCCGGCATAGGAGGCCGGTTGGCCTTGTATTTTTCGTAGATCTCGTGCCGGAAGGTGGGTCCTTTTGAATCGAAAACAATCGACAGATAGAGAGGATTCTTGTCAGCTAGGAGTTTCAGAAGCATATTGGAAAAGCCAAAAATGGCATTTGTGGGAAAACCGTGGGAATTGGACAGATTCCTGACTGCGTGGTAGGCCCTATGGATATAGGCCGTTCCATCCACAAGATAAACCGTTTCCTTTTCATGGCCTATGGAAATAATGACTCCTGGTGGCTCACCCATGGCCGGAGGTGACCCTGTTGAAGAACCCGAAAGGTTACAGTTAAGCGTTTTAAGGCAATCATCAGCGGACTGCCGACCTATCGATAAAGCGGTTACCTGCCGGAACAAGACCTGAACGCTATTTTGCGTATTCTACCGCCCTGATTTCTCGAATCACAATCACTTTGATTTGACCGGGATAGGTTAACTCCTTTTCTATTTTTCTTGCAATGTCTTTGGCAAGGATGAAGGACTGATCATCATCGATCATCTTTCCCTCGACCATGATACGTATCTCTCTTCCGGCCTGGATTGCAAAGGACTTGTTGACACCCCGGAAAGACAGAGCAATGTTTTCAAGCCCCTCCAGCCTCTTCACATAGGACTCGAGCATTTCTTGTCGGGCGCCGGGCCGGGCCCCGGAGAGCGTATCGGCGGCCTGGACAAGAACAGCAAGTACCGTTTCAGGTTCAATATCCTCATGGTGGGCCCAGATGGCGTGGATTACAGAGTTTGACTCTCCATATTTCCTGGCCAAATCGGCCCCGATGACCGCGTGAGGGCCTTCCACCTCATGATCAACAGCCTTTCCAATATCATGCAAAAGGCCTGCACGCCTAGCCTGCTTGACATTTTGACCAAGTTCGGCAGCCATTATGCCGCAGAGAAAACTGACCTCTCTGGAGTGCTGGAGGACATTTTGCGCATAACTTGAACGGTATTTCAGCCGGCCAATGAGCTTGACGAGTTCAATGTTTATACCATGCACACCCACATCAAACGCCGCCTGTTCACCAGCCTCTTTGATGGTGGCCTCTATCTCTTTTGTCACCTTGGCGACAACCTCTTCTATGCGCGCCGGATGAATTCGCCCGTCATCTATCAACCGCTCCAGAGATATCTTGGCCACCTCTCTTCTCACCGCATTGAAGCCGGACAGGATGACGGCTTCGGGTGTGTCGTCAATGATGAGATCGATGCCCGTAGCGGCTTCAATGGCCCTGATATTCCGACCTTCCCTCCCGATAATGCGCCCTTTCATTTCATCGTTCGGCAGGTTGACCACGGAAACCGTCTTTTCAGTCACGTAGTCCCCGGCATATCGCTTTACCGCCAGTGCCAGAATCTCCTGGGCCTTCCTGTCAGCCTCGGTTTTGGCCTCATTTTCTATCTTTCTGATGAGTTTTGCCGCATCATGTTTGGCTTCCGATTCCATTGCCCCGATCAGGGACTGCTTGGCTTCCTCCGCTGAAATGCCGGCAATGCTCTCCAGCCGCTTTCGCTGTTCTTCAAGCATTCGAGAACTTTCCAGTTCCCTTTGCTTGAGCTGCCCTTCGATTCGATCGTTAAATCTTTCTTTTTCCGCCAGCCTGTTCTCCCTTGCATCCAGTTGCTGACTCTTCTTTTCCAGATTTTCCTCCTTGTTGAAAAGGCGCCTTTCCTGGGCAAGCATTTGCTTCTTCTTGTCCTGGGTTTCCTTCTCAAACTCCACCTTCATCTGGTAAAGGGTGTCTTTTGCCTGGAGGGTTGCCTCTTTGGTTAGATTCTTGGCCTCTTTCTGGGCCTCTTCCAGGATCTTCTTGGAGTATTTCTCTACGGAATCAACCCGGTTCTCCAATATTTTTTTCCTGATAAAAGCCCCTGCAAGTAGACCCAAAACCAGGGTTCCCAGGGCTATTCCAGCTATTTCAGCAGAGATCATAGTTTCACCATGCTCCTTGTTGCCCGGCTTACCCGTATTCTTGTCGGACAATGCGCTCCAATGGACAAATAGAAAAGAGAAACATTCTCTCGCGAGGTGGAAACCGGAAATGACCAGACAGGAAAAGATTGGTGGTGGGCTAATTCAATGAAGCACTAATAATGGTGCGCCTAGTGGAGCCGTATGACGTCTCTACCCATTAATAAATTGATATTTATAGTTATTTTATGCATTAACGCCCCCATGGACGTTTGACCAATGATAAAATTACACCATGCGATGTTCATATACTTGCCGCCAATATTTCTTAGCCCGGCTATTCCTAATCTCAATCCTAATCGTGTTTCCCTCACGAGTACTCAACTCAGGACAGAGTCAATTTGGTTGATCAGTGCCTCGCTCCGACGCCTCAGTTCAGCAACGATATTTTCTTGTTCGCGCTGCAGTTGAAAGTAGTCGTTCGCTATGTCGAAAGCGGCCAGGATGGCCGTTTTCCGCTCTGAAAGGCCTTGCTTACTTTCGTTTATTTCCTCGAATTTACGATTAACAAATTCTGCGACCTTTTGGACATCTCTTCCGTTTTCATCGCTCTTGATCAGGTATTCATTGCCCAGTATGGCTATTTTTATGATATTTTCCAAGTCGGCTTACCCAGACCAAAATGATATCGTGAAAAAAGTGACGGTCATCCGCTCTCACATGTGAATCTGTTCCAGTTTTTCCAGAAGGGTAATGATGCGCTGTTTGGCCTTGTCTCTCGAATCTTTCAGCTTCTCCACCTGTGCGCCGAGATCCAACAGCTTTTCTTCCTGAATCTGTGCCTTCTCGGCCAGGGTGGTATTCTCTTCTTTCAGGAAAGTCATGGACTCGATAAGTGAGTCAATCCTCTGCTCCAGAACATCAAACTGATCAATCTCGGCAACCATCTCTCTCTATTACTCCCCATGTTGTTTTTTGTCAAATAGGCCTCTCCACTCCCTGGCCATCATCTGTGGCCAAGATCGTGGGACTAACCAAATAGATGCTCATAATATCCACAACGCCTGCAAACGTCAATAAAAAAGGCAAGCAGGGCTGCTTGCCTTTTCCAGTAAATATTTGTCAATTGAATAGATTATTTGGTTTTTTCTACAACCTTTATCCTGGCAACCGCGCGTTTGAGGGCAACTTCGGCCCTCATGAAGTCTATGTCCTTGTTGCTTGCCCGGTCCTTCGACAACCGTTCTCTTGCCCTCTCCATGGCTTGCCTGGCCCTTTCCACGTCGATGTCTTGCAGCCTTTCAGCCGCATCCACCAGGATGGATACCTTGTTCTCTGAAACTTCAGCAAAACCGCTGGTCACAGCCAGCTGAACGGTTTCCGAACCCGTCGAATACCGAAGCTCTCCGGGCTCTATTCCCGTGAGGAACGGAACGTGGCCCTCCAGGACCCCGAATTCGCCCAGGGATCCGGGGGCTACAACGCTGTTGACCTCCTGGCTCACAACAACCTTTTCAGGTGTCACTATCTCCAACTGTAGTGTTCCCATATGAACGCATCACCCCTATTCGTCAGCCTTTGCCATTTGTTCGGCCCTCTCGCGGGCCTCTTCAACAGTACCCACCATGTAAAAGGCCGCCTCGGGCAGGTCGTCGTGCTTACCCTCCAGGATCTCTTTGAATCCCCTGACCGTATCAGCTACGGAGACATAGGCGCCCGGGGTCCCCGTAAAGGTCTCAGCCACATGAAAAGGCTGGGAAAGGAAGCGCTGCATCCTGCGTGCCCTCCCCACGACCAGCTTGTCTTCATCCGATAGCTCATCTATCCCAAGGATGGCGATAATGTCCTGAAGGTCCTTATACTTCTGAAGCGTCTGCTGGACCTGTAGGGCAACGGAATAGTGTTCTTCACCGAGGTAGTTGGCGTCAAGAATCCTTGATGTGGAATCCAACGGGTCCACAGCCGGATAAATACCCAGCTCCGCAATCGGCCGGGAAAGCACGACCGTCCCGTCCAAATGGGCAAACGTGGTGGCGGGCGCCGGGTCCGTCAGGTCGTCCGCGGGCACATAGACACACTGTACCGATGTGATGGAACCCTTGTTGGTGGAGGTAATTCTCTCCTGCAATTCGCCAAGGTCCGTGCCCAGGGTCGGCTGATATCCTACGGCAGATGGAATGCGTCCCAGCAGTGCGGAAACCTCGGAACCTGCCTGGGTGAATCGAAAGATGTTGTCGATGAAAAGCAGCACGTCCTGCCCCTCCTCATCACGATAATATTCAGCGGCCGTGAGCGCGGAAAGGGCGACCCGAGCGCGGGCGCCCGGAGGCTCGGTCATCTGCCCATAAATCAGGGCCGCCTTTTCGAGTACGCCGGATTCCTTCATTTCGCGGTAAAGATCGTTCCCTTCACGGGTCCTCTCGCCGACGCCGGCAAAGACGCTGATGCCGCCGTGCTGCATGGCGATATTGTGGATCATTTCCATCATGACCACCGTCTTACCCACACCGGCCCCGCCGAACATCCCCATCTTTCCGCCACGGGGAAAGGGTACCAGCAGATCGATCACCTTTACGCCTGTCTCAAGAACATTGACCGACGTGTCCTGATCGCTAAAGGCCGGTGCATGCCGGTGAATAGGATAGAACTTTTCAGCATTCACGGGGCCCAGTCCATCGACAGGTTTTCCAACCACATTCAACACCCTGCCCAAACCGGCCGCCCCCACCGGCATCTGGATTTGTTTGCCGGTATTCTTGGCAGGCATCCCGCGGACCAGACCGTCGGTCACATCCATAGCTATGCAACGGACCACGTTGTCACCCAGATGTTGTGCCACCTCAACAACAAGGTTGTCTTCGGTGTCATCGATGGTCGCGTTCGTAATAAGAAGAGCAGTCAAAATTTCCGGCAACTCTCCATCTGCAAATTCGATGTCGACTACCGGACCTATTACCTGAATAATTTTGCCCTCGTTCATAACTATATCTAAACCTCCTTAAGGAAAAACTATTATGCCTTTTTCAATGCTTCAGCACCACCCACGATATCCATCAATTCGGCCGTAATTGCCGCCTGCCGGGCCTTGTTGTAGACCAGGGTCAGGCTTTCGACCAGGTCATTGCAGTTCTTTGAGGCGTTATCCATCGCCGCCATTCGAGCCGCGTGCTCACACGTTTCGTTCTGCAAAAAAGCGTTGTAGATCTGCACACTAAGGTGTTTCGGCAACAGTTTAATGAGCAGTTCCTCAGCGCTGGGCTCATAGAGATACTCCGCAGCTCCCGTTGCGCCCTCTTTGTCGGCATCGCGAGGGGGCTCAATGGGAAGCAGCTTGACCAAGGTAGGTTCCAGTTTGGCCATGCCGAGAAACCGGGTATACTGCATGTAGACCTCATGGACCTCGTCTGCAAGGAACCGGTCAATCAATTCCCGTGCCATCTGATTGACAAAGGAAATATCGATTTTGCCGTAAATGTGGGTATGCGATTTGGTGATTTTAAAGTCCCGCCTGGAAAAGTAGTCTCTTCCCTTCTTCCCCACCAGGGTCAGGGAACAGACCAATCCTTTACTTTCTTTCTGTTTGATCCATTTTTCAGCCGTGCTGATAACATGAGTGTTGAAGCTGCCGCACAATCCTCTGTCAGCCGAAAAGTGAAGGAGTTCAAGGTTGGTTACCTTTTCTTTTTTCACGAGAAGGGGGTGGATATCCGGTTCAATCCGGCCCGCCAGGTTTCCAAGGACTTCCGCAAATTTATGGGCATAAGGGTCGAAGCTCTCCATCCTGCCCTGGGTGGTGCGCAGCTTTGAGGCGGCCACCATGTTCATGGCCTTGGTAATCTGCTTGGTTTTCTTGACGGCGCCTATCTTATGCAGGATATCTCTTAATGTGGCCATTTAGCTGTCTCTTTCCAATACCTTAATCTATTGAAATCTATTGATGGAATCGTAAAAAGCCATCGCCGCTTAGGCGGCAGGTTGAAAGATCCCTTTGAAATCGTCAAGGGCCTTTTTCAGTTTTTCGGCCAGCTCATCTCTTATCTCATTGGTCTCCTTGATTTCCTTCAGAAGATCCGAGTGTTTGCTCGCCAGGAATTCCAGCATCTGTCCCTCATAGTCTTTTACAGCATCCGCCGGCCATTCATCCAGATACCCATTGGCCCCGGCAAAAAGAATAGCCACTTCCTTTTCCGCCGACATGGGCTGATACTGGGGCTGTTTCAGGACTTCCACCAGCCTCAGTCCCCTGTTCAACTGCCGTTGCGTGGCCTTGTCAAGATCGCTGCCGAACTGGGCAAATGCCTCCAATTCCCTGAACTGCGCCATGTCCAGACGCAGGGTCCCTGCCACCTTTCTCATGGCCTTGGTCTGGGCGGCACCACCCACCCTTGAAACAGACAGGCCAACATTGATGGCAGGTCGCACGCCCGAAAAGAAGAGTCCCGGTTCCAGATAGACCTGACCGTCGGTGATGGAAATAACGTTGGTGGGAATGTAGGCGGATACGTCACCGGCCTGCGTTTCAATAATCGGCAGTGCCGTGAGCGACCCGGCTCCGAGTTCGTCATTCAGTTTTGCCGCCCGCTCCAGGAGCCTGGAATGGTTGTAAAAAATATCGCCGGGGAAGGCCTCGCGTCCGGGGGGCCTGCGGAGTAAAAGGGAAACCTGCCGATAGGCCGTGGCCTGTTTGGAAAGGTCATCGTAGATGATCAAGGCATGTTTTCCGTTATCCCGGTAATACTCCCCGATAGCGCACCCTGCATAAGGGGCGATAAACTGCTGGGTCGCGGGATCACTGGCACATGCCGCGACTACGGTGGTATATTCCATGGCCCCATGACGTTCAAGTACATCCACCACCTGGGCCACGGTGGATTTCTTCTGACCTATCGCCACATAGATGCAAAAGATGTCCGTGTCCTTCTGGTTGATAATCGCATCCACACAGATGGCCGTCTTGCCGATCTGTCGGTCTCCGATAATCAATTCACGCTGTCCCCTGCCGATGGGGGTCATGGCGTCGATGGCCTTGATTCCCGTGTACATGGGTTCATTCACCGGCTGTCTTGCTATGACGCCGGGAGCCACGACTTCAAGCCTCCTGAACTCCTTGGTATCGATGGGACCTTTACCGTCGAGGGGCAACCCGACCGAATCAATAACACGGCCCAGGACAGCATCTCCCACAGGCACCTGGGCAATCCTTCCGGTCCTCTTGACGGTATCGCCCTCTTTGATCCTGTAATCGTCACCCATGATGGCGACGCCCACGTTGTCTTCCTCCAGATTGAGGCAAAGGCCGAAAATGCCACCCGGAAATTCCAGCATTTCCATAGCCATGGCCTTTTCAACACCATAGACGCGGGCAATACCGTCACCAACGGACAAAACCGTCCCGGTCTCACTCACTTCTATCTTCTTTTCATAGTCCTTAATCTGGTCCCTGATTACCTGGCTTATTTCTTCTGCTCTTATTTCCATTAGTTATACTCACCCCTTCTGATTGATTCTTTTAGCCCTTCGATCTGGGCCTTGACACTTCCGTCCAATACCAAATCCCCTATTTTTACGATGACTCCCCCAATGAGGGATTCATCTTCCTTGACAAAAGTCTTGACATCCTTGGCCGTGATTTTCTTGAGGACTTCCTCCATTTTGGCAAGGGTCTCAGCTTTCAGCGGTCTGGCGGCGATGATGTCAGCCCGGGCCATTCCGGAAAGTTCATCTGTGAGGTTGGCATAGTAATCGGTTATCTCGCCAATGGCCCCTATCCTGTCTTTATCAAGCAGGAGTCTGAGGAAATTATTCACCATGGGCTTGAACCCGCTTTTCTCCAGCACAAATTCGAGGATCTTTCGCCGGTCTTCTTGGGAAAAAATCTGACTCGAAACTATGCGGAAAAATTCAGCCCTTTCCCCGCAAAATGTAGCAAATTCCCTCAGGTTTTCCCCGTATTCCCCGTAAGTCCCTTCATCCTGGCCGATACTGAGAAGGGCCTTAGCATATCTCCTTGATATCTTCGATCCTATCAATTTAGCTTCTCCACCCTTTCTATGAATTCCTGGACGAGTCGATCCTGATCCTTTTCCTTCATCTCTTCGACGATGATCTCCTGGGCCTTTTGAGCCGCAATATCCACAAGTTCGGCCTGAAGACGATTCCTCGCTCCCTGGAACTCCCGCTGGATGGTCAGTTCGGCCTGCGCAACCATCTGAGCGGCCCTCTCCCGAGCCTCCGTAATAATCCGCTCTTTCTCGGCAAGTCCATCCGCCTTGAACTGCTCCAGGATTTCGCCTTTTTCTGCCTCAAAATCTTTCAGCTTCTGCTCCAGTTCCGCCGAATGACGCTCCGCCTCTTCCTTTCCCCGTTTAAGCTCCTCAAACCTCTTGCGGATCGCTTCCCTTCTCCCCGTGAAAAAATCTTTGATTGCCGTTTTGCGAATCGCGATGAAAAGTATCACAAGCAACAGGGCAAAATTGATGCAACGGGAGATGAAATCGACCATTTCGCCGCCCTGCTGGGCCGCTTCATGGCCGCCTCCTTCAGATGCGATGGCCAACCCAAAAAAGAGGAGTATCCCAAAAATACTGCACGCAGCGAGCAGTGCAGCGTTCCATTTGCTGCTCTTCAGGTTGATCATTGAACACTCCTCCCGAGAATTTTTTCGGCCAGTTCCCTTGAAAAGACCACAACCTGTTCTTCCAGTGCCTTTCGTACCGCACCCGCTTGGGAATCCATTTCCTCTTTGGCCTCGGAGACCTTTTCATCCACGCGGGCCCCTGATGCCTGAAGAATGGTTTTTTCCTCGGCAAGCCCTTCCAATTTCAGCGCTTCCTTGGTCTCATAACCGTCCTTGCGGGCCAGCAACCTGTTTTCACGGATGCCCTCTTCGTTTTCATTCGATTTTTTTTCTGCTGTTCCGATGGCCTGTTCAAGGCTCCCCATCTCTTCACTTCGTTGGGCAATAACCCTTCTGATGGGGCGGTAGAGGAAGATGTTGAGCAGGAAAACAAGCAGGAGAAAATTTGCAATCTGAATAAGCAAAGACAGATCGATCTGCAGCATGACTATTGGTCCTTTTCTTGTTAAATGGACAGGTAACGCCTTATTATAAGAAAAAAAACGGCTTGTCAAAACTTTTCTGAGGGAATGCTACGTCAGCACTGCCACCTTCTTGCCAAGGTCCTCCTCGGCAGTCTGCATCCGGCAGTTCCCTTCAAAAATAACGCCCTCTTCAATGATAACGGTGGGGGCCTGGATATTCCCGAAAACCTTGCCCGGGGCCTTGATTTCAATTTTCTCGGAAGCGATGATATTTCCCCGGATTTCGCCGCTGATGATAATATGCGAGATGTTAATGTCCGCCTCGATTCTAGCTGAGTCCCCGACAACCAGTGTGCCCTCTGTCAGGATCTCACCCTTGAAGTCACCGTCGATCCTAACCGCTCCCGTAAAGGAAAGCTTTCCATCAAACACCGTGTCCTTGCCCAGGAAGGCGTTCATTTGTCCTTTTGATTGTTTCATATCCATCCGGCCTCACAAGTGTTTTGCGAATTAACACATAGATTTTCCTTTTGCAAGAAAAATCACAAGATAATCACTCAAACAGATTTAGTTACACTATTAACCATTACAATGGCATATTACTGAAACATGAACCGACGCATGCTGATATTCATCAACAATCCCATGCCCGCCATGGTTGTAATGAGAGATGAGCCGCCGTAACTGAAAAGTACAAGCGGGATGCCCACCACCGGGAGAAGACCCGTGACCATCCCCACATTGATGATCACTTGCCAGAAAACCATGGCAATCAAACCAATGGCTATGACCGATCCGAAGCGTTCCTTTGAATTCCTGGCAATAGAAATCGCCCGCAGGATGAGAAAGAGATAGAGAAGGAGGAGTATGATCGAGCCGATGAACCCCCACTCCTCCGCCAGCACGGAAAACGCAAAATCCGTGTGTTGCTCGGGCAGAAAATGGAGTCTGGTCTGCGTACCCCTCAGAAAGCCCTTGCCCCAGAGGAGTCCGGAACCGATGGCGATCTTGGACTGGTTGATATGGTAACCGGCCCCAAGGGGGTCCAGGTCAGGGTTCAGGAACGTGAGGATGCGTTTCTGCTGGTAGCTTTTCAGTCCAAACCAGATAAAAGGGGCCACGGAGACAAGGGAACCCACGAGAATGACCAACGATTTCCAATAGATTCTGACAAACAGGACCATGGAAAAAGAAACCGCTATCAGCAGAATGGCGCCTCCCAGATCGGGCTCCTTCATGATCAGAAAAGCCGGAATGACCACGAGCAGGAAAGGCTGCCACAGATCCCTCAGACGATAGTATCTCTTGTCGGCCTTTTCTAAAAAAAACTTGCCGAGCGCCAGGATAACGGCGATTTTGGATATCTCGGACGGTTGAAAAGAAATCGGCCCCAGGTGCAACCACCGCTGCGAACCGGCGGTGGCCTTTCCCATGACGAGGACGAACAAAAGCAAAAGGATACAGGCGATGTATCCCGGGTACGCAAACCGTTCAAGGGCGTAATAGTTGAAGGTGGTCATCACGAAAAAAACCGCAAACCCCATGAGGTACCAGGACACCTGCTTACGAAAGATCTGAGTGCCTCCCATTTCGCGAATCGGATAGGTGGCGCTGTAAAGGTTGAGGATACTGATACCGGCCAGGAGTATCAGCAGAAGGAGCAGTGTCCAGTCAAAATTTTGCAGGAGTCTTCGATCAAACATTTCAATTCATTCCCAGATAGGCTGATATGATCTTTTTCGCCACAGGGGCTGCCGCGCTTCCGCCGTGCCCTCCATGCTCAATGATCACGGCAACCGCTATTTTCGGCTTATCCACCGGCGCAATGGCCACGAACCACGCATGGTCCCGCTGAGCCTCGGGGACATTTTCTTCATTGCCGGAACGCTCCCCCTTTTGCATAGACACGACTTGGGCTGTTCCGGTCTTGCCTGCCACAAGCACTCCCTTTATTCGGGCTTCTTTCCCTGTCCCGTGGAGTTCGTTTACCACGCCTGTCAGCGCCTTCTTTACCATCTCAAGGTATGCATTATCCACTCCAAGGCCCCACCTTTCCACGGGATGAAACAGGTAGATGTCTTCACCTCCCGGTGTGCTGATCCGTTCGGTCAACTGCGGTTTCAGGAGTCTCCCTCCATTGAAAACGGACGAAATCATGGAAACTATCTGAAGGGGGGTCACCAAAACGAAGCTCTGACCGATGGATATGGAAATGGTCTCGCCTTGCTGCCAAGGAACGCCCCATCGTTTGAGTTTCCATTTTTTCGACGGAATCAGGCCCGGCTTTTCGTTCGGCAGATCAATACCCGTTCGCGAACCCAGGCCAAGCCTCCTTGCATATTCAGCTATCTTTTCTATACCCAATCTTTTTCCCAACTGGTAAAAGTAGACATCACAGGACTCCACCAGTGCCCTGTGCAGGTCCACATTTCCGTGACCCCACTTTTTCCAGCAACGGTAAACACTCTTTCCCAACCTGTAGCTGCCGCTGCAGAAAAGCTTCTCATCAGGGGTCACCGCTCCTTCCTGAAGTCCCGCCAGGGCAACGGCAATCTTAAAAATGGACCCCGGTGGATACTGTCCGGCCACGGCCCGATTCTCTAAGGGATGGTGTTTGCCTCCGACCACGCTTTTCCATGTCTCCCTGTCAAAACCCTTGATAAACATATTGGGATCAAAGGAAGGACTGGAGGCCATGGCAAGGATCTCTCCGTCCATGGGATCCATGGCAACAACCGCACCGACCTTGCCTTCCAGTTCCTTTTCCGCCCTGGCCTGGAGGTCTTTATCAATGGTCAGATAGACATTGGCACCCGGGACAGGGGGTTTTTGTGAAACCACCTTGAGTTTCCGCCCGGCGGCATCCACTTCAACCTGTTCCCCTCCCGGGATACCGTTCAGAATCGCCTGCCACTTCTTCTCCACACCCGCCTTTCCTATCAGATCGCCGGACTTATTATTCAGATACCGGCCGCTTGCCAACTGCCTTTCACTGATTTCTCCCACATATCCCAGGACATGTGCCGCGAGGTCTTGAAAAAGGTAATACCTCTCAGGGCTCACCATTATCCTGACTCCCGGCAGATTGAAACGATGGGTTTCGACCAGAGCCAGTTCATTTCTTGAGATACTTCTCTTGATCCGGATGGCCTTGAACGGGTAGTGCTGCAGTCCTTTTCGCAATTCTCGAGCCGTCTCTTTAATATCAATTCCTACAAGCTCATCCAGTCGTTTCAAAAGTGCCGGAGGATCCTGAATATCCTCGGGTATGAGCGCGAGGTCATAGGCGGCCCTGTTGTCCACGAGTAATCGACCTTTACGATCAAATATCACGCCCCTCAAGGGTGCAATATCCTGTAAATGGATGCGATTATTCTCTGACTTCGCCCTGTACTTCCATCCATTGACGACCTGCAGATACCACAACCTGAAAATCAGGCCGACAAAAAATATCAGGACAAAAATGGTGGTTTTCTTCAACTGCCGGTTGAAAATATCCACGGTAGCTGGATCAAAATTAGATGGTCTCAATTTTCAAATTCTCTTAAGGATGTCCCTTTCAGATAAGGCGAGGGCATGATCCGTCTCGGACAAGACCCCATTATCTTTACAACTCTTCCCCCGCGAGGAAGATGAAGGATGTCCGGGGCAGCTGCGGGGAGCTCCGCATAACACGGCAAATGGCATTCGGGGTATCAACCCGGCTGTTCGTCATCCACCAGAGAAAGTCCCCTCAGGTAATCAAAAAAAATGAAACACAAAGGTGCACTCAAAGCCGTTATCAACATGGACCCCGCGATCATTATGGGAAATGATCCGGCTATTGCAACATGAGGCATAAAAAGCACAAGCATGCCAAGGAAGAGGCCCTTTTTCAGCAACAGCACCAGTGCAACCAGGATCATCTGCCCCCGCGTGGATTCAGGATCAAAAAACCGTGAGCCAAAGTGGAGCCCCCAAAAAACGGCCAGATAGATCAGGGTGAAAAAACCTGGCGTTCCCCCTGAGAGCACATCAATGAACAATCCCTGACCAAAGGCGTAACCACTGGCTGCCGTGTGTCCGTACCTCACAAGTAGATAGACGATGGCAACAATCAGCAGGTCGAAGTCCAGTGAATGGACACCCACGGTATGCATCAACCGGCCCTTCAGCAGGGTAAATATCAACCCTGCAAACCACACCCCGATATAGAACACTACTTTTCTTTTTGCAGGTGATCGGTCGATATCTTCTCCTTTAAAATGACAAGGACTTCCTCCAGCCTTGAAAAATCCACAGCGGGACGCAACCTGATATGTCTGAACAGATCCCCCGGAGATTCATCGACTCTCACTACCTGACCAATCGGAATCCCCTTCGGATAAACGCCGCCGAGGCCGGATGTCACAATCCTGTCATGCACTTTCACATCACTCGTCTTGACCATATAATCAACAGAGCAGACGGTTTCGCTGAGGCCCCTCACCATGCCCCTGTCTCTTGATCTCTGAACAAGACAGTCCACAGAACTGTTCTGATCAATAATGAGCAGGACTTTCGCATAATTGGGAGAAACAGAGACAATCCGTCCCACAACGCCTGAAGCATTCACCACCGGCATGTCCATGGCTATCCCCGAACGCTCTCCCTTGTCTATCATGACCGACCTGAACCATCCTGTGGGGTCCAGCCCAATAACTTGGGCGGCAAGGACAGGCCGGTCGATGGATTGCTTGAATTGAAACAGGGCCTTGAGTCTCTCATGGGTGTAAAGCGCCTCACGGTAGCGGCTGTTCTCCATCTTCAGCCTGTTGAGCTGCTGTTTCAACTGGAGGTTTTCTTGCCGGACATGAACGAGGGAAAAGTAATTCGACCAGATACCCGTCGTCAGTGCCACGGTCCGTTGGAAAATCAGTTGAACGGGGGCAGTGACCTCAATCAAAACCTGTTCAAGGGGGTCCCACGAAAGCCCTTTCCCTGCACTCATGGAAAGTAGAAACAGGGCGAAAGCGATAAAGAAGACCCACGACAGAATCTTAAAATTGCGTGTCAGACCTTTCAATGGGTGAAATATACTCCTCTGGGGTCTGAATGAAGAAAGAAAACCTGCTGGAAAAAGATGTTCCTGATTGGGTGTCTCCAACCAGGCAAGACAAGGCCCTCCGGGCCTTGTCTATATGTGCCACATTTATGAGTTGGAAATTCACTCGCGTCAAAAATGATTCATGGATAGACACTAACTGGAGTTTATCTGATGGTTACTTCTCTCAAGATAGCGATATTGTCAAGGGCCTTTCCGGAGCCGAGCACCACCGTCGACAGGGGGTCCTCGGTGATGGTAATGGGCAGTTTCGTTTCTTCCCTCAAGAGAATATCCAGGTTCTTGAGGAGGGAACCTCCGCCCGTCAGCACAATTCCCTTATCCACTATGTCTGCGGCCAGTTCAGGAGGGGTCTGTTCCAGGGCGATACGAACCGTTTCAACGATGGTCTCAACCTGTTCGGTGATGGCATGGCGAATTTCATCGGAATCAATGGTCAATATCTTCGGAATCCCGCTCACCAGGTCGCGGCCTTTCACCTCAATGGTTTCAATCTGCTCACCTGGATAGGCGTTGCCTATGGTGGTCTTGATGATCTCCGACGTTCGTATCCCGATCAACAGGTTGTACTTCCGTTTAATGTGCTGCAATATGGCTTCGTCCATTTTGTCGCCACCCACACGAACGGACTTACTGTAAACAATGCCGGCAAGGGAAATAACGGCCACCTCGGTCGTTCCTCCTCCGATATCCACAACCATATTGGCCGTCGGCTCGGTTATGGGCAACCCAGCACCGATGGCCGCCGCCATGGGTTCCTCGATAAGAAACACCTCTCTTGCTCCGGCGGATTCCGCGGACTCCCGCACCGCCCTCTTTTCGACCTGGGTGATCCCGCTTGGGACACAAATGATAATCCTGGGACGAACAAGCGTCCTCCGGTTGTGAACCTGTCTGATAAAATGGCGGAGCATGGCCTCGGTAATTTCAAAATCCGCGATGACCCCGTCCTTCATGGGACGAATGGCGATGATATTCCCCGGGGTCCTGCCCAACATCATCTTGGCATCTGTCCCCACAGCCAGGACCCTGCTTGTTCCGCGCCCGTCTTTTCTGACGGCCACAACAGAAGGCTCACTCAGAACGATACCTTTGCCCTTGACATAAACCAGCGTATTGGCTGTGCCCAGGTCAATGGCCAAATCATTGGAGAAAATACCAAGAATGGGATCAAAAAGCATCAATCTCTCCTTTTCTCGCCACCTGTTGCGCGAAAGCGACCCCTCATCAAGGGGAGAATGTCAGGTGGTTTTGTCTTGACAAAAACTGCGAAGCATGTTTAATTAAAGTTTTTCATTCATTTCAAATCCAAGAGGATTCAACACACCATGAAAAGGACTTTTCAACCAAGCAATATCAAAAGAGCGCGCACCCACGGGTTTCGTGCCAGGATGCGAACAAAGGGCGGAATCAACGTCTTGAAACGAAGGAGGGCGAAGGGCCGAAAACGATTGGCCGTTTAGCCCATGCCTGCCATACCTGACCAATTTGTTCTAACCTTATGGGAAGATTTTCATTCTCAAAAAATGAAAGATTATTGAAACGAAGCGAATTTGTCAATCTAAATCGGTCGGGCAAGCGATTTCATTCAAGGCATTTTGTGGTCATCATCAAAAAAAACGATCTGGGCATTACGAGACTGGGGGTTACCGTTACCAAGAAGACAGGGAACGCCGTCCGGAGAAACCGGATTAAAAGGGTGATTCGGGAGTATTTCAGGTTACAAAAAGCGTGTTTCCCCCAGGGATGCGATGTCGTTATTGTAGCGAAGAAGGATGCCAAAAAACTGGATTTTGGGGAAATACAGAGGGAACTCGACGAAACCAGGCTTTCTTAAGAGGTCCCTTTTTAGGATCAGATATCTTCTGATTATCCCGATAGGGATTTATCAGAAGGCCGTTTCACCTCTCATGCCTCCGTCCTGTCGTTTTTACCCCTCTTGTTCGACATATGCCCGTCAAGCAATTGAAAAGTATGGCCTTTTCAAGGGGTTACGGTTGGCCATATTCAGGTTTTCGAAATGTCACCCCTATCACCCCGGTGGTTACGATCCCTTGAAATAACATACATTGAAACAGAGAAAAACCTATGGATAAAAAAACCATTTTGGCCTTTGCACTTTCGTTCGCGGTACTCTTGGGCTGGTCCGTCTTTTTCGGAACCAAGACAGACCAAACCCAGCAGAAACAGGTGCCACCCGCTGTAAAAGGCACCGAAGGCGTTGCGCGGCCCCTTGAGGAAACAACGCCACCACTCTCTCCCCTTCCCCAGGTTACGGAAACGGCCGTGACAGAAAAGCCCTTGCAGGTGTCGGAAAAGGAGATAAGGGTTGAAACTCCCCTGTACGAGGCGGTCTTTTCCAATGTCGGACCCACCTTGAGGAGTTTCAAACTCAAGAAATACCGGGAGACCATGGAGCCCGATTCTCCACCCGTTGAAATGGTGTCGATCAAAAAGGGTATGGGGGATTCTCGCCTGTTCAATTTCTCCACCAGTACCGGTGGCTCTGAACTACCGATTGCCTACCAGGCTGATCGGGAATCCATCAACCTCTTGCCCGGTTCCTCCCCTCAATCATTGCAGTTCCGTTCGCTGAACCCTTCCGGCCTACTGATCACACAGGTCTTCCGGTTCTATCCCGGCCAATACAAGATCGAGGTGGAAGTCCACGTGGAAAACCGGTCGCAGCATCCTGCCGAAGGGGAATTTCAATCGCATTTGGAGGCCCTGCCGTCCAAGGGGAAGAAGAGCTATTACGCCTACATCGGTCTGATGGGTCTGATCAATGGCAAGCTGGAAAAAGTCAAACTGAAAAAGGAGTCCGAAGAGAAGCTTCTAACCGGCAAGGTCGGATGGTTTGCATACGAGAACGGCTATTTCATGTCGGCCGTGGTGCCGGAGAAACCCGTGGATGCGAGCTTCGAGGGCCGAATGGGCAAGTCCGGGGCACTTTACGGAAAACTTCAATCTCCCCCCGTCAAGCTGGCGCCCTTGGATAAGGCTTCTTCCCGTTATATTCTTTATATCGGGCCTCACGATCTCATTATCCTCAAGAAACTCGGGAAAGACCTCGACAAGGCCGTAAATTTCGGATGGACCGACATCATAGCCCGGCCCTTACTCTACCTCTTGCTCTTCTTCAACCGTTTTATACATAATTACGGTGTCTCCATCATCCTGCTCACCATCCTGATAAAGATCCTTTTCTGGCCTCTGACCCATAAGAGCTACAAGTCCATGAAGGAGATGCAGAAACTCCAGCCCAGGCTTGCCAAGCTGCGCGAGAAGTATAAGGGCAACAAGGAGCAACTGAATAAGGAAATGATGGGTCTCTACAAGACCTACAAGGTGAATCCCATGGGCGGATGTCTGCCCATGGTCATACAGATACCCGTTTTCTTTGCCCTTTACCGGATCCTGGGTGATTCCATAGAATTGAGACATGCGCCCTTTATGCTGTGGATCAATGACCTCTCGGCACCCGACCGGCTTTTTCATTTCGGCTTCAAAATCCCATTCATGTCTCCACCTTATGGCATCCCTGTGCTGACCCTGTTGATGGGCGCTTCCATGTTTATTCAGCAAAAAATGACTCCGACCCCCGGGGACCCTTCTCAGGCAAAGCTTATGATGTTTCTGCCCATTGTTTTCACGGTCATGTTTATCAATTTCCCGTCGGGTCTCGTACTCTACTGGCTGGTCAATAACATCCTATCCATCGGTCAACAGTACCGGATCCACAAAGGGGCGTAGTCATCGGAGGAAAGAAACATGTCACCCTATGAATTTGAAGGAAAAACAACCAATGAGGCCATAGAAGCGGCCTGTGAAGGACTCAAGGTCTCAGAAGATAAGATGAGCATTGAAATCCTGGAACCCGGCTCAGCCGGAATCTTCGGCCTCGTAGGTGGCCGAAAGGCAAGAATCAAGGTCTCCCTGATCAGTGAGGAAAGGGCAGAGGAGGCCGGTCCTGAAAAACCCGATGAAAATGACCTGACCGTTGCGAAAGAGACCCTTGAGAAACTTCTCGGTCTGATTCCCATTGAAGCCACTGTCACATCTGCACAGCAAAACGGAAAGATTACCCTAAGCATCGAGGGCGACAGTTCCGGACTCCTTATAGGAAGAAGGGGTCGAACATTGGACGCGTTACAGTATATCGTAAACAAGATAGTGAACAAAGCCCTTGAGAAACACCTGCAGGTTATTGTTGATTCGGAAAGCTACCGTCAGAGGCGCAGTGAAACCCTCACGGAAATGGCCATGAAAATGGGCGAAAAAGCCAAAAAAATGAAAAAGCCTGTCTCCACCAATCTGCTCAATCCTCATGATCGCAGGATCGTTCACCTGACCTTGAGAGATGACAAAGAGGTTGATACGAGGAGCCGGGGAGAGGGCATCCTGAAAAAGGTGGTTATCATTCCGAAGAGGTAAAGAGCCCGCGAGACCTCCTGCTTCCCTTTTTTTCCAGGCCGCCCCATGAGTTTTGACGGTTTTTTTTGCTGATATGATGACCTCTAATGACGACACCATCGCCGCTATCGCCACTCCTGTGGGCCAGGCCGGCATCGGTATCATTCGTGTCAGCGGTCCGGAATCCTTTTCCATCGCCCGCAAAATCTTCAGGCCAAAACAACCCCGGCCAGAACTTCACAGCCACCGACTCTACCTTGGACATATCCTTGACCCGGATTCCGGCGCCATGGTTGACGAGGTCCTCTTCACCCGCATGAAGGCACCCCATACTTACACCCGTGAAGACATTATCGAAATCCAGTCTCACAGCGGCTATGTACTTCTCTCAAAAATTCTCCGGATATTGATGCAGCACGGAGCACGTCTGGCAATGCCGGGAGAATTTACATTCAGGGCCTTTGTCAATGGACGGATCGATCTGACGCAGGCCGAGGCAATCGTCGATATCATCAACGCCAAATCGGAACGTGGTCTGCAACTGTCCTCCGAACAGATCAAAGGGTCCCTGAAACGGGACGTCCGAAAGGTGAGGGAAAAAGCCATTGATATCCTGGCTCACGTGGAGGTCGCCCTCGACTTTCCGGAGGAAGGGCACGAGATTCTCTCAAATGAGGAGGGGGTCTCCCGCATAAAAGAACACCTGACGGATCCTCTGCAGGATCTGATTGATGCCCACGCCGGCAGGCAGGTCTGGGTGGAAGGCGTCAATACGGTCATCATCGGCCGTGTCAACGTCGGGAAATCAAGCCTCCTCAACCGTCTCCTTGACGAGCAACGGGCCATTGTCACGGCGATTCCAGGGACTACCCGGGACATTATTGAATCGACTCTGAACATTGAAGGGGTGCCCCTGCGTCTGATGGATACAGCAGGCCTTCGGGATGTCTCCGACCAGGTGGAAAGGATTGGCATCCAGCTTACACGGGAAAAGCTGGAAACCGCTGATCTCATTCTCATGGTCGTTGATCAAAGTGAACCCCTGGAAAAGGACGACCATGAGATTCTTGAAGGATGCATTGGCCGAAAAGCCCTTGTGGTCCTTAACAAAGCAGACTTGCCCGGCAAACTGTCGCCAGGGGACACGGAAAAAATAACCCCTCAATTCAAATCCGTGTCTATCTCGGCACTCACCGGTGAAGGACTCAATCAACTCAGGAAAACCATAGTGGATTTTGTGTTGACGGAAGGCCAGAACCTTGACGTGTCCCGCGTGGCTCCCAACCTGCGTCAGAAGCAGGCCCTGGAACAGGCGCGAACATGTTTCATGGCTACCGCGGACGCCCTTCGGGACGGCCTGCCCATGGAGATAGTGGCTTTGGAACTAAAGAGCGGCCTGGACTTCCTGGGGCAGATCACTGGAGCGACCACCCCCGAAGATGTTTTGAAAAACATCTTCAGCCATTTCTGCCTGGGGAAGTGAAGGATGCCATGAAAGCCGATTGCCGGGCACATAGAAAATCAATGCAGCTTCTCGGCCTGAAGATACGCCTGAAGCAGGGTATTTCCGACCCGAAGGAACAGATACGCGTTGAAGAAAGGATCCGGGAGTTGGAGAAAGAACTCCAAATGGACTAAAATTCTTTTTCGGTGTCCAAGAGAAGGGTCACCGGGCCGTCGTTCACGAGGTGGACGTCCATCATCTCTTGAAACCGGCCTGTTGCCACGGTAAGCCCCGTTTCCCGCAGGGCCGAAACAAAGCGCTCGTACAAGGCCCGGGCATGATCAGGGGGCGCCGCCCGGACAAAAGACGGTCTTCTTCCCTTCCGGCAGTCTCCCCAGAGGGTAAATTGTGAAACCACCAGGGCAGCGCCATGTACCTCCATCAGCGACAGGTTCATCTGGCCCTGATCGTCGGAAAAAATCCTCAGGTGGGCCACCTTCGAGGCCAGGCAATCACAGTCTTTTGTCGTATCCTCCCTTCCCACCGCGAGAAGGATCAGGAGCCCCGAACCGATGGCGCCGACGGTATTGCCCTTGACTTCAACTCTTGCCTCTCTTACCCTCTGTATGACAGTACGCATTTACTGTAAATTCTCCCTGCGGTTCGTCGAGGTAAATATCGACCGGATGCCCCAATCACTGGTTCTCATCAATCCCTGGATATATGATTTTGCGGCCTACGACCTCTGGTCCAAACCCCTGGGTCTTCTCTATCTCGCGGGCTTCCTGAGAAAATGCGGTTTCACGGTACACCTGGTGGACTGTATGGACGCCCACTTCCCCGGTCTCCAGCAGGATCCCTCTGTCAAAAGTCCCGCGAGACGTGCCTTCGGTACCGGAAAATTCTGCCGAAAACAGGTTTCAAGACCGCCGCAACTGCGCTTTGTCGAGAGGCCCTACAGCCGATACGGGGTTCCGGAGCACCTTTTTGAAGAGGCGCTGAAGCGAATATCGGAACCCGCCGCCTTTCTCGTCACCTCTCTGATGACCTACTGGTACCCCGGCGTGCTGGAGGCTATTCGCGTGATCAGGAAAATCCGCCCGGAGGTACCCGTTATTCTCGGTGGAATCTATGCGCGCCTCTGTCCGGAACATGCATCCCGCTACTCAGGTGCAACAACGGTGTCGCTGGAATGCGATCCCGGTTCTGTCCTTCAAGTACTGGAAAAGTTCTCCATTTTTGCCCCGGAAAAACCCGAAAACCCTGGCCGCCTTCCCTATCCGGCATTTGATCTCCTCGGCGGCATGGACTATGTGTGCCTGATGACGTCCACAGGCTGCCCCTACCGATGCCGTTATTGTGCAAGCCCCTATTTGAGGCCGGGCATGACACGCCGCAATCCCCATGAAGTCGTTGAAGAGATCCTTCACTGGCACGAAAATTTCGGGATCAGGGATTTTGCCTTCTATGACGACGCCTTACTCATATCCTCCCAAACCCATATGGGACCGATCCTTGAAAAAACCGTTCAAAACCGCCTGCCCCTCAGGTTTCATGCCCCTAATGCCCTCCATGTAAAGGAGATAACCGTTAGGACAGCCCGTCTTCTGAGATGCAGCGGCTTTCGAACGATTCGACTGGGTCTGGAAACTTCAGATCCCGAACTCCACAAGACCCTGGACAAAAAGGTTTCCGAGGGGGATTTTGAAAAGGCCGTCCAAAACCTCCTAGAAGCCGGCTTCAGGGGAAATGAGATCGGGGCCTATATCCTTGCCGGATTGCCAGGGCAAACAGCGGAATCCGTTCTCGAAACCGTTGACCTGGTTGCAGGGACCGGGGCGACGCCCTACCTGGCTGAATATTCCCCCATCCCCCACACTGGACTCTGGGAGGAGGCGGTGAGGGCCTGTTCATTTGATCTTGTCTCCGAGCCCCTTTTTCACAACAACACCCTCCTGCCGTGCTGGGGCCCGGAAAAAAAGAAGGCCTTTTCCAAACTCAAGAAATACGTCAACGATATACGACGTGAGGCGGCGTTGCATCAAGCCTGATGGAACCGCAAAAAGTCCGGTCCTCAGGACTTTTTACTGACGTCCATGGGCACGTTGACGACTGTTAAGGAAGTCGTTTCATTCACCAGATCTCAAGAGGAGAGCCTGACGGTCTTTTTCAGACGCTTTCTCATAGTGCACTTGGCAACCAACGCCGATATGGACGACTATTTGGGGTTTAAACCTCCCCAACCATACACAACCCTACTGGGTACCGCTAAACCCCAAATGGGCGTCCATCCCCTCCGGTGTGGTTAGAAAGCGTCTGAAAAAGACCGTCAGGTTCTGCTCTTCTTCGTTCCTCATAGGCTGTCTCTTGCGGCGCAAATCAGTTTCTCACGAAATCATCAAGTCTAGGCCCTGTTGATGATGCTGGCCGCATAACCGGCCCCAAATCCATTGTCGATGTTGACCACCGTAACACCTGCCGCGCAGCTGTTCAACATCCCGAGTAATGCCGCAATCCCCTGAAAGCTGGCCCCGTATCCGACACTCGTGGGCACGGCGATGACCGGACATTCCACCAGTCCTCCCACCACGCTGGGCAAGGCACCCTCCATACCCGCAACCACCACGATCACCGACGCCTTCCGGAGATCTTCATTGTGGGCCAGCAGCCGGTGAATCCCCGAAACCCCGACGTCAAAGAGTGTGTCCACCCGATTCCCCATGAACCGGGCGGTTATGGCCGCCTCTTCCGCAACGGGGATATCAGAGGTCCCGGCGCTGATCACCAGAATCGTTCCTCTTCCAGCAGGTTTTTCATTGGAATGCCCAAGGGTGAGAATCTTCGCCCTCGGGTGAAAGGTGCTCTCTGGAAATCTTTCCCGTACTTTCGCGGCCTTTGACCGGTCCAGCCTCGAGACAAGGATTTTTTCACCCTGGGCAGCCATCTTTTCCATAATGATGATAATGTCCGAGACCTCCTTTCCCTCCCCGTAGATGACCTCGGAATGGCCCTTTCTCAGGGCCCTGTGATGGTCGATGCAGGCCAATCCGATATCTTCGTAGGGCAGGGTTTTCAGTCTCTCCAGCGCCTCTTCAACCGGCAGTTTTCCTTGACTGACATCTTCTAGCAGTGTCTTGATTCCCTTTTCTTCCAAGTTGGTCTTATCTCCTGGTTAGAGTCAGATGAGCCCTTCATCTTTCAGACACGTCATGCAACTCCCGGCCATGCTGGTAGTCTTGCTCAAGGCCTGCGTCAGGTGCATGATGGCCTCCGCAGGGACCCCGGAATCGATCATCACCCTGGCACGATCCACATGAGACCGAATCTCCCCCCACGCGGTATCCCCCGAGAGGTTTTGCACAAGCTGGATCTCGTTATGGATCATCCCAACCAGAGCCCCGGCTGTCTTAGCGCCACCCCTTTTTTCCGCTTCCGGAAGACCCTCCAGGACCTGAAGGATCTGGGAGGCCCAGATCAGGCCCGCCTTGATTTTTTCACTCTGAGAAAACCCCACAACCGCATTCCGGTTTTTCATTTTTCGTCACCATTCTTTTTTTTATGTGCTGTTTTTACCATGGTAGGTCTGGTACGCCGGATCCGCTTCCATGAGCTGCCTTCGCATAACCTTCCCCACCAGGGTCTTGGGCAGTTCATCCCTGAACTCAACCATTTTGGGCACCTTGTAATGGGTCATGTTTTCCCTGCACCAGGCCTGAAGTTCATTCTCGGTGATTTTTCCCCGCCAATTCTCCTGGAGCACAACCCACACCTTGATGATTTCTCCCATTTCCTCGTCCGGCAGGCCCGAGGCCGCCACCTCCAGCACCCCTTCATGACGTCCCACCAGTTCCTCCACCTCTTTTGGAAAGACCGAATAGCCGCGCACCTTGATGAGCTGTTTCTTGCGATCGCTGATGGTCACCCGTCCATGCTCATCCATGAAACCGATATCTCCTGTATAGAGCCATCGTTTTCCGTCCCACTTACGTATGGTCTCGGCCGTCTCCTGGGGCTTATTGAGATAGCCGGTCATGACCTGGGGTCCGGTTACGACCAGTTCCCCGTTTTCACCCGGCTCCAGTTCTCGTGTGCCGGACTCCATGTCCATGATCTTCCATTCGGTGCCCGGAAATGGCAACCCTATTTTCCCGATAGTACGGAAGTCGGTCAACGGTCCCGCGCAGATGACGGGGGTGCTTTCCGTAAGTCCGTATCCCTCAACAAGGACCGCGCCGGTTGCCTTTTCAAAACGTTCCTGAACCGGGGCGTGGAGGGGGCCCGCACCGGATAGGCAGGCTCTGATTTTCTTCGAAATAGGATATTTCCCGATATCCGGAAAATCCGCAATCCTCTGGAAAAGGACCTCGGCGCCACAATAGAAAGTCTTGTCGTCAGGCGCAATATCACAAATGGTCTTGAGGAGTTCGTCTGTCTGGGGGGGCCGGGGAAAGAGCATCATCCACATCCCGGATTTGATGGCCAGATTCATGACGGTGGTCATGGCAAATGAATGGAAAAGAGGCAGGACACCCACATCACAGAAACCGTGGCCTCCCATCCAGACCCAGAGGTCGCATTGTATGGCATTGGAAACGCAATTGAGGTGGGAAAGCACAGCCGCTTTCGGCACCCCTGTCGTGCCGCCTGTCATGATGTATGTGGCCGCGTCTTCGGCTGAGACTTCTACCTTTGGAGGATCCGGGGTGACCTTCAAGAGTTCCATGAAATGAAGGGCATCTTTGGGCACCGGACCGGTGGGGATTTTCTTCAGCTTCTTCCCCAGCCATTTCTTCAGGGGCGACAATTTGACGAGATCCACTATACTCGTAACAACGACGTTCTCCAGGGCATGATCCGCGGCAATGGGTTTTATCAGGGTCTCGTAAAGGGCATCCAGGACGATCACAACTTTCACGCCGGTCACACCAAGCTGATGGGACACTTCTCCCGGCTTGTATGTGGGATTGACGCCGCTGACGATGAGACCCAGCCTGGCACAGGCGTAATAGGCGATTACATATTGAAAGGAGTTCGGCAGGACAAGGGCCACCACGTCCCCTTTTCGCAAACCCATGTTGTGGAAACTCGTTGCCAGGGCGTCCACGTGGCGCCCCATTTCACGGTAGCTCATAAAGGTGTCCAGAAACCACATCACCGGGTCATCACCACAGCGGTCGGCCGACTCCGTGAACATCTCGTAAAGGGTCATCTTTGGAAAATCGTAGTTTTTCGGGACCTGATCCGGCCATCCCGCTTCGGCACGAAACCATGGTTTCGCTTCATCCACATAGTAGGGATTATCCATCGCTATCCGTCTCCTCTAAGATTTTTCAGTACCAGTCAAGATTCTGCATACCTCTTTTGAGGTCAAAGCTCAACCGATTTGTGCCCCTTACTGTCGCCTTCCTATTTATCGTCTGCAAACCGTCGCATCGCTCAAGGGAGAGGCAGTGGATTCGTTTCCGAAAGGGAATATCCGGGACGCCGGATTTTCTTAGGAGCAACGATCTGTTTAGTAATGCACCTGACAGGCGCATCGGGCCATTTTCGTTTGGACTGTTAGAGGGAAGAAGTTTGGCTTATGCCCCCTCGCAGAATATTTGCGCCGTGATTGAAGCGCATGAGAAATATATTCCCGCCGGAAAGGAATGCACCGGCCCTCCCGCTCTGGTTCAACGCGCCTCAGAAGAAGATCGCTGAAAAACCCGGTTTAGGTGACACAAGACTCCATCAGGGTTAGCGACGGGCCGGCCGTATCCAATTCCGCCGTCACCCCTAAGGGCAGGGGAATATTTCTGAATCCATGCCCGAGCGGGAACCCACTGATCAACGGTATATGGAGGTCCTCTGCAATCTCGGTAAGGAGCCGGTCAATGGCCTCAGGTTCACCGCAGCCCTTAAATTCTCCGGCTACAATACCACGAAGGCCTTCCAGGAGTCCGCTCAGCCGGAGATGGGTCAACATCCGGTCAACTCGGTAGAGCGGTTCCCCAATATCCTCCAGAAAGAGTATACAGCCTGAAAAAGAAGGGAGGAAGGGCGTCCCCAGAAGATGACTGATAAGGTTCAGGTTGCCCCCTATCAGGGGGCCGCGTCCGTTCCCGGGAACGCATGTCCGGGTCCCCTCAAATACCAGGCGGTGGTTGCCGGAAAAACCCAGTAGGCCTAAAAGGTCATCAATATTTCCGATGTTCCTCTCCGCGGTATTCCGGAACATGGACCCATGAAAAGTCACCAAACCGGTCCTTTTCAGCAGGGCCATCAACAGGGATGTTACATCACTGAAGCCCACCAGAATTTTCGGGTTTTTTCTGATCAGGTCATACTGGATCTTGTCCAGCAGTCTCAGCGTACCGTAGCCGCCACGGGTACAGAACACCGCCCTGACCTCCGGGTCCGAGAACATTCCATGGAAGTCATCCAGACGGGAGGCGTCCTCTCCCGCAAGGTATCCCTTGCGATCGAACACATGCGCACCCAACCGCACCCTGAGGCCTTTTGAATCCAGAAGCGCCAGCCCCCCCTTCAATTCCTTTTCTTCCACCGGGCCGGCAGGAGAAATGAGACCCACCAGATCGCCTTTTCTGAGTCCGGGCGGTTTGATGATTGGAAGATGCTTCATAGGGGCACCCATGGAGAGCTATCTGTTGATAAAATCCACGCCGGAGGAGGAGCGTGAATTTGCCGGTTTGACCCGCCGGTCGGTTGTCTCACTTGGATTCAAAGAAATGAATTATTGATTTCGTTTAAAAATAACCTTCAGCCCTTCAAGAGTCAGGAACTCCTCCACATGATCAATGGTATCCGAGACATCGCAGATCAGCGGCGCCAACCCCCCGGTTGCAATCACCAGGAGATCTTCCCCTGCCTCCTTTTGTATACGTCTCACTATGCCATCCACAAGACCGGCGTACCCATAGACAATCCCCACATTCATGCTGCTCACGGTGTCCTTGGCAATGACACTCTTGGGGCGGGCAAAAATCTCCACCCTGGGCAGTTTGGAGGCCTTCTGAAAGAGGGCTTCGCAGGAAATCCAGACACCGGGTGCAATGGCCCCTCCCTGGTATTCTCCGGCGCCGGAAACAACGTCGAAGGTCGTGGCGGTTCCGAAATCCACCACCACCATGGCCCTTTTGTATTTCTCATAGGCCCCGACGGCATTCACGATCCTGTCGGCCCCCACCTCCTTGGGATTGTCATATCGGATCGCCATTCCCGTCTTGATATCCGGTCCCACAATGAGGGGAGTGAGATGGAGATACCGCTTTGCGAATTCCTCCATGGTGTTGAGCAGGGGCGGCACAACGCAGGAGACAATCATATGGCTGATGCTCCCCGTATCGATACCGCTGTTCTTGAAGAGATTGGACACCAGGATTCCAAACTCATCGGAAGTCACCTCCCGCTCGGTCCTGACGCGCCAGTGTTGGAGAATTTCGCCATCCCGGATGAGGCCTAAGACGATATTGGTGTTTCCAATGTCCATACAAAAAAGCATGCGTCACGTACCTCGAAGGTCTAAACAATTAGAAAGTTACAAAAGAGCGGGTATGGAAGCAATGATTGTAAAATTCCAAATGTCAAAATCCAAATACCAAACAAATGTCCAAGACCAAATGGATATCTTGATGTAATCTATCTCACCCTGCCCCGCTTGATGGCATCCACCATTTTCACCGTTTCCACCGCTTCCTTTACGTTGTGCACCCTCACGATGTGCGCACCATTCATGGCTGTTACCGCCACAGTCGCCATGGTGCCCGTCAGCCGTTCATGGGCCTCTTTTCCCAGGATTTTGCCGATAAAGGCCTTATTGGATGTGCCGATGAGGATGGGCCTGCCCAGGGAAGAAAATGAAGATAGATTCTGGATAATCTGAAGATTGTGATCGAATGTCTTCCCGAACCCGATCCCGGGATCCACCAGGATCAAATCTTCGGAAATTCCCGCCTTTATTGCCCGCTGAGCGGCCCCTTTCAGAAAATCCTTGATTTCCCAGATCAGATCGCCATACACGGGATTCTTCTGCATATTTTCGGGGGTCCCCTTCATATGCATCAGTATGACCGGTACACCCGCCTCTGCAGCAACGGATGCTATTTCAGGATCAAGTCGAAGCGCACTGATGTCATTGATGATGGAAGCCCCGGCTCTCAGGGCCTCCCTTGCCACGCTGCCTTTACAGGTATCAATGCTGATGGGTACGGAAACTTCCCTTGCAATGGCCTCGATGACCGGGATAACACGTGAAACCTCTTCTTCACTGGAAAGAGGCTCGGAAAAGGGGCGGGTGGACTCACCACCGATATCGATAAAATCCGCCCCTTCTTCAACCATGGATATTCCATGCTCAATGGCCCGTTCGGTCTCAAAAAACAATCCGCCGTCGGAAAAGGAATCCGGGGTCACATTGAGTACCCCCATGACGTGGGTTCTCTCGTCCAAACGAAGGTGATGTGGCCCCCAGTCCAAGGAAAACGGCATGGGACACTCCTCTAAACTGTGACAGGGGGTTCTGTTTGTTCGCTATCCCCCTGCTTCGCCATGCCCATGATCTCTTCGACGTCCTTTCCGGTGAGGGTCTCTTTTTCCAGAAGGGCGTTGGCCATCTTGTGAAGAATATCCACATGTGCCGTTATCAGCTTGGTAGTCCTTTCATAGGCGCCGTTGACAATATCCCTGACCTCATCGTCGATCCGCTGTGCGGTATCCTCACTGTAGTCACGGCGCTGGGAAATTTCTCTGCCCAGGAAGATCTGTTCCTCTTTCTTTCCAAACGTCAAGGGCCCCAGTTTATCACTCATGCCATATTCACACACCATCTTCCGGGCCAGGCCAGACGCCCTCTCTATGTCGTTTCCGGCGCCGGTCGTCTTCGTTTTCAAGACGATCTCCTCCGCCACCCTTCCCCCCATCAGTATGGCGATGTTGTCCAGGAGGTAATCCTTCGGATAGGTGTGTTTTTCATCTACGGGAAGTTGCTGTGTCAGTCCCAGTGCCCTTCCCCGCGGAATGATCGTGACCTTGTGGATGGGATCGGTATTTGGAATAAGCTTGGCCACCAGGGTGTGTCCGGATTCATGATAGGCGGTCGTCTTCTTTTCATCATCGCTGATGATCATGCTCTTGCGTTCCGCCCCCATCATGACCTTGTCCTTGGCATCCTCGAAGTCGACCATTTCCACCTTGTCCTTGCCGCGCCGTGCAGCCATAAGGGCCGCCTCGTTGACCATGTTTTCCAAGTCGGCACCGGTGAATCCCGGGGTCCCCCGTGCGAGGACAACCGTATCCACCTTTTCATCTACAAGCTTCTTTCTCAGGTGCACCTTTACGATGCCCTCCCGTCCCTTGAGGTCCGGAATCGGCACCACAACCTGCCGATCGAAACGACCCGGCCTGAGAAGAGCCGGGTCCAGCACGTCGGGCCTGTTGGTGGCCGAGATCAGGATAACACCTTCATTGGATTCGAATCCATCCATCTCCACAAGGAGCTGATTGAGTGTCTGCTCACGCTCGTCGTGACCGCCGCCAAGCCCGGCCCCCCGGTGTCGTCCCACCGCATCGATTTCATCGATGAAAATATTGCAGGGTGCATGTTTCTTGCCCTGGACAAAAAGATCACGCACACGCGACGCCCCGACCCCCACGAACATCTCAACAAAGTCGGAGCCGCTGATACTGAAAAAAGGAACCCCTGCTTCGCCGGCGATGGCCCTGGCAAGCAGTGTCTTGCCCGTTCCGGGAGAGCCCATGAGAAGGACACCCTTGGGGATTCTTCCTCCCAGCCTGGTGAACTTCTTGGGGTCGCGCAGAAATTCCACGATCTCTTCCAGTTCTTCCTTTGCCTCCTCTATGCCGGCCACATCTTCGAAGGTCACCTTCTCCTGGGAATCGGTCATGAGCCTTGCCCTGCTTTTCCCGAACGAAAGGGCCTTTCCCCCTCCAACCTGCATCTGCTTCATGAAAAATATCCAGACCCCTATGAGCAGAAGCATGGGGACCCACGAGAGGAAAACCTGGAACCACGAAGAATCTTCCCGCGGCTTGGCCGTTATTTTAACCCCCTTACTCCGGAGCAGGTTGATCATTTCAGGATCTTTCGGTGCATAGGTCTTGAAAGGACCAGTAGACGAAATACCCGAGATATTATCGCCCTGTATGGTCACCTGGACGACGTCCCCCTTTTCCACCATACCCAGGAAGTCGCTGTAACCAACAGCAACGTTACTCCTGGTGGGCTGTTTGAAGATTTGGAACAGCATGACCATCATCAGGCTGATGACCAGCCAGAGTGCCAGATTCTTGTAAAATGGATTCAATGTAGACTAACCTCCTTTGCTCCTACCGGGCGTTGGGGAATTACTGCAACCGTTTTTTACATAATATTATATTATAAATCGTTTTTTCCAAAATTCTATAAAAAACTTTCCCACGCCTTTCCTGTCTTCACGAACCCTGTTCAATCCTACAATTCTATTGACAAGCGCTCAAAGGCAAGGTTCAATTCCTTTCATAGCACTAATACGGAGAATTCAACATTGATGACTTTGTAAAAAGCTGGTTTATGCCGCGAGCACGGCCTATGAGGTACGAAGAGGAGCCGAACCTGACACTCTTTTTCAGGTCCGCTTCCTTGAACTCCTCAAATGAGACGACTTCGTTGGAAGTCATCAATTCCATGAGGCGCACGGCAAACGGGTGTTCCCTTTGGTTCCCATATCTTGTTCCGAGGCCGCTGCCCAGGAAGGAGACGAATGACACGCTTTGAAAACACGAACAATAATCAGGAACTGCCCTTATCTGCCGCCATTTTCAGTTCATTTCTGTGCGTCATCTTCGGGGCCAATGCCGTGGCCATTAAGGCCAGTCTCTCAGGACTGGGACCTTTCACAACAGCAGGGCTCCGTTTCAGTATTGCCGCATTCGCTATATTTCTTTGGGCCAGAGTTACCGGGCGTTCGTTAAGCATTAAAAATGGCCAGGCACATCAATTGTTAATCGTTTCTGTGCTTTTTACTCTTCAATTGGCCCTGCTCTATCATGGCCTCAACAAGAGCAATGCCTCCCGCGCAACGCTTTTGATCAATCTTCAGCCTTTTTTCGTTCTTTTTCTGGCCCACTATTTCATTCCAGGAGATCGAATTCTAAAGAAAACAATCCTGGGCCTTTGCATGGGATTCGCTGGAATGGCCGTGCTCTTCATTGGGAAACAGAAAATAACAGCGGACATGCAGGTTGGAGACCTGATGATATTTCTAGCTGCCTTTATCTGGGCCTGCAGCGCAGTTTATGTAAAAAGGATTATTCATGCCTTTGATCCTTTTCAAATCGTGCTCTACTCCATGATATTTTCAGTCCCATTCTTTCTGATTGCGGGCTTTATCTGGGACGGCAGGATGGTAGGCCATGTGGGCCCGAAAGTCTTCGTCGCCCTCTTGTATCAGAGTCTTCTAACCGCCTCCTTTGGTTTTGTGGCATGGAATACCATGCTCCGGAAATACGGGGCCGTTCCATTGCATTCCTTTATTTTCATTATGCCGATAGCAGGCGTTTTCTTGGGTGGGGTCGTTCTTGGAGAACCCATCTCCCCAAACATATTGCTGGCTTTGTCTATGATCGTATCAGGAATACTGGTGATAAATTTCAAGACGAGAAAGAATACACTCTTGTATCCTCCAAGAGGTCTGTGAGAGGAGAAATCTACCATGCAGAAGGATCTCTTTGCGCCGAGCGATATCCGCCAGATTGAAAACCACGGTCTCACGGTAAAGGAAGTCATGCGGCAGATGGCACTATTTGAAATGCCTCCTTTCTATCTCCGCCTACCCAGACCTTGTACACCGGGAGACGGCATCAGGGTCCTCACCGCTGCTGAAGTCCGTTTTTTTGAAGGGCTCTTTGAGGGGGAAAAAGCGTCCCGCAGCTGCATGAAGTTCGTTCCCGCATCCGGAGCGGCCTCCCGCATGTTCAAAGTCCTTTTGAAATTCCTGAACAGAAACCGGTCCCTGAAAATTGAATCCCTGACCAGACAAGCACAATCAGAAGATTCGGATGCCGGGAGCCTCCTGACGTTTTTTGATAATATAAACAGGTTTGCCTTTATTCATGACCTGGACGAAAAGGTAAGGTCCGCCGGCAGTTCCGTGGAAAAGCTTGTTCATGACGGCGACCTGAAAACAATTCTTGAATTCCTGCTCACGGACAAGGGCCTGGACTATTCCTCCCTGCCCAAAGGGCTCCTGAAGTTTCATTCCTACGGAGACGGAAGCAGGACAGCCTTTGAAGAGCATCTGGTGGAGGCGGCATCCTATATTGCTGACCGAAATGGTATCTGCAAACTCCATTTCACTGTCTCGGAAGAGCATCTTCAGGCCTTTCAATCCCTTTTTGAGCGTGTTTGCGACCGCTATGAGCAGAAAAAAGGCGTCTCCCATGAGATCGGTTACTCACTCCAGAAAACCTCCACGGATACCCTTGCCGTCGATCCTGACAATCTCCCCTTCAGGCAGAAGGATGGGCGCTTGCTTTTCAGGCCGGGAGGGCATGGTGCCCTGATAGAAAACCTCAATGACCTGAAGGCAGATATGGTTTTCATCAAGAACATAGACAATGTTGTCCCCGACCGGTTAAAGGGCGCCACCTCTCAGTGGAAAAAAATCCTGGGTGGTCTCCTGATCCATGTTCAAAACCAGGCCTTTACACACCTGGAAGCCCTGTCCGGGGAGAATCCCCATGAGGATCTCCTGGCCGAGGCCATGGCCTTTGCACGAAAGGATCTCTTCCTTGTTCCCCCTGAGACTTTCAAAACGGCGCCCCCTGAGACCCGCAGAAAATACCTTCTGAAAATGCTAAACCGCCCTATTCGCGTGTGCGGCATGGTGAGGAACGCGGGTGAACCCGGAGGAGGGCCTTTCTGGGTCATAGACAAAGAAGGGAATCATTCCTGTCAGATCGTGGAGATGGCTCAAATCGATCTTCAATCCGGGGAACAGAAGCGAACCGTTGCGGAATCAACCCACTTCAACCCGGTGGACCTCGTCTGCGGGGTCAGGGATTGGAAAGGGAAACCCTTTGATCTCAGGCGGTTTGTCGACCCGGAAGCCGTGCTCATCAGTAGGAAATCCAAAGATGGAAAGGATCTTAAGGCCCTCGAGCTTCCCGGGCTTTGGAACGGCGCCATGGCCCGCTGGAACACCCTTTTTGTTGAAGTCCCCCCCATCACGTTCAATCCCGTAAAGACCATCAACGACCTTCTGCGGAAGGAACATCAACCCCAGCCCATGAGAATTGGGGCTAACTCGCATTCATAAAGGGGGTGTCCATCGGTTGACGGTGCTGTCATAGGACCAGGAATTGAGGAGGGCCTTTCGACAGGTGTATTGCGGATTTTCCATCCACATGAGCATCTGTTCGTGGGCATCATTCAGCCGTTTGAAGGCCTCTTCATCGCCTCCCATATCCGGGTGATAGCGTTTGGCGAGCCGCTTGTAGGCGCTCTTGATCCTGGAAGTGCAGTTTTCGGTTGAGAGGATCTCCTTTTCAATCTTGAGGATTTTCAGGGACTCTCCCTCCTCTTTGGACAATCGCGGGCGGCTGCATTTGCTCGGCTTGATGCTCTCCGGACGCAGATGGGCCTCGTGATTCCTCTGGAGCAGGTGCAGAGATGCGAGACTCCTGGAATTCTTGTGATCCACCATATGGTGCCATTCCCGTCCCGACTCGAGGACAAGGTCCTTCAGGTCCAGGGCAGGCTTTCGGCCCTTCGTCCGGGGCCATACGAACCTGCTGATACCTTTTGTCCAGACCGGCAGGATGTCCAGCACCACGTAATTTCCCGTAAAACTGAAAGCCGCGTACCTGGTATTAAATGTCCGAAGCAACCCCTTGGACAGCGAAAGGACCCACACGATATGTTGCCGGCATTCCTTTGAACAGTAACGTCTGCCCCCATTCATCTTATCGGTGCCGCACGCAAGGCACTTGCCGGTCCTGCGTGGGGCAGCGCGCCGGACGGGTTTCTTTTCGGCTGCTTTTTGGAGATGCATTTCCACGATCGATTTCAATTCCCACATGCAAATATTACCTTGGAAACAGGATCCTTCTTCCCACCCCTTATAGCCTAAATCGAGAATGAAAGCAAGTAGTGGAGGGATCATGATGACTTCCAACGAAGTCGTCTCATTCACCGGAGATCAGGAGGAGAGCCTGAGGGTCTTTTTCGGACGCTTTCTCATAGTGCACTTGGCACAGGGTTCCAACATGGACGGCTATTTGGGGTTTACGCC
>JBAPTR010000125.1:0-4915 GCA_049282265.1 Desulfatiglandaceae bacterium | reverse complement strand
CCTTTGTACAGACTGCCGAAGCGTTCTTCAATCACTATGGAGGGCCAATTGCATCTGTTTTCATTTATGGTTTCCCCGGAAGACGCAATTTTCTGCTAGGGATAAAGATCCTCCAAGGTAAGGAGCTGCCGGGCGGTGCTGTCTTTTTGAGAGCAACGACGTTGGACCTGGAGAAAAACATAAGGCCTTTCCATGGAAAAATACTCAACATAATACCTCCGTACCAAATTCTTGAAACGCCTTTCGGAATGCATGGGGACCTCTATCCTTTTGCGGTGATACGTAACAGGGAATTCTTGGAGTGGCGTTTTGGAAAACATCCGGAGCGAAACTATGAAATCTGGGTATACAGATCAAAGTTCGGCAGACAAATTAGGGGCTACGCAGTGCTTTTCCTTGAAGCGGCGAAGGCCTACATGGTGGATCTGGTCGCGTCATCCTCCGCGAGGGAAGTGGGGGATTTTATGGCGCGGCTGGGCCGCGTTTTGACTGATCGAGGAATTGGGACACTAGAGACATGGCTCCCTTCCGGGCACTTTCTCCAACGCGGTCTGTTGAATACAGGATTCAATGCCCGGGAGGAACCGCTTGGCATTGTTCCTGCCGCAAGGATATTTGATTCGTCGCTTTCCTTTGATTGGGTTGCATCAAATTTATTCTATACCATGGCGGACGGTGATGTATTGTGATACGGTAGTCCGCGGTCAAGTTGTTACAGGTCAAGCGCGTGAGCTATTCGGCCTTCCTGCGGGAAAGAATGAACATTTCATCGCCCAGAAACGGCGTAATGTTTCTCAGCATCTGGTTGATCCTGTTTATCCATCTCACGGCTCGCTTGGAAAAGACATTCTCATCGCCGAAAGCATCGGCGGTAAAATAGGGGTTTCTTTCAAAGCAACAATCAGCAATTTCGAAGCCACATGATTCAAGGAGGGAACGTACTTCTTTTGCAGTAAATTCTCGGATATGTCCCCAGGTCTCTCCAATTTGTGGGATACCGACAGGCGGATTGATCGAATATCCCATGACAAAACGGAAGACATTGCCCAACCGATAGAGATTAGGCGTCGAAATGATGAGTTCTCCCCCTGGAACCAACACGCGCGACATTTCGGAAACAAGCCTGCGGACGAGATGGGGAGGCAGGTGTTCAATAACATCGCAGCAATAGACCTGCTGGAAGCACTTTGATCGAAAAGGCAGACCTTGGCAGAGGTCTTGGAGCACAAGGCCGACGCCTCTGGTCTCCAAGAACCGGCGGTAACCTTTCTTAGTGACGTATTTTCTTGAGGGATGTTCCGTCGCCCAAATGGTCCCCTTGCTTAGTGTGGCCAGACCTGCTGCCAAGACACCATAGCCGGAGCCGATTTCCAACAGCGGAGCGTGTATCGCGGTAATAGATGCGATCCGGTGATAATGACGGCTCCAAACGGACAAGAACGTCTCGTCAAGTTCCGGCAATGGTTCACCGTAGTCAATTTTAGACGCCTCTAGGATGAGCTCTTGCCAAAAAATTGAGTCAGTCATTAATTGAGTCCTGGGAAACGTGTCGTTGAGGGAGCGCTGTGGATCCCGTTGTGTGGTTTCAGATACAGGTGATCTTATCTGAGAAATCCGTTGGGGATATTTTCAATGAAACCACTTCACAAGAGAGACGTGCCGAAAAAGCCAAATTAGTTAATTTTATCAAATTGATACTTGTTATTTTTAGTAATAATATATAGAAACACCTTTTGTGGGTCAATGAAAAAGCCTGCATGACCCAAGAGATGTTCGGCTTCAGGCATGGAAAAATTATCCTCCACACCCCAAGTAATGATGGCAGATCAATTATTCTGAGGTCAGGAAATAATGTTAAGAGAAGAACAAGATATCATCCCTTATGAGACAACAGACCTAACAGGAAAGCGGGTACTTGTTTTTTCACCACACCCGGATGACGAAACGATAGGCTGTGGTGGAAGCCTTGCTATTCACACGAGAGCTGGAGACCTCGTAAAATTGGTCATCCTTACCAATGGTGCGATGGGAGATTTTTCAGGAAAGGCTACCAGGGACGAATATATTGCCCGAAGAAAAAACGAAGCAATCCGTGCATCCAAACTTCTTGGGATAGATGATATTGAATTCTGGGGATATGAAGATCGGAATCTTGCAGGCTCAAAAGAAGCTATCTCAAGAATGGTTGATCTATTGAGAAAATACAAACCTGGGATGGTGTATGTGCCGTCTCCTCTCGAATTTCATCCTGATCACCGGGCAGCATCTTTCTTCGTTTGCGAGGCGATCAGAAAGTGCGCATGGGAATGTGAAGTAGCCTTTTATGAACTGGGGCAGGCCATCTCTGTGAACTGTTTGGTAGATATTTCAGGTACACTGGATTTGAAAATAAATGCCATTAAGGCCTATGAAAGCCAGTTGGAAGAACTGCCCTATCTTGATGTCAGTATTGCCCTCAACCGTCTCAGGAGCTTGACTTTGCCCAAAGAGGTTACCCATGCTGAAGGTTTTTTTGTTATAAATGCTCATAAATTGAAAGAAGAAGGCCCCTTGGCCGTGGTTTATTACTTTCTAAATAGAGTCAAGGAAGATTTTGAATATCTTTTGAAAGATGGATAAAGTGTATCGGCACGATCGACAAAAACGAGACATGATACCATGCCATCGTCCTGACCGGAGAATGCTTCATTGTTTGGGAAACTGAAACGACATAAAGACTTTTACGTGGATGGTCTTCATATCTTTGTACTCGTGAATTTCGCCCTTGCGCAGCCGCTCTTTGATCTGCTGTCGCAAAATGCTGAGTTCTTCGTTGCCAGGCGATCTCAACCTGTGGATATCTTTTTTCTGATATCGATTTTGTGCATCCTTGTGCCGGGTGCTCTTGTATTTGCAGAAGCATTGGTTGGTCTAATCGGAAAAGGTGTACGCAGGGTCCTGCACATCCTCTTTATGGTCTTCTTAACAGGCATTCTGTTTCTGCCGGTCTTTAAGAAAATTGGCCTGATGCCGGACAGCCTGAAGGTCTTTTTTGCATTCTTTGCAGGAGGCGTCCTTGCTTTCGCTTATGTCAAAATACGTCATGTGCGCACATTTCTGACAGTGCTTTCACCAGTGGTACTGATTTTCCCTGGTCTTTTTCTTCTTGATTCTCCGGTTTTTAGCTTGGTGTCTCCTGATCAATCCCATAGCGATGCAATAGCAACTATAAAAGCGCCTCCTCCCATTATCATGGTAGTTCTTGACGAATTCGCGTCTACCGCGCTCCAGGACGCAAAAGGGAATATAGACAAAGTACGGTACCCCCATTTTGCCACCCTGTCAAAGGATGCATATTGGTTCCGCAATGCCACGACCGTCGCGGATGAAACCCATATTGCTATTCCCGCGGTGTTAACCGGAAACTACGTAAAGAGTTTTCGATTGCCGAATGCCGCTTCCTATCCCAGGAATCTGTTTACTCTGCTGGGTGGACAGTACAGGCTGAAGGTATTTGAAAAGAGCACACATTTGTGTCCGGATAGACTTTTCAAGAGAGAGAACGATCCTTTTCCTGACAGGATGGAATCACTCTTGGAGGATCTCTCCGTGGTGTATCTCCATATTGTTCTTCCCCATGCTTACACGAAGAGCTTGCCGGATATCTCACAGAATTGGAAGAATTTCCGGACACTGAAGGTTCATGGTTCCAGCAAAAAGGACATCTCCAGGATCAAAGCGGGAATCATCAACAAAGAGTTGAAGGCCTTGAAAAATGATCGGATTAGAGACTTCAGGCAATTTGTTGATTCCATTCGGCCCACCAAGAAACCCACCATGTATTTCCTGCACAGCCTTCTTCCCCATGTGCCGTATATTTATCTTCCTTCCGGTAAACGCTACACTTTCTTAACCCGCATTGAAGGGCTCAACGCAGAAAAGTGGGAAGACGACAATACATCGGTGGTGGAGGCCTATAGGCGTTTCCTGCTGCAGGTGGGATGTGTGGACACCTTGCTGGGCGAGTTGGTCAATCACCTCAAGAAAATCGGGTTGTATGAGCGATCGCTTATCATTATTACAGCGGATCACGGGGTCGGTTTCCATCCCAATGGCGAGAGGCGGCATTTGACGGAGAGGAACAGTGGAGATATTCTTCCGGTCCCGCTTTTTATTAAAGTTCCACATCAGCAAAAGGGGGTGACAGATGACCACAATGTCGAGTCGATTGACATCCTTCCCACCGTGGCCAAAATCCTGGGCGTGCATTTGCCGGGAAAGGTGGATGGTCATGCGGCAATTGACGCTTCCTTTGCTCAGCGAAAGAAAAAAATCGCCTATAACGGTATGTACAAACGTTTTGTGTTTCCAGAGCATCTGGCAGGAAAGAGCCGGACGTTAAGGTGGAAGCTCGCTTATCTGGGGACGGGCGCTGAACCTCCCAGGTCGCAATTCGGCTTTCTTCAGGGGGAGAGAGTTTCCGATATAGGAATCGCAAAGCAAGCAATAGGTGGTGTCCAATTAGACCAGGAAGTGCAGTATGAAGATATAGATCCCGAATCACACTTTGTGCCTGCGCAGATAAAGGGAAGCATCGTTTTTGATAAAGCGCAAGGTCCCGACCGGCTTGACCTGGTTGTGGCAGTGAACGGGATTGTTCGGACCGTCACCGGTACTTTTTGGCGAAGAGGAAACAGGAGGAGGTTCTCGACTGTTGTTCCTGAATCGTCTTTTGTAAAAGGAAAGAACAGGGTCAGGGTTTTCATTGCGGCCCTACGTCAAAAGAAGGTAGAACTTTTGGCCACCAGGATGGATTCAGCCGTGCGTTATTTTCTCAAGGAATCTGGTGACAACAGAGGTGAATCGATTTGCTCCAAGGATAGGATTTATCCGGTAATGCCGGAAGCCCTGAAAGGATTTGTGGATAGTGTGAGAT
>JBAPTR010000124.1:0-7477 GCA_049282265.1 Desulfatiglandaceae bacterium | reverse complement strand
GACCATCTGCCAGGAATGCTGCGGCGTTCCCCTGGCCTTTGTGGCAACGCTGAATGTCAGGGTAGGAAACATCCAACTGACATTGCCGACATCGGTTGACGCCTTGAAGATATCGATATCCGGAAATGTTCTGCTCAGATCCGGGTGGGTTAAGCCGGTATCAAATGCAAAGGCTTTCGCTGAGATTCCCATGGATTTCAGGATATCCCTGCCGAATTCTTGGTCAGCTTCCGAAAAGGACGGCGGGCCGATTAGGGTGGCATTCAGATCCCCCACCCCTGCAAGCACTTTATTCGGGAGCACCTCATAGGTGGCCGTTAAAAGTTGATGGTTCATTTTTGTCTGAGTCATCAGTGCGGCTCCTCTGGCAATGTCTCGGAGCCAGTTGCAAACCTCATCGACCTGAGACCTTCTGGGCGCTCGGACAAAATACCAGATCTCCGCGTCCGGCGGGACATTGTTGGGGACTTCACCCCCCCTGTTGATAACGTGCATGACCCGTGCGTCCTGTATAATATGCCCTCTCATGTAATTGGCACCCGTGCTCATAAGCTCTGCGGCATCCAGTGCGCTCCGCCCGGCTTCCGGTGCCGAGCCGCCATGGGACGATCGACCGGAGAATCGGAATTTAATGCTGTTGAGCGCCAGAAAGGATTTATAGTCAACGCCGTTCGTTTCTTCAGGATGCCAGGTGATCATCATGTCGGTGTGGTCAAAAACGCCGTCGCGCGCCATGAATACTTTGCCCACCAATGTTTCTTCAGCCGGTGTCCCGAAGATTTTGATGGTCCCTTTGATGCCGTGCTTCTTCATTGCAACCCTGGTTGCGATTCCCGCAAAGCAGCTGGATGTCCCCAGCAGGTTATGCCCACAACCATGTCCCGGTGCCCCCGTTATGATGGGAGAATGTTCCGTGGTCGACGCTCTTTGAGACAGATTTGGCAGGGCGTCATATTCAGCCAGGAAACCGATTACAGGACTGCTCTCGCCCCAGGTGGCCACAAAAGCGGTGGGCATATGGGAAATGCCTTTCCGGATTGTAAAGCCGTTGTTCTCCAGAAGCGCCGTCAATTTTTCTGCCGCTCGAAATTCAACCAGACTCAATTCCGGATGGCGCCATATATCCTCGGCAATTTCTTTATAAAGGTCGCTGTTCGACTCAATCCACCCGAGTGCGGATTCCTTTTCAGAGGTCATGCTGCCGTAGTGGTTCTGTGCCGTTGATCGTTGCATTGCAATCATCCTCCTGCGCCAGATATTCGTAGAGCCCCACTATCATTGAGACAAAACTCCATTTGGAAGAAGTCGGAAGCAGGCGTTCAGAAGCCGGAACGCCGCGCTGCTCAGATGAACATGATTGTTTAAAGATGGTATTGACGCCTCAAGGCGACAACCATTTTTCCTTGCGCGTTGTAACTTATAGCGTTCCGCTTTCGATGATAAACGCGTTAACCACCATGACCGGATGGTGTCTAAAGTTTAATGAATTCGCCATGAATGTTTTAATACCACCGACAACAGACAATAAACAATCGAGCGATTTCTGCGTGATTCGGATCATCAGAACTTCCGGTAAGGAAAGAACTCCGAGGAGGTTTTCCCTCCAGACATGTAGGTTCCGATGATATTTCCCTTCGTAATGGGTAGCAATAGGTGAGAGGGGTGGTCTGCATCGTGGTAAACCGTCACCCGAGAGCCGGACTGCCGCCAGAGGTGACCCTGGCCGACGGCTTCCCTGAATGACCCCGGTTTTTCGTCATCAACGCATTTAACCCTCAGACCGATCCGGTGGCCCATTTTGAAGAGCTTGGCAATGGGCCTGATTTCTATGTTGAATGCATATATTTCATTGGGTACGAGGAGGTCGCGTTTCGTGTGCAGGTGGTAGGGTTGCCATTTCCTGGATCTTTCCGGGTCCAGCATTCTCTGGGAGCCCCGCAGCCAGCCACGCGTCAGCATTGTTTCATAGCCTTCCGGAACGATGTCCCAGAGGCTGATGAACCATAACACCTCGCTCTCGGTCGATGAGGCGTACATATTCAAAACCATGGGTCCGATGACCTCTGTATCCTCGATCAGTGACGGCGTTGAGAAGCAAAGCCCCTCACGATTCATGAATGAATCCTCAAAGCTCGTATATCCCTCATTCGGCCAGAACTCGTGCTCACTCAGCAGGCCTTTCTCGTGGAGGTAAAAGGGCGTCCATCTGGCCTCGGGCAGTGGCCATTCGTCGGCAAAACGCCATTCTCCCGTTCCCATGACAAATAGTTTGACGGGGGGCTCTTCCATCACGCCGTTTTCAATACCCTTTAACCAGTAATCGAACCAGCGCAGGGATTCAAAGGCATACTGGTAAAGCGGCCTGTCTAGATAAATGGGCGGCCCGACGATCATTTTTTTGGGGCCTTTCCAGTTTTCCCAGCTTCGGAATGCCCCGGGCAGGTGCAACCCGTACATGCCCCAGCCGCCGCCAAGGTAGGCTGGGACTTCCGGGTTTTTGGAATAATCCACACTGCGCTCTTCAAAATAGGACCCGTCCAGGTCATTGAGGATGATGTCCACGATGAGGGCATTGCGGGGGACTTCAGGCGCCCGGAGGGCCCCCGCGAGATAGGGTATCGCGAGAATTTCATCATCATCGAGGGCTCGGGCGATGGCGTCCCTGTATTTCTGCTCACCCCAGTTTCCAAGGCACCAGCTCTCGTATCTGAAATTATCAATGGTCGTTGTCCAGCCCTGCATAAAGGCGTGGGAAAGGATGCCGCCGTGATAAAATTTGTCCCGGTAGAAGTCGGTGTATCCAAAGGGGGTAAAAAGCGCCTTGAGGTGAGGCGGCTTCAGGGTGGCGACCTGCTGCTGCGACACTGCAAAAGCGGAAACACCGAACATGCCTACGTTGCCATCACACCAGGGCTGTCCGGCAATCCATTCGATGATTTCACAGGTGTCTCGGACTTCCCTAGGGCCGTAGTTGGTGTATATGCCGCCCGATTTCCCCGATCCGCGGTTGCTGGCGATAATATGGGCATACCCGCGGCGGACATAAAAATTGGAATCCCCGGCCTCAATACCCCCGTTGGCCATGTTTAGACCTTGTGGCATCATGGCATCGGTCTGTAATTTTTTTTCATAGGGGTGGGCTCCCAGAAGGGCCGGGAATTTTTCATCACTGTCCGGTCTAAAAACATCGGCATCTATGGAAATTCCATCACTCATGGGGATGGACACACTGCTCTCCTTGATAATGCCATATTGCCTCTCCGATGTTTCCCAGGTCTTGCCAAACATAAAGATCCTCCTTTTCCGGAATGATTCATTAATGGGTAAGAATTACTTCGCGCAAAGGCGCAAAGACACCAAAAAATTGATTCTTTTATCCTTGCGGGCCTGGTGGCGTCTTTGCGTGAACATTGATTGAATTCTAAAGGTTATAGCCGTTTCAAACTGTAAGTGTGCCATTATCCTCCAGGGGCGTCAAAATGGAACCCGATCGAGCACCGAATGTTTTGATAACTGGGCGGCCCATCCTTTGACCGACTATGAAACCGTGTTGAAATTTATACGGACAACCAAAACTTCAGCTGGCCTTAATATCCGTGCGGCCCTTCATACGAAACAGTATCAAGAGGGCATTCGCATTTGTGATAAACAGTTGAAGAAAATTAATCTAAAGCATTACATCCAACGCCAAAACTGGAACTACTCCATTAGTCCGTTGAAAAATGTGAATTAATTTTTGCGTATGCCCTAAGGCCGCCCATACCCTTCTGTCCAATAGGGCCTTAATGGCCAGACTCGGAGCGCCTTGAGCCACTCAGCATTGCCCCTACCCCGACGTTCATCTGCGCCTCGTCTATTACGATAGAACGGCGGGGAATTACCGGCACAAGGAGATGTGAGTCATATCTCCCGCCCGTGTGGATAATGTGCTGCCCCCGGTTACGCAAAGCCCAGGTAAAATGCTCGAACCACCCTGGCTCCCGTATGTAGTGGCCGGACACCACGACACGAATTTGCTCGCCCGCGTGCCAGAACTTGCTCGTGGGCCAGATATCGATCTCTACCGGGACCACCTCCCCTGGCTGCAGCAGTTGCTCTCGACGATGAGTGTGGACCGGTTCAAACGGAGTTGAGCGCTCCTCATCAAGCTCGCGGTGCGAGACACGCAATAAGCCGGGAGCGCCAGGATGGGGCTGCCCTAAAACGAGTGTTGGGGCGAATTCGCTTTTGTCGTCCAGCTTCTGAACTGCCACGAAAAGGTCCATATCATCCGCTCCGTCAGCCTCTACCCACAAGCGCAGCTTCATGTAGCCAGTTATCTCGGTATCCTTATTGAACTTAAGGCAAAACGTCGTCAGTCCTTTCGCGGATTCGTAGCTGACCGCAGACTCCTGTGCGACAGGTTCGGGCGAGAGTTGGCCCGCGCTTGCATCAAGGAAAAGCTTTTCATAGCGCGTTCGAGCAAGAGGGAACTCTTTTTCCGGGCGTCTCAACTGGTAATCAATCTCGCCCATGTCCATCACGTCCATTCGTACCATGGGCGTAAGCTCCCAGCCATTTCTTATGCCCTTCAGATAGCGGTCGAAGAAGCGCCGCAGGTCTTCCAAGTTCTGAGGAGTATAATAATCGGGCCACTCAAAATCCCGATGGACTCGGAGCCATTTGTGGGGGCAGGAAATCCGCCTAAATCCCTCGATAGATCCGTGTAAATGGAAATGGCTCCAACCAGCCGTGATGTACGCAGGGACCTCGATCTTCCCAAACTTAGGTCTCTTGTCCTCCCAGTAGCCATTCATAAGAGGATACTCAAGGGACATGGCAACTCTGTCTTCGACCCGTCCGTTCCCACAAATCATACCTGACTCAATCAAAGCGCCAGCAAAGCCATACTCTGGCACGCCTCCCTGGGGGTAGGAATCAGCCCTCCCCTCCCAGGGTGCGATGCAGGCGAGATGGGGTGGCTGTTCCGCAGCAGCGAACCACTGGATGATAGCCAGCCACGAACTGCCCGACATGCCGACCTTTCCGTTGCTCCATTCTTGCGCCGCCACCCACTCGACCAAGTCGTAGCAGTCGCGGCCTTCAGTCGAGCCATATTGAAGTATGTCACCTTCGGAGTTGCCAGCGCCACGCGCATCAGGATTAATCACCGCGTATCCATAGTGGCACCAGTAGGCCGGGTCGGGACCCTCGAACTTCGCCATTTCAGAGAAGGTCCCGGTGGGCACGCCTGGGACATCTGTCTGGCCGGCATAGCCAGCACGTTTTCCGTAGGGACTCCAGGCCACGATGGCGGGCACGTCTGTAGCGCCGTCCGGGCGGTAGATGTCGGTGTAGATGGTGATTCCATCGCGTAGCCGCAGGGCAACATCCCGCTCATAGCGAATGCCGTCCTTGACGGTCACTCCCGGCGCTAACGGTGGACATCGGCCTTTGGACTCTTCAATCGGCCTTGCTTTCCGGAAGATGACCTCAATTTTTTCGTCTTGAAAGTTCTGTACCTCTCTCCACTCTTTGGTCATGTCTGCCAATGTGTCTCCTCCTCACTGTCGTTGTGCGACGACTCATGGTCAAGGGTTGTGCATGAAAAATTAGGCGGCGTTCCTCATTTCCTCGACTCCATTGACGAATTTAACTCCCTTTATAGTATCAGCCATTTAGGATGATACAGATGTATCCATCTTTTCCGGGCCGACGCCCGCTTGAATTTCGCGCTCAGAGAGATAGCCATTTCGAGTAATTTTTTTTCGTCCTTGAACGTTTTTAAGTTCCCCATATTGGGACAAAAAAGTTCGATCTTTGCTTCAACGGCTTCGGCTAAAAGCTTCCTGGCTCCGCTTCGCAAGATGTCTGTGATGGGATCATCAACAAATGTCTCTGGCTTTTTAAGTTCAATACAGTATCTTTAATTGCTTATAATTAAACCTCGGGCTCTGCCCGAGCGATCCTCAAAGGCTATACCGTTCCGGCCGGCCTGAAAATATCCGCATCGATGGAAATCCTGTCACTCATGGGGATGGCGACACTGCTCTCCCTTTCCAATATTTTTCATGCCGCCCCCAGATAAGCCTTAATCACCCGGGGATTCTTCCCGATCTCCTCCGGCGTTCCTTCGGCTAATTTTTCCCCGAAGTTCAGGACACATATTCTCTCGGATATTTTCATGACAAAATCCATGTCATGCTCGACCAGGAGTACGGTCTTGTTCAGGCCCGACCCCGTCTCGGAAATGATGCGGGCCAGCATATCTTTTTCCTCCTGGTTCATCCCAGAAGCGGGTTCATCCAGGAGAATCAGCTTGGGGTCGGTCACCAGGGCCCGTCCCAACTCGACAAGTTTCTGCTGCGCAAAGGGAAAACTAGATACCCGCTGATCCTGGTACGGCATGAGACCGAGAAATTCCATGATCTCTTCGGCCCGTCTCCGGTGTCTCCGCTCTTCACGCTTCACTTTCCCTGTCCGAAAAAAGGAACCCATCAAACCGTAGTTGAAATGACTGTAAAGGCCGATCAGGATATTCTGGCTTACCGACAACTTCGGAAACAACTCGATATTCTGAAAAGTCCGCGTGATACCAATGGCACAGATATGGTCCGGCTTCAGAGCGAGCAGATCATTGCCGCAAAACGAAATGCGACCGCCCTGGGGCGTGTAAAAGCGGGTGATGCAGTTGAACATCGTGGTCTTGCCAGCCCCGTTCGGGCCGATCAGGCTGTATATCTGACCTTCGGCGACATCAAAGGAGACCTGGTCAAGCGCCTGAAGCCCCCCAAAGCGCATGGAGACGGAATCAATGGACAAAAAATTATTCTCGCTCATTTCCCGACTTCCGTATCATACGCAAATTCACCGCCCACCATGGTTGCAACTACCTGAATATCTTTTATTTTATCGTGAGCCACTGATCGGGGGTCCTCGGACAGAACGACCAGGTCCGCCAGTTTCCCGGCTTTAATCGACCCTTTGATATTTTCCTCAAAGGTGGTAAAGGCCCCGTTCAGGGTATAGCAGCGCAGCGCTTCTTCGACCGTTATCCTTTCCGAGAGCGCATAATCCCGGCCGGACATGGTCTTCTGGTTCACAGCGGCATGGATGCCGAGAAGGGGGGCCCCGTCGATCACCGGCCGGTCGGAACTGAACGCCATAGGGATACGGTTGTCCAGCAGTGTTCTGAAGGGCTTGGTTTGGGATGCCCTTTCCGAACCCAGCTGGTTAATATAACTATCACCCAATCCCCAGATAAACCCGGGCTGGGGGATGACTATGATGCCCAGACGCCTGATTCGCTCTATCATCGGAGGGGTAACCATGACGCAGTGCTCGATGCGGGGCCGCACATTTTGTATGCCTTTCAAGGCATTTGCCTTTTCGAGGGCCCCGATGGCTGTCTCGATAGTGAGGTCACCTATGGCATGGATGGACACCTGCCATCCGAGCTTGTGAACCGCCATGATCGTTTGTTCGAGCTTTTCGGGAT
>JBAPTR010000123.1:0-3033 GCA_049282265.1 Desulfatiglandaceae bacterium | reverse complement strand
GAAGAGGGATTGGCAAAGACAATAGAATATTTCCGGCCGCACATGGGCGGAGCAGGAGGCAAGAACATATGAAAATAGCACTGATCACGGGGATTACCGGCCAGGATGGTGCTTATCTGGCAGATTTCCTGTTGAAGAAGGGCTATGAGGTCCATGGAATCAAGCGACGTTCCTCTTCATTCAATACGGGCAGGGTGGATCATCTCTACCGGGATCCCCATGAGACGGACGTCCATTTCTTTATGCACTATGGCGATTTGACGGATTCCACAAATCTGATTCGTATCATCCAGGAGACCCGGCCGGACGAAATTTACAATCTTGCCGCACAGAGCCATGTAAGGGTTTCTTTTGAGACAGCGGAATACACCGCCAATTCAGACGCCCTGGGCACACTGCGCCTCCTGGAGGCCATCAGGATCCTTGGCCTGGAGCAGAAGACGCGATTTTATCAGGCCTCCACGAGCGAACTCTTCGGAAAGGTGCAGGAAACGCCTCAGAAGGAAAGCACGCCCTTCTACCCGCGGAGCCCCTATGCGGCCGCCAAACTTTACGGTTACTGGATTACCATTAATTACAGGGAGGCCTATAACATGTTCGCCTGTAATGGCATTCTCTTCAACCACGAGTCGCCCATTCGAGGGGAGACGTTTGTGACCAGGAAGATCACCAGGGCGGTGGCGAGGATCAAGCTGGGTCTCAAGGACGGAATCTACCTTGGAAACCTGGACGCAAAGAGGGACTGGGGCTATGCAGGGGATTATGTGAAGGCCATGTGGCTGATGCTGCAGCAGGATGAACCGGAAGACTTTGTCATCGCGACCGGCAAGGCCCATTCTGTGAGAGAGTTCGTTGAGCGGGCATTCGAGGAGATCGGGATCGATTTGAAATGGGAAGGTGCGGGTGTGAAAGAGGTAGGGAAAGACAGTGCCACGGGAAGAGTGCTGGTCCGCATTGATCCCCGCTATTTCCGTCCCACTGAGGTGGATTGTCTCCAGGGTGATCCAACCAAGGCAAGGAAAAAGCTCGGATGGGAACCAAAAGTCTCTTTTGAGGAACTCGTCAGAATGATGGTTCGAGAAGACCTGAAAGAGGCTGAAAAAGACCAGTTGTGCAACAATGCCGGATTCAGGACTTATAGCCAGTTTGAATAGGTGAGATCTGAAATAGAAATTTATTCATGACTAAAACAAAAATGACCTATTTTAAAGATGAAGATATCCTGCATCTCTTCATATCTGATGAAAAAGAAGCTGGCAGTGTAGAGCTGAGCCCAAACATTACGGCAGAACTCAATGAAAGCGGTGAGTTGATAGGGATAGAGATCCTGGATGCGAGTACCTTTATCAGAGATTCAATCCTTGAAGCATCGCAAGCAAAGATTCTGGATTTTGCGAAGCCTTATAGTGGGCGGCTGGGCCCAGGACCTCAGGCAGTATAGGTCTAGGCGCTTTTCGCTTCGACACGCTTGATCTCCGACACCGACTATAAGGACGACTATGCTTTCGAGATCTTAGGGATACCATGAGAATAAAATCGAAAATATATGTAGCGGGGCATCAGGGACTTGTGGGATCGGCAATTGTCAGAAAACTGCGCGAAACAAATCACGAACAGTTGCTCCTCAGAACGCACCAGGAGCTGGATCTTATGAGACAAAAGGATGTGGAGGCCTTTTTTGAGAGTGAACGACCCGACTATGTGTTCCTGGCGGCTGCGAAAGTAGGGGGAATCCTGGCAAACAATACATATCCCGCCGAATTTATCTATACGAATCTCTGCATCCAGAATAACATCATCCATGCGTCATACGTATCCGGTGTGAAAAAACTCCTGTTCCTGGGCAGTTCCTGCATCTACCCGAAGCTCTGCCCCCAGCCGATAAAAGAAGAATACCTTCTGTCCGGCCCTCTGGAGCCTACAAACGAGGCCTATGCCATTGCCAAGATCGCAGGGATCAAGATGTGTGAGTCTTACAACCGTCAGTACGGAACTCACTTCATGGGTGTTATGCCCACCAATCTCTATGGCCCCAAGGACAATTTCGACCTGGAGACGTCGCATGTCCTAGCGGCCTTGATCCGCAAATGCCACGAGGCCAAGATGGAAGGGAGAGGCGAGGTCGAAATCTGGGGCACCGGTACGCCCAGAAGGGAGTTCCTCCACGTGGATGACCTGGCAGATGCCTGCTTGCATCTGATGGAGCACTATGATGGCAGGGAGATGGTCAATATCGGGGTCGGTGAAGACCTGACCATCCGGGAACTGGCGGAGATGGTAGCCCGTATCGTCGGTTTCAACGGCGCCCTCCGGTTTGATACCTCGAAACCCAACGGCACTCCCCAAAAACTCCTGGATGTCTCGCGTCTCCACAACCTGGGTTGGAAGGCAAGAATCCCCCTGGAAGATGGAATCAGGCAGACCTACGATTGGTATCTCACGCAACATGCCTGATCTTCTCCTGCCCATCATCCTTGACATGAAAACATGACATGATATAATGACCTATATTCTGGTCGACTAGAATAGGAGGTTAATTATGAAAACCCTGTCCCTTTCAGAAGCAAAAATGAAACTGAGCGCTTTATTGGAATTGATCGATACGACGGATGAGGAAGTTGTTATCACCAAGAACGGCCGTCCTGCTGCCGTCCTGGTAAGTCCTGATGAGTTCGAAAGCTGGCGTGAAACCCAGACCGTTCTGAGCGATAGCGAGCTTATGGAAGAAATCAAGAAAGGTCTCAGTGCGTTGAAGAAAAAGAAGGCTTCTCTTTATACGCTGGATGAATTATTCGCATAGCCAACCTGTTTGGACCAATGACAGAGCGCTTGAAACTCAGAATTCCTGATGAAATAGTGGGACTGATCAGGAGCCTTCATCCGCTTCTGAAAAAGCGAGTGAAGGCTGCATTGTTCAAGATATCAGACAACCCGTATTGTGGTAAAGCCCTTAAGGATAAGCTCTCGGGTTTGCGGAGTTTTAGAGTCAAGAAATTCAGGATCATTTACAAGGTGGCAGGAAGCAAGCAGATC
>JBAPTR010000122.1:0-95605 GCA_049282265.1 Desulfatiglandaceae bacterium | reverse complement strand
TATTTTGACAGCTCAGAGACGTGGTTGTGCAGTGCCGTAAGATAATCAAAATTCTGAAACTTCTATTGAGCTATTCGCATTTTCATCATACCGTAGGGTGGGTGACCCCTTTGTGATCCCTTAAACTAATTAGTCCCGCCACTCCCAATCCCTTCCTCCCTTAAAAACAGCGGCGTTCATCTCATTACTTAAGAAAAGGAGATTGGCATCAGGGAAGCGCAAAGCCATTGCATAAAAGAATGAGCCGGTGTCCGTTGTATTTTCAAGCTCTTCTTCAGTAGCAATAAGGTAGTCTTTCATAAACTTGTAACAAGACGAGTCGAAAGGCATGCCCGGTTTCTGATGGCCAGGTATGACCACTTCCGCCCCCAACCCCTCTATCCGCTCAATATCATGATACCACTGTCTTCGCTCCTCAGCCGTAATCTCGCAGGTAAAGGGATGGGCCTGGTTGAAGAGAACATCACTACCATAGAGGGTTTTTATGGAGGGAATCCAGACAACAGTATTATATTTCAGGTCCCCCATAATTTTCGAGATTATCTCAATGCGTTGCCCTTCCAACTCAAAGTGGTTATCGGTAAGAGGCTCGATCTTGACCGCTATTGTCGGGACATTAGTGCGCCCGATAATGTCTCTCCAATGATCGATTTTACCGAACATCTGTTTATTGATAGTGCTGGCTACCTCTGGAAGGGCAACGACCTTTGCCCCGGGAAAGGCCTCAACAATCGGCCCCAATCCGAAGTAGTGGTCGGGGTGTGCATGAGTGACATAAATTGTTTTCAGGTTTCTGCCGGTTTCCAGTATTTCCGCTGCAACGCGATGGCCGTTTGACAAACTCCACTGTGCATCGAGAAGGACGGCGTCTGTCTCGCCCATAACGATTACGGAAGCGACAGCGAACCCACTTTCATCACTGAAAAATACCTTTGTGGAAAGTAAATTCTGTCCGTGATTATTAAGCCTTACTTCCATTCTATTTCCCTCCTAAAAATTTCCAATTCATGGAATGTCATTAGATAGGTGGGCCGTCCATATTTATGATAAAAATGTGAAAGGCGGCCCTAAAGTCCCCGAAAATGGTGACTTTCATTCTATCCTTTTCCGCTCCTTCTGACGCTAACGGCTACATCACTTGCCTGGTGTCTTGGCTCCGGCTGCCGTTTGGCCATAAACAAATTTGGCAAATCGCGCCGCTTACCCTCCGGGCAAAGCCCGGTCAAGTGCATGTTGGGTTAGGTACCGCGCTCGACAGGCATAATGAGACAATTTGGTCCACCCATTCCTTTGGCAAATTCGCCCAAATCAAGATTATGAACTATATACCCTTCGGCTTCCAGGTGGTCTATTACGATTGAGTTTGAGCGATGTATGATCAGATTTTTATCTCCTAAACATATAATATTCGCTGTGGTATCTCCTCCACAAGATATTCCAATTCCTTCAAAGCCTTTTATCTTTTCTTTTGATATTAGGCCCCTACAATAAAGGACTTGTCTTGGGCCAAGAACCATCAAGGCTTTATCAAGATGCAAGATTGTATTGGGCAATTCTATTACCCGAATATCATATCCCATCATCTTCAACAGCGCAGAAAGTTGTCTTATCCCTTCCCCATTCGTACGTATTGACTTCCCTATAAATGCAACTTTCCCCGCTAGAACAACATCTCCCCCTTCAACTGTTCCTGGTGCTTTGATTTTACCCACACAAGATTCGCCAAGTGAATCTAAAGTTGCGGCCATCCACTCCCCTTCGCCTTGTCGAGTTTCTAAACCTAGCCGCAGTTTTATATATCCTCGCGGCGTACAAAGTGCTGTATCGCGCGTGAAAACAGAATTTGGATGTTCATCTAATTCTGAAATATCTATCAGTTCAGCCCCAAACTCGCTAAGTTTAGATTTCAACGTATCATGCTGCTGAATTGCAACTGTTGGAATACCCAGCTCGCCAATATTATGCTTTTCAAAATTGCTGGCACGGGCATATTCACGTTTTGGCGAACACACAACGACCCGCCTCAACCTTTCGCCTTCATTTCTTAACATTTTTTCCCTTTCGCAACTCCATCTCAAATCAGATGCTTAACGGCCGGGTGAGACGCGGGAACCCGCAATAGAGTTATAGGGTCTGCTCTTGACCCCATCCTTTTAAGGCTATACCTAAACAAGTTTCTCTGCTCCCGTATAGACCTCTTCCACTTTCAATGCTGCTGCAGCATGACCTGGATGTTTCTTAGGGTTCCATTTTTTCATATCCTCAAAGATACTACCTTCTTTGTGGTATTCAATAGTTCCCTTTATCTGATAGGATTTTCCTTTTTTTGTTATAAAAAGAATTGTTCCTTTGCTGCCTGCAAGTATGTTTTCGAGTGTTTTAGAAAAATAATTATTCGCAACCACTATAGTATCTTTGCTGAATTTTGACACGCAGGTAGCGTATATAGCATTAGGAATTCCGTCTCCATTTACAGTTGACAGAATGATAGGACCTTCCCGGTCTTCCCATGCTTTACTCACTTCTTCTGGTAACGTTGCCATAACTTTCCTCCTTTATAATCTAAAACATAATCGCCGCGGATCAGCTTACGGCCGGCGGATTGCAATCCTCGCGAACAACGCTCGGCATAAGGCGCGGCGGCTTTTTGCCGTCACACTTAATGCCGTTATTATGAATTATTTTTAGTAGATGAACCGGGTCGCATCTTAAATATTAAAGATTGGTTGTGACTATTTAAGGTTTAAGATTTGCCCCTGATCTTTTCCCTCGCATATCCTTTACCCCCCCAAATCGAAAATATGGCTCGGATGGCGTCAGGAGAGCTGTCTCGACTTCGGCATTACAGTATTGTTCAAGCATTCGGGCCACACGATCACGAACCAAAATGGCCCGCTTCTCACTGTCCTCTCCGAGTCCATCTATGTTCATGACCATGGCTTGCGTTTCTTCAGTGATCCGGGTTTGAAATCCGTTTCGCCAGTTCCACCGCCGGCACATGACCTCTCGTGTCTCCGCAACCACGTAAATAATCTCCCCGGGATCCGGGTGCTCGATTTTCTCCGGATCACTCAAGGGCGTAAACTGTTCATGCCCGTCTGCGAAACGAAGTTCGAGGGTTTCCCCAGCCCGGAGCACGTCATCCCCACCGACAGGCAAGACACCCCGGATAGAGTTGTCGTTCATGATCGCCACCGCCTTGTTGATGAAAGGAATGGAGGCGCCTGGTTTCTGAATTCGCTTCAGGAGTGCAAGGTGAGCGGCTGGGAATTTTTTCGGATTGCATCCCAACTCCCGGTAGGTTTCGTTCCAGGCAGCCGTTCGCGGGTCTGTTGTCAAATCGATGGGGTTGGAGGCCGCGTTGGCAAAAGCTTCATCCAGAAGGGACGCGAGTTGTGTGAAGGGTCCCCTATTGTTCATATTTCGGGCCACAACGATGCCGCGGCGAAAGCTCGTAAATTTTTCGAAGATCTGGCTGTCTACACGTGTTTCAGGCATGAGATCTGGTTCCTTTATATTGCTAAAGATACGTTGTAGAATCTTGATAAGTGATTAATTAGTTTTGACTAAACCCTCCACCTCTGGTGGAGAACCCGGATAGGTTCTACCGATCCGGGGAGAAATAATATAGGCCCTTCCTCCGGGAAAGTCCCTAAGAAAGGGAAGGAGGAAGAACCTATGCACGGATAAAGAAGTTTATCGCATTTGAGATGGGATTGCAAATACCATATTGTAATCATTCCGGATTTTCGAAAAAGGGTACTCTACGGGAAGTTTCGAAAACGAGTTGGGGAAGTAGTGCGGGAGCTGTGCCGCCAACGAGGGATAGAAGTGGTGGAGGGGCATCTGATGCCGGACCATATCCAGATGTGTCTAAGCATACCTCCTAAATATGGCGTTTCATTTGCGATAGGGTTTTTCAAAGGGAAGAGTGCAGTTCGGATCCACCGACAGATATTGGGGAACAAGCGTGTGACGGGCTTGCACTTCTGGTTCCGGGGCTATTGTGTAAGCACAGTGGGTCTGGATGAAGAAACCATCAGGAAATACATCCGTGAGCAAGATGCCCTTGAAAGTGGTCAGAGAAAATTGGACCTTGAATAATTAAGACAAAGGTTAAGGGACTTTCCCAACATTTGAGCTCCCCTCGGGGGGCTTCATGATGCCTCTCGCTCTGCGGGAGGAGATTCACTCAAGTGAAATATCGAAAAATATGAACGCGGAGCGATAAACAATTGTGAAACGAGCAAGATGATATGCTCCAGACCAACCCAGTTTCACCACAAATTCTTGTCCCTGAATGGGTATCTTATGGTTGCCAAATTTTGTGTTATTGTCTATACAAGGGTGCGCACAGGTTCAGCTCAGAGAGTGGGTAGCGATAACTTTGAAGCCAGAACTCTGAACCTGATAACCTTCTCAATTACCACGGGTCTCTTTGTCTCTCATGTCTTTAGAAAGCCGTCTTCACAACATACGCCAGACCATCCCGCTGGCCATGCTTTTGGATCAGGACAGAGTCTCGAAACGTCTCAGGGATATAAAGAAGACCATTGGTCGGGGAAAGAAGTCCGGAGAGCGGATTGAAAAGGAAGCGGCGTCCCTGGAGAGGAGACTTGGAAGGTCGGTCTTGGAAAGAGAGACACGGCTGGCTCAGAGACCTCCAATCACCTACCCGGAAGACCTTCCAATAACCACAAGAAAAGACGATATCCTCCGTGTCGTCCAACAGAACCAGGTCGTTATCATCTCTGGTGATACGGGTTCGGGAAAGAGCACCCAGATTCCCAAGATGTGCCTGGAGGCGGGCAGGGGGATCGCCGGGAAGATAGGGTGTACCCAGCCCCGCAGGATAGCCGCCGGCACCATTGCCCGCCGGATTGCCGAGGAAATGGGAGAGGAACTCGGAAAGTCCGTGGGATACAGGATCCGGTTCCGGGACCGGACCCCCCCGACCGCCTACATCAAGATCCTGACCGACGGGATGCTCCTGGCAGAGACCCAGGGAGACCCGGGGCTCTATCAGTACGACACCCTGATTATTGACGAGGCCCACGAGCGGACTCTCAACATCGATTTTCTCCTGGGGATTCTCAAGATGCTTCTCAGGAGACGGCCCGAGCTCAAATTGATTATCAGTTCCGCCACCCTGGACACGGAAAAGTTCTCCAAATTTTTCGATCAGGCACCCGTTATCCAGGTGAGCGGGAGGACTTATCCGGTTGAGGTTGAATATCTTCCGGTGGACGGCACTGCGGGGAAAGATGATGACCCCGACTACGTGGACAGGGCCGTCCAGGCGCTTGAGAGGATCATGGGGAGGCGGGATTCAGGCGACGTCCTTGTCTTCATGCCCACCGAACAGGATATCCTCGAAACCTGCGAAAGGCTGGAGGGAAGAGGTTATCCCAACACGGCCGTTCTGCCGCTCTTCGGCAGGCTTCCCTGGTCCAGGCAGCAACGGGTTTTTTCTGTCCATGGCCGGAAGATCGTAGTGGCCACCAATGTGGCGGAAACGTCTTTGACCATACCCGGCATCAAGTACGTGGCGGACGCCGGGCTTGCCCGCATCTCCCGGTATATGCCCGGGACCAGGACCACCGCTCTGCCCATCAGCAATATCTCCCGGGCCAGCGCCGATCAGCGAAAGGGACGGTGCGGGCGGGTTCGGAACGGCGTTTGCATCCGGCTCTATTCCGAAGACGATTACAACGCGAGGCCCGAATTCACCCCGCCGGAAATCCTCCGCTCAAACCTGGCCGAGGTCATCCTGCGCATGATTTCCCTTAAACTGGGTGATATTGCGACGTTTCCCTTCCTGGACCGGCCCAATCAAAGGAGCATCAATGACGGCTTCAGCCTGCTCATGGAACTGGGGGCCATTTCCGGAAAGGGCAGGGAGGTCTCCCTCACGGAAAAGGGACGCCTCATGGCCCGGATGCCCCTGGATCCGCGGATTTCCAGGATGATGATCGAGGCGGAAAAAGAGGGATGCGTTGAAGAAGCCGCCGTCATGGCCGCGGCACTGAGCATTCAGGACCCCCGGGAGCGTCCAATGGACAGGGCAGCCCAAGCGGACCAGGCGCACGCACCCTTCAGGGACAAGGCCTCGGATTTTATCACCCTCCTCAACATCTGGACCCAGTATCATCGCCAGTGGGAGGCCCTCAAGACCCAAAACAAGATGCGGAAATTCTGCACGGCCTACTTTCTCTCTTTTCCCCGGATGAGGGAGTGGATCCAGATCCACGAACAGATCTGCTCCATCATGGAAGAACACGGCCGGAAAGGGAAAAAGGCCCAGGGCGAGCAGACGAAGGAGCCCATGTATGCAAGGATACACAGGGCCATCCTGGGCGGTTTTCTATCCAATATCGCCCAAAAGAAAGAGAAAAACATCTACCAGGCGGCCAGGGGGAGGGAAGTGATGGTTTTCCCGGGGTCCACCCTCTTCAACAAGGGGCCCCAATGGATCGTTGCGGCCGAGATGGTCAAGACGTCCAGGCTCTTTGCCCGGACCGTGGCGAAAATCGAATCCGATTGGCTGGAATCCCTTGGCGGGGATCTCTGCCGTTCCACCTATTCCAGCCCCCACTGGGAAAAGAACCGGGGAGAGGTCCGTGCCGTGGAGCAGGTCACGCTCTTCGGTCTGACGATCGTGTCAGGTCGGTCCATTTCTTATGGATCCATCGACCCGGAGGAATCCCACCGGCTGTTCGTCCAGTCGGCCCTTGTGGAGGGAGAGATCAGGGGGGAGCTCCCTTTTCTCAAATACAACCGGGAACTTATCCAGGGCGTGCAGGACCTGGAAGAGAAGGTGAGACGGAGGGGGATTTTGGTGGACGACCAGGTCATGGCGGATTTCTATTCCCGGAGGTTGAAAGGGATCTGTGATATCCGCACCCTCAAAAAGATGATAAAGGAGCAGGGGGGAGACGGTTGTCTCAGGATGAGGGAAGATGACCTGCTCATGGACACGCCGGACGAGGAGAAAATCGCCCTTTTTCCAGACCAGGTGGGCTTCGGCAACCGGCTTTTCGACTGCTCCTACAGGTTTGCCCCAGGGGAAAGGGAAGACGGGGTCACGGTTTCCGTCCCTTCCGGCCTGCTTTCCCTCCTGTCGCCCGAGCAGCTTGAGAGGGGCGTGCCGGGTCTTCTGCGGGAAAAGATAACCGCCCTGGTCAAGGGACTGCCTAAGAGGTACAGGAAACTCCTCGTTCCCGTTTCACAGACGGTGGATGTCATCATCAGGGAGATGGAACAAGGAGACAGGCCCCTGTTGAGCGGGCTGTCCGCATTTGTCTTTGATCGCTTCCAGGTGGATATTCCCGCCTCGGTCTGGGCCTCCGTGGAGATCCCGGATCATCTGAAAATGCGGGTTTCCGTCACGGACCAGGAGGGCAGGGAAATCGAGTCGGGGAGGGATATCGGGCTCCTGGGACAAAAAGCGACGGATTTGCCTCCAGGGGAAGAAACAGCGGCCTGGAAGAAAGCAAGGATGCAATGGGAGAAAGAGGGCCTTACCCAATGGGCGTTCGATTCGCTGCCTCTGCAAATCACTGTTGCGGATTCCATCGAGGCCTACCCGGGCCTTGAAGCCGAGGGCACCCATGTGAACATTCGGCTCTTTCGTACCCCCGACGAGGCCCGGCGATCCCACCTGGAGGGTGTCCGGAAGTTGTTTACCCTCCAATTTTCAAAGGATTTCAGGTTTGTGAAGCATGATCTCGCCCTGCCGGACAAAGGAACCAGGGGGGTGGCCTATTTCGGAGGTGCCCGGGTTGTTGCAAAGGCCTTGTATGGTTGTCTTCTTAAGCTGCTCTTTCAGAAAGATATCCGTACACGGGAAGCATTCATGGCCGAGGCTGAAGCCATGAGATCCTCCCTGTTTTCAAGGACACGGGAACTTCGTGATCAGGTCTTGAAGGTGCTCGATGGCTATGAACAGACGCGATCGACCCTGCACAGGATCGAGGGAGCGAACGGTTCAAATACCGCTGTCTTGAAAATGTGCGCCCGGATACGGGAAGATCTGGAACGACTGGTGCCGGTAAATTTTCTGGAAATTCATTCCCCTGAACGCCTGGGGCAGCTTCTCCGCTACCTGCGCGCACTGGAGATAAGGGCTGAAAGGGGGGCCTATGATCCTTCAAAGGAGAGCCAGAAGATGGACAGGGCCGCTGCTTTCATAGAAGGGCTCAACGGGTTGACACAGGATGACCCGATCCGAACGTCCTCCCAAGAGAAGAAGGCGGCCTTGGAGGAATTCCGCTGGATGATAGAGGAATTCAAGGTCTCGCTCTTTGCCCAGGAGCTGAAGACCCTTTTCCCTGTTTCCGAAAAAAGACTGGAGAAGAAGTTGAAGGAGATTGAGCGAATGGTGTGAGAAACCGGTCCATTTGATGAAAGCGATCATCTTGTCCCTGGGCGGACGATCGCGTGAAATATGGGCATCATTTTCAATGGAAATCTCGATGCCTTCCAAGAAACCCATTACAGCTGAAATCTTTCGCGTCATTTACAATTCACTTCCGCTTCGCTACAATAACGCTGCAAACCTTTTCTTTCCGATCCCACTTGATTCTGACAGGTGAAAATGAAAGCCAGGGTAAAAATCATCGTGACCATTGGTGTGGCCGTCCTGGTTTTTGCAGTGCTTTCAGTGTCCGCCCTTCTCTACTATTACTACACGCATCCCGCCAAGGTAAAATCGCTTGTAGAAAAATTTGTCTCAAGCTCGATCGGGGCCTCTCTCAGTATCCAGCGGATGACCTATTCACACAAACCGCTTAAACTGGAGCTTGAAGGGGTCCATGTTGGGCCGGGGAAAACAGCAAAAGGTTTCTCCCTGGACGTGCCATCAGTTACAACCGACTTTTCATTTGAAGGGTCATGGGGGCACAGGACCCTCGTTGTGAGAAACATCCTGGTGCCCGGGTTTACCTCCCATATCTCCGAAAACCCTGAACTCCCGGGGGTCAGGAAAAAACCTGCGAAACCCTCCTTCCTTGGTGGCCTCTTGAGGAGGCTTTTTGTGTTTTTCGTTTTCAGGGACCTCAGGCTCCAGTCCGCGGAAATCCACAACGGTCTTGTCTCCGCGAGACTGGGCGAACGTACGCTTCGCGCAGACCATATCCGGGCAACACTGGAGGCCGGCCAACCTGTCGAACTCTTCTGTGAAATTCGGGCTGCATGGCCTTCCCAGGGTATGAAGCTTTTCCTTCCCCTCGTTCACCTGACGGCGGACCGGAAATTGTCTTTTGATGATCCTGCATTTAACGGTTTTCTGAGCCTCAAAGGGGCCCTTTTTGAGAGCCCGATGGCCGGCATCAGAGACCTGGAGGCAAGGGCAAGTCTTCTTTATCAAGTCCGAGAGAAGAAACTTTCCTTCCGTAATGCGGAGGTTGTGTCCGGGTGGATGAACTACAAGAAGGGAGTTCAGGAAAAGATCTCTCTTCCGGGCGTCCGCATCACGACGGGAGGTGAAGTCTATTTTGGGAACAAGACCCTGCGTGCCGATCCCCTGCACGTCACCCTGGGTGACGGGTTACAGTTCGAGGGTTTGTTGAATGCGGGGTTCGGAACCCAACCGGAGATCGGGGTAAAGATTCTCAAATCCAGTTTTTTCCCTGAGCGTTTACGTTCCCTCCTCCCTCGAGAAATCAAGGTGCCCCCCGTGACGCTGACCGGACCCCTTAACCTGACCGGCAATATCAAGGGCCTTTGTAATGGGAATGGGGAGAATGCATGGATCTGGAAGGGAGATCTTCACGCGGGTTTCCGGCAGAATCACCTTTCATTTGTTTCCTCAAGCGTCAGAGGAAGTGGAATGATCGCCGGAAAGGTGAGTGCAAAGGGGACCTTCCCCGACATCCGGGTTTCCGGCGCGGTGAACGCAAGCGACATCCTCTTGTCGGGGATTGGTCTGGATTTGAAACCTCTCAGGGTCTCCTTTTCTTTTTCCGGTAGCTATCCGAAATATGACATCATGAATCTATCTGCCCTTATTTCGTCGGCAGGGCTTGTTTATAAGGGGAGGGAACTTCTGATCAGGGACATGAAGCTGAAAGCCGCGGACGGCAAGGCGGATGCGGTAAAAAGAACCCTGTCCCTGCCCGCCATCCATATGGATTCTTCCCTGTTGAAAAACCTCGAAGCGTCTCTGAATGTTGATAGAAGCGAAATAGCTGTGAAACTTAAGGGCAGGGAAACAGGGTTTTTTGACTTGGCCCATGCACTGGAACTGTTGCCGTCGGGCTGGAAGGCCTCGGGGTTGGATCATATAGAGGCTGAGGCACGACTGAGAAAGGAAGAAGGATACGTCTTTAGCACACGGGTGACCCTTGGACAATTTTCCTTTCAGAACCGCGAGGCAACCTCTTTGGGGGAGGCCCTCGCTGTCAAGGCGGACATAGGGGGAAAGATTGACCCATCTTTTTCAAGGATTGAAGCACACGTTGCTGTTCGAGCGGACAGGGGAGAAGTCCTGTATGACCGCTTTTACTTCGATCTCAAAAAGAACCCATTCAGCTTTTCGGCGGAGGGCATGTACAATGTGAGGAAAGGAGGCTATCGTCTGGCCGGTCTGACACTGGGGCTCAAGTCCATCCTGCAACTTCATATGAATGGCGAACTGCATGGGAGCGGCGCGGCAAGGGGCTTCGATGTTTCCATGAATATCCCCGGCACGCCGCTGGGGCCTGTGTTTGAAACGCTCCTGAAGGATCCGTTCCAGACGGAAAAGCCGATTTTAAGCGCCATGGACGCCGCCGGGAGCGTGTCGGGGGATTTCAGGGTGAGAGGGACAGGATCTCAATGGGCGGCCAAGGGCCGTCTCCTCTGGAAGGGGGGTGCCCTTTCCATTGGCAGCGATAGGGGATCGCTGGAAGGCATTGATCTTTCGCTCCCCCTCTGGTACCGGAACTACAACAAAAAAGATTCCCTAAAACCTCTCAGGGGAAGACTGTCCGTTCGGTCCATGAAAACGCCCTTCATCGCTGTTCAGCCCCTGAACCTGGACATCCTTGCCGGACCAAACACCTTGTCCATACCTGCGCCCACACTCCTCAGGGTCCCCGGCGGAACGGTCAGGATTGGCCCCTTGAAAACCATGGGGTGGGGCAACATGAAGCCGTCGTGTGAGACGAGCCTCAGTGTGGATTCCTTCAGGCTGGGTCCCCTGTTGGCAAAACTATCCACACAAAGTATCCGGGGTGTCCTGAATGGCAGCCTGGATTCCATTCATATTGAAAAAGGAATCATGAGCAGCAGGGGAAAAATGGAGGCAAGGGTTTTTGGTGGAAGCGTTCTGTTTTCCAATATCGGCGCGTCGGGTCTGTTCACTTCCACGCCGGTCTTCAAATTAGACGCCCGGTGGCATGACCTGGATCTTGCGAAATTGACCGCCGGGACAGGATTTGGTAAAATTCAGGGGGTTTTGAAAGGCCACGTGAACAGGCTCGAAATAGCGGGAGGTCAACCCCAAAGATTTGAACTGCTCCTGGAGACGGTCAGGAAAAAAGGCGTTCCCCAGCGGATTAGCGTAAAGGCTGTCGATCATATCGCCGAACTGGGTGGCGGGCAGAGCCCTTTTGTCGGCGCTGCCGGGGTATTCGCTGGCTTTTTCAAAGAATTTCCATACCAGAAGATTGGTGTCCATGCCTCGTTGGAAAACGATGCCTTCAGGATAAACGGCACCATCAGGGATGGGGACAAGGAGTACCTGGTAAAAAGGAGTTTATTCTCAGGCGTGAATGTGATAAATCAAAACCCCGATAGTCGCGTCAGTTTCAAGGATATGGTCAAGCGGTTAAGGCGTGTGACCCAATCAAAGAGCGGCCCAGTTGTCAGATAGGGGACGGATTAATTCCAATTCGCATTCAAGCGCTACCGGCGTTGGCTGCGTCGCCGGCTCCTCGACGTACCGTTAACGTACGCCTCCGTCTCCTACTCCTTGCCGCCTTGTTATCATCTTGAATGCAAAATGGATTAAAGAAACGTTCACCCGTGATCCGGAGGATGAAATGAAGAGAAACAAAAAGGCACTTCTGGCTGTAAGCTGCATTTTTTCGCTGATGCTGTTCGCATGCGTTACCATTAACATCTACTTTCCGGCAGAGAAAGTTGAATCCGTGGCGGGCAAGATCGTGGACGACATCAGGGGCCAGAAACCCCCCGCAACCAAGAAGCCTTCCCCGGACAAGGACAGCCATCTTCTCAAGAAAACGCTGCTGGCTTTCGCGTGTTCCACGGCCTATGCCGATGAGACCCTGACGGTGTCAAACCCGACAATCCGGGAATTGAAGCAGCAGATGAAAGACCGATACACAAGCATGAAGCCCTATTACCTGAAAGGATTTCTCAAAGAGGGGAATGACGGTTATGTAACAATAAAGAAGGTCGGGGGGTTGGGGCTCAAGCAGACAAGAGATCTGAAAAACCTGATCCGTGCCGAGAACGGAGACAGGAAAAAACTGTACAGGGAAATCGCCCGGGCGCTCAAGATTGATCCCAGCCAGGTGGGAAGAATAGGGAAGATCTTTGGAAAAGAGTGGCAGAGATCCGTCCGGTAGAGGCGAATGGGTTGCGGGCACTATGAGAAAACGTCCGAAAAAGACCCTCAGGCTTTCTCCCGAGCTCCGGTAAAAGAAGATCAAAGCGGGTTAGAAATTGACGTCGTCAAGACCCTTGAGCCCGAGTATCTTCCGGCCTTCCTGGGGAGTGGCAGGCTCCAGGTCCAGTTCCCGGGCAATACGGATGATTTTTTGAACCTGTTCGGCATTGCTCTTGGCCAACACCCCTTTTGACAGGTACAGGTTATCTTCCAGACCGACGCGCGCGCTGCCGCCCAGGAGAAAGGACTGGGTGCCCATGGGGAACTGGTATCTGCCGGCGGCGCAGACCGAGAACTCGAAGTCCCCGATGGCCTTCCTCGCCGTGTCGACCAGGAATATCAGGTTCTGGGGGGTAGCCGGCATGCCGCCCAGGATGCCCAGGACGAACTGGAGGTATACGGGTTTTTTGATCCATCCCGCCTGAATGGCAAAAGCCACGTTGTTGAGCATACCCACGTCATAGATTTCGAATTCCGGCTTCGTTTTCGACTTATTGAAGATCTCCAGGAACTGGCGCATGGTCTTGAAGGTATTCGGGAAGATAAAATCTTCCGTCAATTCGAGGTAGTTTTTTTCCCAGTCGTATTTCCAGTCCTTGAACTTGTCCTTGACATGGAAGAGGGCAAAGTTGAGGGACCCGGCGTTGAGCGACGCCAGTTCCGGCCGCAGGGTGGAGACGACCTGCACCCTCTTTTCGACCGGTTCTCCGAGCCTGCCCCCGGTCGTGGTGCAGAGAATGATGTCACAGCGCTTCTTGACCTCGGTTGCTATCTCCATGAAGATATCCTGGTCCGCGTTGGGGATACCGGTCTCCGGGTCCCGCACGTGGAGATGGGCAACCGTTCCCCCGGCATCATGTACCGCCAGGATCTCGGCGATGAGCTGTTCGGGTGTTATGGGGAGATAGGGGGACATGCTTGGTGTATGAATGGCCCCTGTGACCGCCGCGGTAATAACCACCTTGTTTTTCAACTCGGTTCTCATCTGCAATATTCCCTCCGTTTTAATGTGTTTTCACGATTTCCAATGAACCATAGGTAACCCGGCGACCGGTGATCTAAAGTAAGGGATCCTCGTTCCCCGAAGGCTCCCGATATAAACGGTTTTCAGATCCGCCGAGCCAAAGGTGACGCTGGAAAACCATGGCGCGACGGTGCCTCCTGCAGCCAGCATATCATCCGGCGTCACATGGTCCTCGATAAAGGCCTGCTCAAGGGACAGGCCGGGGGCTTTGCTGCTGTCATCGAGAATGACCTGAAAATTCCCTTCGGGGGTTATGGCGAAGACCTGATCCGCCATGACCAGCGTTCCCCAGAGATTGCCATAGGAATCAAAAGCAATGCCATCCGGGAATCCGAACTCTCCGAGTTTCGTGGGGCCAAAAATCTCGCGATTCGAAAGAGAGCCGTCCGGCTTTACCTCCATCCGGGATATGCGTCGGCCTGTGGTCTCCACGATATAGAGAAACTTCTCTTCGGCATCAAGACGGATTTCATTGGTGAAACTCAGGCCATCGGTGACGATCCTTAACCCCGTCTCATCGGCGAGAGCGATATACCCGTCAGAAATGTTCGGGCTGATCGTCTTCATCCAGTTCTTAGTGCGGGTCGATATGGTCAGCCAAATGCGGTTTTTGCTATCCCTTAGCACAAAATTCACCTTGCCTATGGGCATGCCATCGATGGTGTCGTAAAGGAGGCTCGTCGTGCCGTCACGTGTCATGACTTCCAGCACGTCGGTTCCGAAATTGGAGATCAGGATATCCCCGTTCTCCGCAAAGGCCAGACCGTTGGGGAGTGTTCCTTCGGTAAACCTGCTGGCTTCATCGATGGCATCTCCGAAAGTGGAAATGAAGGACTGGGTGATGATCTCCTGTTCACCATTGGGTGAGATCCTCACAACGCCGCCGCGCGCATCAGCTGACCACAGGGTGCCGTCCGGTTCCGCCAGGATGCATTCCGGTCTTTGAAGATCTTTACCGATGTACTTGATATCTTCCGGATTCACTTGAAATCCGATTATAGGGTTTTCCGCCATTCCATCTCCTTTCCATCGGCCCGCCATTCGGAGCCTTCCATGTTGCTGTGGGGGTTCACGATCGTGATCCATCCTGTTTTGAACTGACGCGCATAAGTCGATCACCCAACGAGGATAAGGCTGATTTGAGGGAAAATGACAACGAGGGCGAGGACAAGTATCATAATGATGACAAATGGAAACGCGCCGGCGAAGACGTCATTGAGACTGATGCTCTGATCATCCAGGGTTGATTTGACCACATAGGCGGCAATGCCCAGTGGTGGGGTGATCAGTCCTACTTCAATGGCTATGACCGTCACCAGCCCGAACCAAACGAAATTTACACCGAATGGTTGAATGATAGGGTAGATGAGGGGTACGATAATCATCATGATCGATGTGGAATCCAGGATTGTTCCCATGAGCAGTACGACCACCAGGTAGATACTAAGAACGGCGTAGAGTCCCAGTCCGGACTCAGCTATCCAGGTGCCGACAAACCCGGTAATGCCCGATAACGCGAGCATGCGGCCGTAGATATTGGCGGATATGATCAGAAAAAGGATCGAAACGGTCACATGCCCCGTTTCGGTAAGGACCTGCCACAGTTTGGACCAGCTCAGGGCACGCTTGCCCAGGGCCAGCACAAGTGCCCCTAAAGCCCCGACAGCCCCGGATTCGGTGGGTGTAAACCAGCCTGCATAGATTCCCCCCAGGACGAGCGCGATCAAGAGGGCTATGGGGATCAGTTTGCCGAGCGCACCGGCAGGGCTCATCAACTCTGAACCATTTTCCCTGTTTTCCGAGCCATTGGATCGCACATAACCGGGAAAGCGATAGGCCATAATCAGGATGGCGATGGAAAAACCGGCGGAGAGCACAATGCCGGGCATGATTCCCGCCTTGAAAAGGTCGCCTATGGAAGTCTCCGTGAGCACTCCAAAAAGGATCAGAAGCAGGCTCGGAGGGATCAGCATTCCCAGCACGGAAGAACCGGTTACCACTCCGACAGCGAACCGCGGCCTGTATCCCAACCGCATCATTTCCGGAACGGCGACCTTTGTAAACACCGCCGCAGAGGCGATGGAGATTCCGGTTACTGCGGCGAATACGGCATTGGCGGCCACAGTGGCGATGCCCAAGCCGCCTCCAAGTCTTCCAAAGAGCCGGTTCGCCACATCAAAGGTGTCCTTGCCGATTCCTGAGATGGAAATGAACATCCCCATGAGCACAAACAGGGGAACCACCCCGAAGATATACCCGGAGATGCTGTCGGCTGCCGCCAAGGCCAGCAGCTTGCTGGCTATGGTCCAGTTCCCGCGGATGAACCACACGCCCAGGAACGAGAGCAGTGTGAGGGCGATGGCCACGTGCATGCCTGCATAGATCAGGAACAGAATGCCGATGATGGAGAGGACCCCGATCTGGATATTGCTCATTCGGAATCACTCCCAGACCCGGGTTGCAACAGCTCCCTTCCCCCGAGAGACTTGAAGTCATTCCAAGCCAACAGAATGAACTGAATAGTCGCTGCAACACAACCGACGATGATAATGAGCTTGACCGGCCAGACAGGGGCCATGAAATCGCCCTCGGCGCCTACGTATACATCCAGCCGCCACGCCTTTGCGAACAGGGGCAGACTGGCCTTGAACATGATCATCATGACCACTGCCCCGATAAGATGGTGGAGCCCCTGGAGCAGGGCTCCGATCCCGGGATGCTTTTTGTGAAGCCAGTTTAAAAGCAGATCTGAGCGGGTCAGTCTGCCGACTTTCAATGTGTGGGCCAGTTGAAGGAACACGCAGGCCGTGATGGACAGGGCCACAATCTCCGGCACGCCACGGATAGGATGATTAAAAAGGGCCCGCCCTCCGATGTCCATGTTGATGATGACAAGCAGTACGAATACCCAGGCAGTGCCGATAGAATTCATCACCGAGGTAATATCACTGTATCTGAACCTGCGGCTGCGGGGTTTGTTTGGGTTTTTCTGATTCCCTGGATTATCAGGCATGAATTATTTATCCCAATCCCGGACAAGCACGACGCCTCTTTTGCGGAGACCATTGAGGTAACCTTTCAGAACCTTCTTGCCCGGCATGCCTTTCTTTTCCATGGCCATGGCCCAGTTCATGGGAATGTTGGGGAGTTTTTCGGCCCACTTCTTTCGTTCAGCATCAGAAAAAGGGGTCACCTTTGCGCCCGCCTTCCTCATCTTCTCCAAGGCTCCGGAGGCCTTATCCGTCTGGGCCTGGGCCAGTTTTCTGGACCATTCCGCTCCTGTTTCTTTGAATATTTGCTGCATATAGGGCGGAAAGGATTCAAAGACGTCTTTATTGACGCTGAGGCCTCCTGCGAACTGTGCACCGAAATTGACCAGGCCGATATAGGGTGCAACCTCGTACACCTTGATGGCCGCCCCGGCGGTCATGAACGTGAGGGTTCCTTCAAAAACACCCGTCTTGATGCCGTTGTAGTAAGTATTCAGATTGGCGGCCACGGCCACGGCTCCGGTGCCCTTGATCCAATTTGCAGAAGGACCCGGTGCGGCAATCTTGTGTCCATTGATGTCATCCACGGTCTTTACCGGGAAATTGGTCAGGATCCCATAGGCATCCAAGCCGACCCCGCCCAGGTAGACCTGGTTGTACTTGGTCCATTCCCGGGCCACCGCAGGGATGCTTGCCTGGAGTTCGGCCATGGTATCCACCACCTTAAAGATATCGCTGGTGCCGAAAGGCGTCATGTAGCTCACGTTGTGCAGGGGCATCTTGGGGGCTTCAAATATGGTGCCGACGAAACCCACATCGACGATTCCTGCCTCCACGGCTTCGAGCACTCCCCCGATTTTGGCTACAGTGCCTCCGTAGGCCTGGTTCCAGATGATCTTGTCCTTGCCACCTGCAACGACCAGGCGTCGGTTCACTTCCGGAATGAAATAGTCTCTGGTCAAGGTGACCCACAGAAAGATCGGCGGGTGTCCGGCAGCGGCGGTTAGATTGTAGGTCTTGGCCGGGGCAGGTGTTGCGGCCGTGGTCAGGGCCAAACCTGCAATGACTGCTGCAAACATTATGATCTTAAATGCTTTCATATCCATCCTCCATCTCCAATCTAAGGTTGACAATTGGTTTTAACTTCTTCCTATGGTTCATCCACGATAGCCACGGGTCTGACCCAGCCCGCGCTGGCCCCCTTTATAGTGCTTTCCCGGTCCATGCCGGCGCCTTTAACGAGATATTCTTCAGTGCCCCATGCCTTATCGGCACCCGTTTGAATCAAAACAATATCCAACGGTTTGATTTCATATTGTATCCGCTCAAGCTCTTTTTCGACATCTTCGACCGTTATACGTTCGCCATCGCCCTTTTGGCGAAAATCAAGGAGAACGCCGTCACCGAAACACCACTCCAGAGGGATTTCGTCTATGGTAAGCGAAGGTTTCCCTTGGTCCATGGTGGGATGATAATGATAAGGTGCGTCGAGATGCGTACCGCTGTGGGTTGTGAGGGTCAGGAACTCGAGAGCCCAGCCAAGGCCGCCGGGCAATTGGCTTTTCTTTGTGCCGGGGAAAAAATCCTTCATCTGGTCGGCTCCCTGCACATGGTCCACATAATCGATTTTGGGAATCATGATAGGTGGATCGCTCGGGAGATCGGCTTCAATACTGATACTGAGGTCAACAAAGCGTCTCTTTGCCATTTTTCTGCCCTCCTTTTCCGGAGATGGGGAGATCCCGGGATACGAAAATGTCCCCTAAGAACATACGTGCACAATAGTAGGTAAGTTATTGAATATCAACGAAATCTATTTCATTCAAAACGTTCTTGTAAATGACAAGATTCGATATCATGGCCTGGTGATTGACCCTTGTTCCCGATGAAGAAGACCGTTTATGAATGTCTCAGGCCCACCTGCCGAAAAAGGCCTTCCGGTTGTGAGCCCTTTGCTGTTCGACAAGGCGGTCCAGGGCTGTTGAGTGAAATATGCCGTTCTCAAGGAAGTACCTGCCTATGGGGCCTGATATTTTCGTTGCTTTCCCAGGAGAATCAAGAGCCTGAAAGGGATCAGGTAGCCTTTTCGAACCGCACATTCCCCGAATTTTTCCTTGAAACCCTGGCCCAGGAGGATCTTGGTGATCTCACGTTCCGAAAGTATGCCCGATTCCCGTGCAATCTGACCGATAAGGGGTCTGTGAAGCCTTTGCCACGTGATGGCCTTGATGAACTGACGCCATGAGACGAGGCTGGAATAATTGAGAAATTGACCAAAGAGCAGCGTTCTCTTGGGAAGGGTTCCCTTGTAGAAATGATCGGATACAACGGCCTCCTGATCTGGCCTAACGGTTCTTCCGGCGGTTGGGCGCCGATATATTTGTTTAATGAGATTGATAGGATGGCCGGATTCATTCAGAAGAGACTTAAGCTTTTCATAGGCTTGGGATACCTCCTTGAACCGCTCGCTCATGGCCATTTGATCCGATCCCAGGGCCCTGGCCCTGTCCGGATGGGTTTGGAGGGCCTTTTCCCGGAAGGCGGACTTGAGGCTTGATGGCTGGATTCCCTTCAAGAAATCGAGAGAAAATTCCATATCCGTGCCAAAGAGCACATGGCATAGTTCAAAAAGGTCTTTTTTGAGAGACGCTTTTGGGAATGGTTGATCCTTCATTCGTCTTTTCAGCGGCGTTCAGGAGGAGAGTCTGAGGGTCTGAAAAAGAGTGTCAGGTTCTCCTCCCATTCGTTGCTCATAGGCTGCCGATTGCCGTATACCTTGGATTTCTATGAAGTCGCCAAGTTTGTCTTGAAATATTGTCAATATGTTGTGGCTTGTCAAGGAAAAACCCAGACATATTGTAGATGGGCAGGAGTTAAAGTTCAATCTGCATCCCCTCCCGGGCGATAACAATCCGGGTGTTGCCGTATTTTCCCGGCCGGCAATACGTTTCGGCGAGCCCGTCCATTTCATTATCGGTGCGTGTGGGCTCATGGTGGAAAAGAACCAGTGCCTTGACGCCCGCGCGGCTGGCTGCGGCGCAGGCATAGTCAAATGATGAGTGCCCCCAGCCCACCTTGGCAGATTCATACTCGTCCTGGGTGTATTGGCAGTCATGGACAAGCAGGTCCGCCCCCGCAAAGAACCGCTCAAGGGCTTCATTCTGTTCTTTCGCAACGATTTCGCCCTCTCTGGCCATCGCTTCGTCGTAATCCGGGCTTTCGGGATCCGTGGAAAAGAGATTCCTGAAGGGCTCTGTATCATAGGCTGTGCAGAAGACTTTACCCTCGTGCTCAAAGCGGTAGCCCAGACAAAGCAGGGGATGATTGAGATATTTTGCCATCAGGATCATTCCGTCACCAAGATCGCTGCGACCCTCTTTCAGGGGAATGTAGTCGATCTTCGCTTGCAACTCCGCCTGACGAACCGGGAAATACCTATAGGTCAATTGACCGCCGACAATTTTTTCAAGGGTGTCCGTTTCATAGGAGATGGGTCCGTAGACTTTTAAGTGGGTATCAGGCACATAGATGGGTCCGAAGAAAGGAAATCCCATGATGTGATCCCAGTGGGTGTGGGAAAGAAAGAGTTCTATCCTGAGTGGCCCTCTGGGCAGGTCATGGGTCAGGATGAAATTGCCAAGTTCCCGAATTCCTGAACCCGCATCAATAACGATCAGTCTGTCCGTGTCACCAAATCGCAATTCTATACATGGCGTATTGCCTCCATATTTTGCCGTTCCTGGACCGGGGCAGGGGATGGAACCCCGGACTCCCCAGAAGCCTATCCTCATGGTTTAACCTCCGATCCCGATTTGAAGGAAAATACGGGCCTTTTCGATTTCCATCTCTATTTCATCATTTAGCGCCAAAACATCGGTCCATTCGAGCCCCGAAACTTCGAGCGCGCGGGTCATTTCAGCAGGAGGGGGCGAAGGGGTGTCTCCAGTCGGTGGGGTTTCGGCAAAATGGGCATAGTGATTGCCAATAATAACATTTGCGACAAGATCCTGGTTTTCGCCGGCAGCTATTTCAGGAGCGTGGTGAAACGCCAATGCCTCAACAAAACCGTCTGCCAGTTTCCATTTTTCGGCGATCATTCTGCCTGTAAGACAGTGATCAAAGCCGAAAAACGCTTTTTCGGCATGGTATAATGGCCAGTTCTTCGTGAGGACCATGTCCATCGCCCTTCGGTATTCCAACGGAAAGCAGTCGCTCAATGGAATCTTGCCGAGATCATGCAGCAGACCTGCAATAAAATATTCTTCCAGGGATCCGGGAATCTTCTTTCGGGATGCTATGGCTTTCGCTGTTACACCGGCATGGATGGAATGACTCCAGAAGGCATCGATGGGAATAGCCTTGGATTTTCTCCTACTCAAATTGCCCAATATGGCAGTGCTCAAGGCCAGATTTTTGACCGTATTCAAGCCGAGGATGATGATGGCCCGGGTGAGAGAGGTAACCTGATTGGGGAGTGAGTAATAGGCTGAGTTGATGAGTTTTAGGACCTTGCCCGTCAGGACAGGATCGAGAGAGATCACGCGGTTCATGTCATTGGCCGACGTATCGGTCCGGTTGCAAATCTCCAGGACCTTCATAACCGTGGTAGAAAGACTAGGCATTTTGTCAATGTGATCCTGGACTTGTTCCAATCGAACATTGTGGTCCACCCGGTTTTCTTGCATCATCTTGCCGCCTAGCTTGGGTTTGGTATGATCAAGTTGTGTAAGATACTAATCTATTATGCAGGTTTTTTAAAGCAATCTTTTGAACAGGTTCCGCCCTCGGGATCTCGGGTATGCGAAAAGGATGATTTTCACCGAAGTCGGATACCTTGTCGGGATAACCCAAGGACAATCAGGTGCATCGCATGGGAGGAAGGGGAGTTTGTACTTGACATGCGGCAGGGGTTATTTCAAAATTAAGCCCAGTTATTCAAAGTATATTATATCATTAAAGATTTTGAGGAGGCCAGGACATGTCACAATGGTATCTAAGCTACGATGGAAATCAGACAGGACCCTTTGATTCTGCGCAGGCCGTGGCAAAGGCCCGGAAGAACCCCAACGGATATGCCTGGCGGGAAGGTTTTGCCGAATGGCTGCCCATCTCACAGGTGGACGAGTTGAGCCGTGCGTTTGCGCCTGCTCCGGGACCTCCACCATCCGCGATTGGGGGGGCGGACGAGATAGAATTCAAGGTCGTCGGGAAGGAAATGCAATTTGTCGAAGTGGAACTGGACCCTGGTGAGAGTGCCGTGGCAGAGGCCGGTGCAATGATGTACAAGGACGCTTCCGTCAAAATGGAGACTATCTTCGGTGATGCCTCGGCGGGAAGTGCCGGCGGAGGTTTTATGGACAAGGTGCTCGGGGCTGGAAAACGGTTGCTCACGGGGGAGAGCCTCTTCATGACGGTCTTTACACACACAGGACAGGGAAAGGCGCACGTGGCTTTTGGCGCACCCTATCCCGGCAACATCATCCCGGTGTCCCTCCCCAGCGTGGGAGGCACCCTGATCTGCCAGAAAGACAGCTTCCTTTGTGCGGCGAAAGGGGTATCCATCGGAATCTATCTGCAACGAAAGATCCTGACAGGGCTTTTCGGGGGTGAAGGTTTTATCATGGAAAAACTGGAGGGTGACGGCCTGGTCTTCATACACGCCGGCGGGACTGTTGTGGATCGACAGCTTGGACCCGGCGAGGTCCTTCAGGTGGATACCGGTTGCGTTGTGGCCTTTGAACCCACCGTTGAGTTTGATATCCAGCAGGCCGGCGGCATCAAGACCGCCCTCTTCGGGGGTGAGGGACTTTTTTTTGCCACCATGAGAGGGCCGGGGAGGATCTGGCTCCAGTCTCTGCCATTTTCCCGGTTGGCCGGAAGAATGCTCGCGGCAGCGCCTCAGAGGGGTGGCAGCAAAGGAGAAGGTTCAATCCTGGGCTCACTGGGGAATCTCCTTGACGGAGATTAGGGTTGAGGACCTTTACTCCCGTTTGGGTTTTGTAAATACATGAATGTGGCAAAAGAGATAGAAATCCATTGGTTACGTGAGTTTTGAAAAATAGGCGTGTTACTACAGGTTTTGCGGCTTGTGACCTTTTCCGACCGTGAGATCCATGCAGCGAAGCATCAAGCTAGTCGTGACAATACGTAGAAGCGAAGCAAGGGAAATCATTTGACATGAAGTTCTTCTGGAGCTAGTAAAACCCTATACCTCTATTTTCCAACCGCACAAGCAACGGGAGGTGAGGCATCTTGAACAGACCGAGACGGCTCAAGACGTTTGTCCGCTCCTTTTGGGCCAAAGGATTTGACGCCACAACCAGGACCCAAATCACCACTGAGAGCCATGCCACCTTTCCCCTATTCTATTGCCCTCTAAAGGGCAGAGAGATTTTCCTCAGTCCCATCGTCAACAAGTGCTTAGCTCCATACACGTCCTGTATCGAAATCTTGGAAAAAACTGGAGAACGGAAAGAGAGGGGTTGTATTGTTATTGGGAATTGGGGAATATTGCATTCTGTTAGATTGAGTTACTTACTTTTAACGTCAAGTCCACAACAAAATTATCACCGCTGCTGAGGTCATCGAAGAGCTGATCGCCTTAGGAAAAGACACCCAAGAGATGGATATGCTGACTGAAATATTCGGACCCGGGAAAAATACTTTGAATGAAATATTATTATCCCTGGTCATCATTCTGGCGGCTGGCCTGATAGGATTTGTCATACATTTTATCCTTAACGCTCTTCTTAAACGCTGGCATAGGCGCCTGGGATCCAGTCTTAAGGGACTCAGACTGGAACTCGGCCACTTCAAAGACCCCCTGCGGGTACTAATTCCGGCAATTTGCATTGCCACAGTGCTTCCCATTGTCCGTATTCCTCATCAGCTTCTAGACATCTTTAGTCACTTGCTCAATCTCTGGATTATCGCTTCTACCGGCTGGTTGCTTGTCAGGATCGTCTTTTTTGTCCGTGATATGGTACTCAGTCGGTATCAAATAGACGTTAAGGATAACCTGGAAGCCCGCCGGGTTTACACCCAGATCCGGGTTATTCAACGAATAATTATTGTTATTATCCTTCTGTTAGTTGTGGCTATTATGCTCCTGACATTCGATAAAGTCAGACAAATAGGGATCAGCCTTCTGGCTTCTGCGGGTATTATTGGAATCATTTTAGGCTTTGCTGCCCAGAAAACCCTGGGAAATTTATTGGCCGGAATACAGATTGCCATTGCACAGCCCATTCGCCTGGATGATGTAGTGATTGTCGAAAATGAATGGGGGTGGATAGAAGAGATTACCCTGACCTATGTGGTCATGCGTGTCTGGGATTTGCGAAGACTGATTATTCCGATTTCCTATTTCATTGAAAAGCCATTCCAGAACTGGACCCGGATTTCCGCCGACCTGCTGGGAACAGTCTATCTCTATGCGGATTATACTATCCCGGTTGAGGCTGTGCGCCAGGAGTTGACCCGCATACTGGAAAAGAGTCAGTATTGGGATGGTAAGGTAAATAGTATGCAGATGACAAATTCCACGGAACGAACGGTGGAACTACGTGCCCTGATGAGTGCTGCCGATTCTCCCACACTCTGGAATCTTCGTTGTGAAGTTCGGGAGAAACTGCTGAGATTTATACAGAAGGAATATCCGACCTGCCTGCCGCAGATGCGGATTGGGCTGGAACGGGATGAGATTAATCGGAATTCCTCTGCGCCAAGACCGGAGAAACAAAACTCGTAATCCTCTGCCCCCTTGATTCCCATTTGCCTTGCCACTCCCGGAATCTTCAGCTTTTGTTCCTGGTCGAATCGCTTCCTTTCACGCCCCGTCTTTGTGGCGGATTCACAGCCAGTATTGCAGTAGGCTTTTCCATAACACTTCCTTCTTTCATTCACCTGGCGAAAGTGTTACACTCTTTTTATCTGTTTTGTACCGATTCTTAGTAGCAGAAACAGGTTGCCTGTCGATCGTACAGGATTTTTTGACCTGAATAACCGAGATGGAGAGGGGATGCATGATGCCGAATAAATCCAAGACAGATCCCTTTTTTCTCAAAGATTGTGCCTTGATCGCGATTGCGACGGGCAAAAAGGCTCAGAATCTGAGAGAACTGCGAGAACATATCCGAAACATAGACCTCAACAGCTTTTATTACCATTTCTGGGGAGGATTGCTCAGACCGCGTTTCGATAATCCGGAATACCACAACGATTTTGCCATATGGGTCGCTCACGCTCTCCATAACCGTCTGGTTGCAGAACGTCTGGCTGTCATAGACCCGATGGCCTATGAAAGACTAGAAGACTTAAGGAGCGAGTTGATAGAGGTCATAGAGGAATGCCTTGATGAGATCCAGTTTCCCACCTGGGCCGGAAGAGATGATCAATTTGAATTCGTCCGATCCCAGATTGTTATTTTTAACACGAATATCACCATTACCCATCCGCAGGAACTGTTGCATGTTGTCCCTCGGATGTCTGTCGGGAGCATTTTTTATCATTTCATAGACGGGCGACGCCGCAACAAGAATTCACTCGATGATTTCCGAAACTGGTTAATGAATTTCGGTGATGAATATGCTGAATTGGGTCAAAGTATCGGAGAAATATGTCCGTACTTCGCCCCCCTCAGAGAACTGCAGAAGGAACTCATTGAAGTTTGCAGAAGTCATTTTTGATGGAACCCTGAGGAGTCCATCTTTTCTTCCATGGCGGAGCGATGCGTCATCCCCGCCCCATCGTACGGCATGGGAATGTTGCCAGGTGTCCTTTTGGCGCGACATGAAGCTCCCGGAATTGGAAGGAGTTTCCACATCCCGCATTCAACTGGGCAAACCAATGGGCCGTACGTCCGAGCAGACGCCGTTCTTCAAGTTGTTCAGGAGCTGCACCGTATTGTGTGGGGGTGTGGAGGGGGCAGTTGCGGCTCTTCCGCTCCCGGAAGGTTGCCGAGCCAGCGGTTTGATGAATTTTTGAATCGCCATCGCTTTCAAGGTAAGACGAAAGGAGATGCGAAGTGAATAGAAATAACATGCTCGAAAAATACGCGGAAGTCGCCGGCCGCGATGCCGTAGAGCACTTGCGTCAATTGGCTGGTCCGTTGAATGGACTGCGTCTGGTGCACGTCAATTCCACGCGGGCCGGTGGCGGCGTTGCCGAGATATTGCACAAAATGGTTCCACTCATGCAGGAGTTGGGAATCGATATCCGATGGGAAGTCATTACAGGCGAACCTGCTTTTTATGAGTGCACCAAGAGTTTTCATAATGCCATGCAAGGCAATGAAGTGGACATACCCGAGAGATATCTGAAGGTCTATGAGCAAAGCAACCGTGAAACTGCAAAGGTTTTGGAGGAGGTATTGCAGAACGCCGACGTGGTTCTGATCCACGACCCGCAACCCGCTGCGTTGATAGATTCTTTTCCTGACCGCAAGGGAAAATGGGTGTGGCGGTGTCATATCGATGCGAGCAGACCATTCAGGCCTGTCTGGAAATACTTAAGGAACTTTGTATCCAAATATGATGCAAGCATTTTTTCTCTTTCCAATTTTGCCCAGCAGCTGCCGCATCCTGTCTATCTCATAGCGCCGAGCATCGATCCTTTCCACGAAAAGAATGTGGACTTGGATCAAGACGATCTCCATAAAATTTTCGGACGATTTGAAATCGATCCCGAAAGACCGATCATCCTGCAGGTTTCGCGATACGACAGATTCAAGGATCCCATAGGCGTCATCCGTGCCTATAGGGTGGCTAAAGAGTTGATTCCGAATATACAGCTGGTCCTCGCGGGCGGCGGAGCCGCGGATGACCCGGAAGGGGAAGCCGTATTGGATGAAGTCCGGACTTCCGCCAAAGACGATCCGGATATCAAAGTCCTGCTGCTGCCCTCGGACGCCCATCGCACGATCAATGGACTGCAGCGTGTCTCCGACATCGTCATTCAAAAATCTATCAAGGAGGGTTTCGGACTCACCGTAACCGAAGCCCTCTGGAAAGAGAAACCGGTCATCGGCGGTGATACCGGCGGCATCCGTATACAGGTCATTAACCATCACACCGGCTTTCTGGTGAGTTCCCCGGAAGGGGCGGCGCTCCGCATCCGCTATCTGCTGCACAACCGGGGTTTGATGAAAGAAATGGGTAAGAAAGGAAAGGAATTCGTTCGAGAGAATTTCCTCATCACCAGGCATCTGAGGGAATATCTCACACTCATCTACGCGCTCTTAAACAGTAATAAAGACAGGATAGAGCTGAGTTAGTTTGTGGATGGAAACGAGTCAGATCTGTTCCCATTCGAGGAACTATGGAGATATGACAAAAAAAGATAATAAAAAAGCCAGTGATATAGTATTGAATATGTTTTTTTAATGAAAAGGCTTTATTATGAAAATATTGAATAATAATATCAACTTTGACTTATTTTGTGATCAATTCAGTAAGGCGGCTCAAAAAGCATTGCTTTTGGACTACGACGGGACGCTTGCACCGTTCCACACAGAGCCTGACAAGGCCTTCCCCTACCCGGGAGTTCGAGCGATTCTCGGGGAAATCATGAGGGAAACCGACATCCGTGTCGTCATCATCACTGGTAGATGGATAAAGGATTTGATGCCTCTCTTGCAATTGGAGAAACGTCCGGAGATATGGGGGTCCCATGGATTGGAGCGCTTGAAAAGCGGCGGCTCCTATGAACTGGCGCCGATGGATGAGGAGACACTGAACGGCCTGGTAGCCGCCGATGAGTGGGTCGATGCGGCAGGCCTCTCGGAGCGTTGTGAGAAAAAGCCGGGCTCCATTGCCATCCACTGGCGGGGGCTTGATGCAGAACGAGTCAAGGACATCAGAGGCCGGGTAGAACCGGAATGGAATTTTATCGCTCAAGGTTGGGGCCTGAGCCTCAAAGAATTTGACGGTGGTCTCGAAATCAGTGTGCCCGGGAGAAACAAAGGAGATGCGGTCAAGACCATACTTACGGAAATGGGGCGGGGCGCACCGGCAGCCTACCTGGGGGATGATTTTACCGACGAAGACGCATTCAAGGCCATAAAGGGAAGAGGGATGGGGATACTGGTTCGAGCACAGTTGAGACCCACGGCTGCGGATATGTGGATTCAGCCCCCCGAGGAACTTCTGCCGTTCCTCTCGAGCATGCTGCCCGGCGACGGGAGAAAATATGATTCACCGAATGGACCGTAATGCACGAATGGCAATAGTCAGGCGTCCGATTTTGCCGCATTAACTGAGGGGCCTTCGGGATCTTTTGGATTTCAAGCGGTTGGTCATTTATCATTGTTCACCCGATAGATTCGACAGGATCAACTGAAGATGAGAGACTTGATTATCGTTTCAAACAGGGGACCTTTTGTTTTTTCAGAGGATTTCATCACAGAAGTCGAGGCATCCTTGAAGAAGGAAATTCGTCCTGAGCCCCCTTCATTTGGAGAAGGAGGCCTCGTGCAAGCCATGGTCGGGCTCTTGAAATCCCGCAAGTGGAACACCACATGGATCGGCGCCTCCATGGGCGATAGGGATATCGATGTTGCAAGGGGGCACTACGCAGGGCTTTTCGAAAGGATAAGAGAAGAAAAATACGCTCCGGATTATTTCCCTTACGTCACCATTGAACCCGACACGAGAATGCATTTTAAGTACAAGGAGTTCGATTTCTACATGAGGTTCGTCTTTTTTGACACGGAGCATATGCACAGTTACTACAATAAGTTTGCAAACGGCTTTCTATGGCCCTTGATGCACCTCACCAGATCGCCTCTGTTCTACAAGAAGGGGAGAACGTTCCCCAGACCCCGATTCCAGAAAAATGATTTTGTCCAATACATCAGCACTAGTGTGACATTCGCCGACACGATTTGGGATGAGATTCGGAAAAGCAGGGTGCGCTGGAAAAAGGGCCATAACATCGTGGTATGGAATCAGGATTACCATCTCATGCGAATCGCCGAGGTCTATAAGTCCCTGATTCAGGAAGAGGGCTTCTCCGAAGAGGAAAGTCAAGAGATCCATATGGGACAGTTCCTCCATACGCCTTACTTCAATATTCATGAAATTCAGGGCCTGATCCGGGAAGACAAAAGAAACAGAGTCAAAGAGCAGGCCTACGATCCCTTTGTTGAAACTCTTGAGACCACACTGAAAAAACTGACGTGGGGTATGCTCTCCAATGATTTCATCGGCTTTCAGACAAGAGAATACTGTGACAATTATCTGGAAGCGCTCGAAGAATGGTTTCCCGTCGAGATCAAGATGACCGGTCAATTCTATGAGATCATTCATCAGGATTCTGTGACCACCATCGGGGCCTTTCCGATTGGTCTGGACGTAGACCATATTCTGTCCGAAGTATCCGCAGGAAAGAGTCTGAGTTGCAGAGTGAACCAGGAAGACCTTCATGAAAAGATCCACAAGGACAAGATCAGCGGAAGACATATTTTCGGAGGGCTGGAGAGGTGCGATTACACAAAGGGTCTCATTGAAAGACTCAACATCTTTTCCCATGCGATCGGTAAACTGAGAAGCCTGAGTCAAAATGCCCGCTTCTATCAAATAACATCGCCGAGCAGGTCCGATAATCCCGATTACCAAGACCTCCAGACCGTCATGGAGGAAGAAATCAGGAAGTTGAACAAGAAGCTGGGAGACACACCTATCATTCATATGAGCGAAGGCATATCCCCTCCTCAAAATTACCGGTTTCTAAAAGAGGTAGAGGTCATGCTGGTCACCCCTTTGGAAGACGGCATGAATCTCGTGGCCTTCGAATATATACTGTCGCAAAAAAGCAAGAAGCCGTCAGACCGAGGCATACTTGTACTCAGTACGAGCGGGGCTTCAAGGATACTCAAGCAGCAAGGGTTCGGTGAAGAAGATGGAATCGTCTATGTCAACCCGATGAGGGCGAAGAATGCGGCGGAAAAGGCTGTGGAGGCATTGAGAGTCAAAAGACATCTTTCGGATAGGCTAATCCAATATGTGGAAAGGGAGCACAGGGTGGAGGACTGGGCGGAAAAGAATATCGAGGCTATTTTGAATTGCAGGAATACCGTATTGACATAAGCCGTGAAGGGCGTCCGGCCGTCCTTCAAGTTTGACGGCTATCCAATTACCCTTGACCACATGTTAGCCAGGTTGCAAAGTTCAGTAAGAGGCCCTTGATTGTCCCTCCCGAGGTCAAACGCCCCAACGCCCTTAAACGGGCTGTCTCACCGAATTTCAAATTGCTCAGTTTATCTTTCAGGTAGGCCGGATCAAACGGCTCTCTTTTCTTCATTAAGGCCATGCAATCACCAGCATCTTGGCAGCCAGTTTTACTCTCATCTTACTCTTTATCCCCTTTTCCCTCTCCCGGCCTCTAACTCCCGTTTGGATTTTGTGGCCTACAAAACCCAAACGGGAGCTTTACGAGGTCATTCAGGATTAGAAAAGACAAAATAAAGATTGCCTCAGGGATGTTTTTCTTTTAGAATTGATTTTGTTTGTAGCTGTTATGAGGTCCGTTGGAGTTATAGGATGAAGAATGAATCGCTCACTCGCGGGGGATATCTGAGTTGTTGAGACGGCGTATCCAAAAACGCGAATGCCTGATAGGCTTGGGATGTCTGTTCCTCCTGATGGCGCTATTCGTAGGACCTGCCTTTGGTGCAACCCTGGTTTGGGATCCCGTCCAGGGCGCACAGGGTTACCGGGTATACTGGGGCACTTCACAGGGAAATTACCCCCATAGTGTCGATGCGGGCGGGGCGACCCAGTACCCCCTGGACAATCTGCCGCTGGCGGACAATACAATGTATTACCTAACTGTTACGGCTTATAACTCGGCCGGGGAAAGCGGGTATGCAGCTCCCCTGACCTATTCCCCGGGGGATAATACACCGCCTTTGCCTCCTGAAGACCTCTGGGTTCAGTGAGCCCCTCATTCAAATAATCATGGCATTTATTATTACACAAGCGGTACTTCAATAATGAGGTATCGCTTTTGGTGTCTAGGATAGAAAAAAGAGGAGATTCCCAGGAGGCTTTGCGATTCGCAACACAAAATATGGTAGCCCGGCTTTCCAAAAACACAGAATAGGCGACAGAAAGACCTAGATGATGTGAAAGTGAATATAACAATGGCAACATCCTGACATTTTTGTATATTTTTGTATATTTTGTTGATAAAATTGTATAATTTGTTGATCATATGGTGATGTCCTTGTAAGAAGTCATCATAGTGCCCATGGACGGACTTTTTACGATTCCATCATGTGGCGAAGACCAGAAAACCCTCAGAAGATAGTTTTAATCGAGGCCCGATCTTAACGATGCCCACTTTTCGCTGTAAATTGGCCACGTCCGACGGACGAATCATCGAAAAAACCCTTATTGCGGACAATAAGGGGGTCCTGAAGGAACATCTGGAGAGGGAAGGCCTTTTCGTACTGAATATCCGGCGTACGGAGAAGGGTTTTTTCAACCTGAAATGGGGGGGCGGAAGAAAACGCTTCAAGACAAAAGATTTTCTCATGTTTAATCGAGAATTCAGTGTGCTTCTCAAGGCCGGGATGCCCGTGCTTTCGGCCCTGGATGCCATAATTGCCAAGAGCGGTCAGGGCGAGTTGGCAGATATCCTTAAGGAAATCAGGAATGATGTCGCCTCGGGAGCGTCCCTTTCCGAGGCGTTTGCCAAGTTCGCGCACGTGTTTTCCAACCTTTATGTAGCTTCTCTTCAGGCCGGAGAAAAAAGCGCCAACGTCCCCCTGGCCCTTGCGCGGCATATCGATTACCTCAAGAGAGTCGCGAATATCAAACAAAAGGTCATAACAGCATCGGTGTACCCTCTAATCCTGACCGGGGCCTCAATTTTCGCACTTCTGTTCCTCCTGCTTTATGTGGTGCCTTCGTTTACGAAAACCTATTTTGATGCGGGAACGCAACTCCCCGCCATTACCCTAGCGCTGGTGCATTTCGCTAATGGGATAAAGTCCAATATTGTTTTCATTCTGGCCATGGCCCTGGCAGTTGTGGCAGGCTTTTTGTATACCAGAAGAACAGATGAGGCCAGGATGCGATATGACAGGTACAAGCTGATCATTCCTTTTCTGGGAAAGGTTTACCTTCACTACTCAATCTCAAAACTGTCGAGGACATTGGCATCCATATTGAGAGGAGGCGTGCCTTTGCTGGATTCAGTTCGCATTGCCTCAGGGGCCTTGAACAATCTGTATCTGAGGGAAGAGCTTCAAAAAGTGAATTCGCGACTTGAACGAGGGGAAGGTTTTGCGGAATCTCTCTCGCGATCAGCGGCCATTCCACCACTGGCGATCAGAATGGTGGACGCAGGGGAAAGCGGGGGGGCTCTTGAAGAAGTCCTGGAAGATATGGCTGAATTTTATGAAAGTGACGTAGACGGCAGGCTCGCAATCGTGACGTCGGCCATTGAACCGGCACTCATGATTATTATGGGACTCTTGATAGGTTTTATCGTTTTGGCCATGTACATGCCCATTTTTCAGATGGCAAGCACTATTTCGTAACTAAGTGTGATAAGAGATCTTTTCAATATGAATGAGATAGGGATAAATGGAAACGCAGACTTATAAGCGAATGAGACTGGGTGACTGGGCTTTTCGACTGGGTTTCATGACCCAGGAGCAGCTCAATTATGTCAACTCAAAGAAGAACATCACCAGGCAGAGAATTGGGCAGATTTGTATTCAGGAAGGGTTTATCGATGATGAAATGCTGGCAAAAATCATCGCAGCTCAGCATTCCTATGAATATGTGAGGCTCAGGGATATCAAGGATCCTGACCTTCTTAAGCTTGTTCCCCTTGAACTCATGACCAAATACCAGTTCGTCCCCTATGAGAAAGTGGGCGAAAGGCTGGCTATCGCCATGGCCGAACCTCGCGATTTCCTGAAGGCCATGGATGATCTGGAAATGTTGCTTGATCTGAACGTTGACATAGTAGTTGGAAGTGAAAAAAAGATCCGCGAACTCCTCAAGAAAATTGAAGCCTCCCAGAGCGTCTTGGAATCGGTCTCGGATGACATGCGGCTCCCCCTCGTTCGAGAGAGCGAAAGAGGAGAGGATATCCTGAGCGTTGAAAAGGTTTCCGTGGAAGAAAGCCCTATTGTCAAGCTCGTTGACACGACCATTCTGGACGCCATAAATAAACGCGCCAGCGATATCCATATCGAGACCTCGGATCGGGGGGTGGTCTTGAGGTACCGTATCGACGGGATGCTGCATCAGGCGACGGAGCCTCTGGATGTGAAATATCAGAGTCCCATTGTCTCCAGGATCAAGGTCATGTCCGAACTCGATATTTCTGAGAAACGCATACCGCAGGACGGACGCTTTAAGCTCAAAGTGAGGGATCGATTCATAGATTTCAGGGTTTCCATCCTCCCCACTATTTTCGGAGAGGATGTGGTGATCAGGATCTTGGATCGTGAGAGTCTTGTGGCGGATGTGGGGGATTTTCGACTGGAGGGGATGGGCCTGCCTTCGGATGAACTCTTGAGAATCCGGAGAATTATTCGTGCCCCTTATGGGATGTTCCTCATGACCGGTCCCACAGGGAGCGGAAAGACCACTACAATCTACAGGGCCTTGTCGGAAGTGAACAACAAGGAAGAAAAAATCATCACGATCGAGGACCCGGTCGAATATCAGGTCAAGGGTACGGTCCAGATTCCCGTGAATGAAAAGAAAGGACTCACTTTTGCCAGGGGGCTGCGTTCCATTCTCAGGCATGATCCCGACAAGATCCTGGTCGGGGAAATCCGGGATTCCGAGACGGCCCAGATCGCCCTCCAGTCGGCATTGACAGGACACCTGGTCTTCACCACTGTTCACGCCAACAGTTCGTTTGAAGTCATCAACCGATTTATTCACATGGGAATTGAGCCTTACAACCTGATGGCGGCGCTTAACTGCATAGTGGCCCAGAGGCTCGTTCGCACACTCTGTCACTGCAAAGAGGAAGTTCAGCTCACGGAAAAACAACTGACTGAATCAGGCCTGGACAACCATTTGTATGGCGGCCGGCTTTTTTTTGAAGCGCATGGATGCGAACACTGCAAGGGAACCGGTTACCTGGGAAGGCAGGCTATTATTGAGCTGGTAGAATTAGATGATGACATGAGAGAATTGTTTATTCGGAAGGAACCCGTATCCGTCTTGAAAAGGAAGGCTTCCAAAAAAGGGACTGTTTTTATGAGACAGGCTGCACTGGAAAAGGTTCTGGCCGGCGTGACAACCCTTCGAGAGGCGAACAGGGTAACCTTTGTGGAACCGCTTCAAAAATGAGGCGATGCCCATCCGAAAGGGATGAACATGAAACAGTGTCCTTCGGATACTGAATAAAGAGGTGCGTTTCCTGATATGGTTTATCGCAAATTTCAGAGACCTTTAACGGGGATAGACATTGGAAAGTCGGCGGTGAAGATTGTCCAGGTCATGAGGGAAAAAAAGGGGTGGCGATTGCTTGCCGCCCAATCCATACCCTTTCCGGAAGAAACCCTCAGACTTTCCCTGAAGACGGAAAACATAAATGAACCGGAGGTGTTTCTGAATACTTTTCGCGAGCTGCTGGAAAGGTTTGGGAAAAAAATTCACCGTGTAGGCCTTGCGATTCCCAGTGAAATTGTCAAGGTATTCATTAATCGGTACGCAAGCCTTCCCAAGCCTGGAGAGGAAGCTGACAGAATGATCGCGTGGCTGGCGAGAAAATCGCTTCCTTTTCCCGCGGAACAAACCCACATTTCCCATTACTTGCTGGGAGGAAAAGCGGGCGGCGTAAGGACATTTCTGTTAACCATGGGTTTCCGTGGTGTCATCCGGGAGTATGAGCTGAATCTGCGGGAATTGAAAATCGAACCCGAAATCATTCGTCCGGCCGGAATTGATCATTTTAATTTCTATTGTGATCGGATTCCCCGTTCCGGAACAATGGCCTTCATGGGTCTTTTTGAGAATTTCTTTACTTTTTTCGTTTGCGTACATGGTAGTGTGCTGTTTTATCATGGAGCGAAACGCGGGTTTTCCGATATCCATTTTTTCCAGGATATTGACATGACCTTCCATCTTTTCGAAAACGAAAATCCCGGGGCAAAGATAGAAAAATTGTTTTTCGGGAGCCAGGTGGGATTTGTCCGTGCCCTTGAGGAGGGCTTGCGTACCCTGGGCGAAATTGAGGTTGTCAGGATGCAGGAGAGCGATTTCATTTCACTGGATAGTGTATCCGTTGGATTGAGCCGGAGCGAACTCTGTTCCTATGCCACCGCTATCGGAGCGGCCCAGAGCCTGGTTCAATAATTTGAAATAAAAAGACCACCTGAAATGTAACAAAAATGGAGCGTTTTACGAGTTGGATTCCATAAAAGTCAATCTGGCCACGTTCGTATACTATGACAAGCGCGTTGCCTATACGGCCCTTGTCATCATAGCCCTTTTTCTTGCGGGGATTGCACTTTTCAATCTAAACCGGGGTAGCTACTATCGGGAAGAAATTCGCTCTTATAACGATAAGATAAAGCGGTTGGAGAAGCAGCTTTCAAAAAGAAAGAAGACACGAGAAAAAATTCTGAAAAAACTCAAGGGGGAGGAGATGCAGATTATCCGGGAAGGCGCTAAACGTGTAAACCGGATTATCGTAAAGGATGTTTTTCCCTGGGACAGGCTTTTGGACGCCATTGAGACGGATATTCCGGAGGGTATGATCTTGAGGGATATCAAGGTCTCAGATGATTTCAACAAAGTATTTTTGAGCGGATTTGCAAAAACTCCAAAAAACATATCTAAAATGCTTGAAAACATGGAAAAAACAGACATTTTTGGCAAAAGCCTTCTCACCAAGTTGAGTGTTGGAAAAGAAAAGGTGGGTGCTCATCCGAACTCAAAACAGGGTGGAGTTTTTTTTGAAGTGGAAAACAGCCTCATTCTTGAAAAACTCTTTGGTGGAAAGGAATATGAGCATTTCTCAGAAGATATTAAAGAGGCCTTCACAGCCAGGTAGGCGGGTTGAAATGAAGACCTCTTGAGAGCGGGCTCGATCTGCCCATTTTCGGAAATCAACAGGCACTTCACTTATGAAATATCAGAGGACCACCAATGCGCTTCGGTTCAACCGTTTTTTCTGGGCGATTTGTATCCTGATTCTGTTGCTCAATGTCGGGTATTATGCTGTCTATATCCAGAGGCAAAAGGATGAAATCGGAAAACTGCAGGCCACGTACAGCGGGAAGAGAAATCCCGGTGAGGAATATCCCGGGCAGGAATTCGCAAGCTATATGGTTGCCCAGTTGGATCTCAATATATTCAGGGCGAAGCTGCCTCTAAAGGAAAAATTTGTAGAGCTGGTCAAGGAGCTGAATGATCTTCTGCATCAACACGGGCTGGCCGTGGATCACATTACTTTTGAACCGGAAAAGGTGGCCTCTCTGAAATTATGGAAATACACCAGCGCGTTCCGCGTGAGCGGGAGATACGATCAACTGAAAGGTTTTATCGCTGATCTTCAGAATTCCCCAGATCTTTTCAGCGTGGACAAGCTTTCACTGGTGAACCGGTCCAAGGATGAGGAACGGGTGGATATGAATCTCCAGATATCCACCTATTTCAGGTAAAATGAAAAAAAAGACCCTCTTATTTGCCTTAATGGTTATTTTTGCAGCCTCTCTGGTATATCGCTTGCAGCACCCCTACCGCCAGAAGAAGGTGACCAGGCTGACCTACAGCGGTTCCCGAAAACGGGTAATCGTTAAGAAGCAGCGTCCGAAGGAGGGCGAATTGCAAAAGGCGCCTGGAATCATGCTGGCATTGTATTCCAAACCCCCGGAACATCACGGAGAGGTCATTCATAACCCCTTCTTCAAGCCAAGAGAGGAAAAGATGAGTGACAGTTCACCGCCGGGGGTTCGGAACAGCCATCCTGAAAACCCGGTGAAGCCCCCCGATGAGGACCCGAGGGCTCGAGTAGAGAGAGAGCTAAGCCGTTTCCGGGTCTTTGGCTCCTATAAGGGGGAGGGGAAGAGTATGATATTCCTGCAGAGAGGAAAAGACGTGCTGGTGGTGCAGGCAGGGGACGTGATTGACGGAAAATATCTGATAAAGCATATTGAGGGCAACTCACTGGATTTGTGGGCTGAAGAGATTCAGCAGGACATCCACATTGATTTGAGCGATTTTTAGAAGGAATGAAGAGCTCAACGCCGCAGTTCGCGGCAGTTTGTCAAACGGATGTGGCCTGCAGAAGGTTCTGCCTCAGGGAATATATCGAGTAGCATACAGGAGACCACCATGGCTCGTGTCAGGGGAAAATATCGGCGTTTCATTTTGATAGCACTTGTCCTATTTGCCGGATTAGGCTCGGGGGCATGTGTCACGTCTTCCAAATACGTTCAAGAGAGCAGAAAATTTGCTTCTTCGGGCGATTGGGACAGGAGTGTTCAGGTTCTCCAAAAGGCCCACGACAAGAATCCCGCCGACCCGGAGGTCAAGCTCATGCTGGCGAGGGCGAGGTCAAATGCCTCAATCAAACATATGGCAAAGGGGGAGAAGCTAATACAGGAAGGCCTTTTGGAAGAGGCCATAAAAGAATTTCAGATAAGCATCGCCTTTAATCCCGGGAATGTTAGGTCGGAAGCCTTGATCAAAAGGACGAAGGGTTTTCGGGAATCCCGTTTTCTTTTCCGGAAGGGAGAGAAATTATTGAAGGCCGGGGAGTATGCCAAGGCCAGGGATGCATTCCAGCAGGCCATTAAGCTGAACCCGAATAACATGAACGCGCAGAAGGCCCTGGCCTCCTTTCGCAAAGAGGAAAAACAGCCTCCCCGCTTCAGACTCAAACTCAAATCAAGCGCTCCGGTTTCTCTCAAGTTCAAGAAAACGCCGGTAACCAATGTCTTCGAAGTCCTGTCCAAGCTCACGGGTATCAATTTCATCTTCGATAAAGACATCAGTGAGTCAAAGGTCACGCTTTTCATGACGGACGTGTCTCTCGACCGGTTCCTCGATGTCCTGTTGCGTACCAACAACCTGGTCGGTAAACTGGTGGACGCAAACACCATGATCATTTACCCGAACACCCCCGCCAAGACAAAGGAGTACGAGGACCTCCGGATTCGAACCTTTTACCTGGCCAACCTGAAGGTCAAGAAAGCGGTCGGCCTTTTATCCAAGATATTGAACAGTAAGGATATTATCGCCAACGAAAAGCTGAACGCACTGGTTATCAGAGGCTCCGGGGAAATGATAAAGATCGCCTCGAAGATCATAGAGGCCAATGACCGTCCCTCGGCTGAGGTTCTTTTGAATGTCGAGATCCTAGAGGTGAAACGCACCAAGGAGAGACAGCTCGGTCTGGATATTAACCCCACATCCATCACGTTCGGAATCGGTGAAAGCAGCCCCAAAATCAGCAAAGATTCCTCTTTTGTCCCCAACGTATCCCTCCATGCCCTGGGCAAAATCACCAACAGGGAACTGCTTCTCTCGATTCCCACCGCGACCCTTAATCTCCTTAAACAGGATGCGGACACCAAGACCCTGGCAAGTCCGCAGGTCAGGGTCAAGAACGGGGAAAAGGCCACCATTCACGTGGGTGAGCGGGTGCCCCTGCGGGTGAACAGGCGCATAGACACCACGGGAGTGGTCACGAACGATTTCCAGTACCAGGATATCGGTGTGAAGGTGGAGGTCGAACCCAATGTAAACCTCAATGATGAAATTTCGCTCAAGCTTTCCCTGGAGGTGAGCGCACTGGGGGCGAATCTGGGAACCGCCGATGAACCCCAATATGCGATCAGTACTCGGAAAACGAACACCGTGTTGACCATGCGTGATGGTGAACCGGTCATTATCGGCGGTTTGATCAGTGATGAAGAGAGGCAGACCATAAGGAAGATTCCCCTGCTCGGAGATATCCCCGTCATAGGCGTCCTTTTTTCCAACCTGGACAAGACCAAGGTGGAGACGGATATCCTCATGGCCATAACCCCCATCATCACAAGGACACAAGATATCCCAAGCAGGGACGTATCGGAAATCTGGTCAGGGAAGGAAAGGAATTTTTCCCAAAGGGAACCCTATGAGAGCTATGCCGAGCAAGAAGGCGCCTATTACATGCGCCCGAAGGGGGTGAAGGCTTTCGCGAAAAAAAGGATTTTGGAAAAAGCGAAGAACACCATTACGGAGGCAAACGGGGGACGTCCCCCTCTGGTATCTCCTCAACCGGGAGCGGTTCATCACCCGAACTTTTCACCCATTCCTCTGCCTCCTGGAAAGGTGATGGAACCCCATGACAAACCGGAACACAGGCTACCGGCACGTTCAGATCCGGGGACGCCGGATAAAGAAACGAAACCAACGGTTCAGCAGAAGGAGGTGAACACAGGTCTGTCGTCAAAATCCGAAAAGGATGTGTACAAGTGGCCTTCCAATGTCAAATACAGCATCCATGTGAGTTCCTACGCCAGCAGGAGGGAGGCCATGAATCTGTTGGAGCATCTGGAGCGCGAGAAGTATGATTGCTTTCTAGTGCCCGTTGATATTCCCGGTATGGGCTTCTATTTCCGTATCTTTGTCGGCAGCTTTCATGATTACAAGGCTGCCGCTGCCCGGTGCCTGAATTTAAAAGGAAAAATGGGATTTCCCCTGGACATCCACGTGGCAGACCGCAGGTGGGCATTTGGAGGGTAATGTCTTTGTCTTATTTCTTGCGTGAGACAACAGGCGTCACGCTTATTGAACTGCTGGTGGTCATGGTTATTGTATCCATTCTGGCGGCAGGCGTCATGCCCCTTTCCCAGATGGCAGTCAGACGCTCCAAAGAGATAACCCTCAGGGAGAACCTGAGGAAGATCCGGAAGGCGCTGGATGAATACAAGGCCCTCTCCGACGAGGGAAAGATTTCCTCACAGGCCTTCTCCAGCGGCTACCCCAAGAATCTTGAAGTGCTCGTAAACGGTGTCGATCTCTTGGGTCCGGTTCCTTTCAAGAAGAAATTCTTGCGCAGAATCCCTAAAGACCCCATGACAGAAGACGGGAAGTGGGGGCTCCGTTCGTACTTCGATCAACCGGGAAGTGATACCTGGGGAGGGGAAGATGTCTACGATGTTTACACAACCAGCGACAAGAAGGCCCTGGATGGTTCCTACTATAAGGACTGGTAGATCCGGGATGCCCCTGTTTGAGACTGATGGTGGATGAAGGAGAAGTCCCGAACGATAGCGGGTCCATTAAATGACCATGAATATGATCTTCGGAAAAAAGGGTTTCACCCTGATTGAATTGATGATCGTTCTTTCGATCATTGGAATACTGGCCTCCATTGCCCAGCCAAACCTTCAGAAGGCTATTGTCAGGGCAAGAGAAGCTTCCCTTAGGAGAAGTCTTTTTGTGATGCGTGATGTGATCGATCAGTATTATGCCGATCACGGCAAGTACCCTGATACCATTGAAACCTTGGTGGAAGAACACTATATTCGCGCCGTTCCAGAGGACCCTTTCACACGCTCAACTTCCTCGTGGATCGTAATCCCGCCGGAAGGCGAGGGTGAAACCGGCGTCTACGATATCCATAGCGGGAGTGACCTGGTGGGCATTAATGGCAAACCGTACAATGAATGGTAAAGGAAGCGCCACCGGGTTGCGATGCACCCATTGATTTGCGTGCCCGTCCATGGGCACGATGATGACTTTTTACAAAGTCATCATCAGATGGAGAGAGATGGTTTCTGCCTATTCAAAGAGTAGTAGGAAAGGGGGGTTTACCTACCTCAGCGTGCTGATCCTGGTGGTCATTTCAGGTATAGCTCTTACAGCAGCCAGCAAGTATTGGAGCACGATTGCCAAGCGTGAAAGAGAGAAGGAACTCCTTTTTCGTGGCGACCAGATCAAAAAGGCCATCGAATCCTATTACAAAAGTGCCCCAAAAGGCAGTGCCCAGGAATACCCGCAGAAACTGGAGGATCTTCTGAGGGATCCCCGCTACCTGGAACTGCATCGCCATTTAAGGAAAGCCTATCGGGACCCCATGACAAAGGAAGGCTTGTGGGGCGTGGTCCTGGAGGCGGGAGGACGCATCAAAGGGGTATTCAGTAAGAGTGAAGCGAGACCCCTCAAAAATGGTGATTTTCCTACTGAATACCAATCGTTTGAAAAGGCGAAGCGTTATTCTGACTGGAAATTCGTGTACAATCCCGAATAGCAGGAGTAAAGGCTTTCAAACCCTGTAGAGCTTGCGGAAATTCTCACTATGCAAGGAGGTCGGTTCATGAAAAAGTTCCTGATTTTGCAGCTCATCCTAGCTGCTCTTTTTGTTTTGCCGGGCCATGGCAATTGTGACCCCCTTGACGACTTGATGCAGCAGTTCGGGAAAGAATATGAGGCGGACAAACCCCCCTCACCCTACAGTTCGGTCAACAGTGACTACAAGCTGAGTCGGACGGCCTTGAGTTCACTCTACACGACCAAGACACTGGCGTTGCTCTACCGCCAAAACCAGCAACTGCTGGATAAGTATAACGAAATGATTCTGAAATATGACCGGGTCATTGATCAGAATAATCAGATCATCGAGTTGCTTTCTGTTATAGCCCGGAAAGGGGAGAGCGAAAAAGCGGGTGTCGGGGTGTTCAATAGGTGAATTTTCAGCCATGGGACTTATGTTAAAAGAGAGCCTGATAACGAGGGTCGTTTTCATGTTGATTGCCTTGACCCTGATCTTGAGCTTGTTACCCATGGGTCGTGCCGGGGCCGAGATTTTTGGTTTTCAGGACAGGAATGGCTTCTGGCATTTTCCAGGCCCCAAGTCCACGAAAAGAGACCCATCCGGTGCCCAATCATCTCAAAAAGATCTGGAAGCGTTTTTTCAGGCTTATCAAATAAGCATCAGGGAGGCATCGGAGGCATTCGGGGTCGATTCAAATCTTATCAAGGCGGTGATCAAAGCGGAATCAGATTTCAATCACAGGGCCATGTCCCGGAAAGGGGCTGTGGGACTGATGCAGCTCATGCCCGAGACCGCAAGGGAAATGGAGGTGAAGAATCCCTTTAATCCCGCTGAAAATATTCTGGGTGGAACCCGTTATCTAGCCGTACTTCTGAAACGTTTTGACAACGACAAACCCATGGCCCTGGCCGCCTTTAATGCCGGCCCCGAGCGTGTAGAGGCCTGTGGCCGGGTGCCGGCCATAAGGGAAACACGGCAATACGTCAACAGGGTCCTTTTCTATTACGAACGCCTCAGGAGCAAGGCGGAGTAGCCCGCATTTCTCATTGATTTTTTTCCAGCCAGGTTCGGGCCAGAAAAAGGGAGGAAATGGTCTTACTGTCCTGAATCGCACCGTCTTCGATCATTTCAAAGGCTTTTTCCAGGGGAATTTGGTGGACATCAAGAATCTCATCAGGGTCCAGGTTCTGCCGGGCCGGATCGAGTTCGGTGGCCAGAAAGATGTGGATTCTTTCGTCGGAATAGCCCGGAACCGGTATGATCTCCCCGAGCTTTTCCCATCGGGCGGCAGAGTAACCGATCTCCTCGATGAGTTCTCTTTTGGCGCATTCCAGGGGTTTTTCACTGGGATTGAGCGTTCCGGCAGGAATTTCCCATAGAAAATCCCCCACCGCATGACGGTACTGCCGTATGAGAATCAGAGAATGGTCTTGGGTGAGGGGAACCATGGCGGCTGCTCCGGGATGGCGGATGAGATCGAGATCGACAGCCGATCCGTTGGAAAGAAGGACTTTTTCTCTCACGAGTGTGAAGACCCTCCCCCGATGCAGCATGGATCTTTCGACGACTTTCATTGACACTGGTTTCTCTGCTCCAATATGTGATGACTTTTACACCAAGCCCGGATGATTGCTGATTTCTTCTTCCACCTTGTCGGGGTCCTGACTGTTGTGAAGGATGATATTTTGCAGATGAAAGAGGCTATCCGGGTCTATGGCCGTAAACTTAACCGCGATCTGCCCGGAATCTGCACGGACGATTTCCCCTTCAACTCGGATGGAAGGCTCGCTATTTGCCCCGGATAGAAAGATGGCGACCCGGCAGGGTGACCCGACTATCGGGGTAGCTGCCGTGGGAAAGAGGCATCCCCCGATGCCAAGATCATAGATATGACCTGCTTCAAGAATCTGTTCTCCGACAGCCAGCTTCGCACGGACGTTAAAAATAACACGGGAAAAACGCCTTTTTTCCAGATCCATGTTTGCTTCCTCAAGGTTTTCCGGACTCCTGTGTTCTATCATCGCCGGGTTCTTTCCCGTAAAGGGCACTTCTTTCTTCATCGGTGACTTCTGTTGGAATTACTCGGGCCTTCTCCGAGTCAAAGAGGACGCGGTTCCTTCCATTTTTCTTGGCATCCATGAGAAAATGGTCTGTTCGCTTGAGAAACTGATTCGAGGACAGCCTATTCCGTCCGCTGTATACATCGACCCCGAAGCTGGCCGTAAAGGGGATCACCTTGTCATCCATTCCGACGGGGTTCTCCTCAAGTGATTTCCTAAGGCGCTCGGCCGCATGAACGGCATGTGTGAGCCTTGTCGCCGGAAGTATGACGACAAACTCCTCGCCTCCAAATCTACAGGGAATATCAATCCGGCGGATATTCAGGAGGGTGACTTTGCTCACCCGTTTGAGGACCTTGTTCCCGGCCTCATGCCCGAAAGTGTCATTGACTTGTTTGAAATGGTCCAGGTCAAATATGAGAAGACCCGTGGGAAGACCCGAACGCCTCGTACGCTCCATTTCTCTGGAGAGAGCGGCCATGAGATAACGAAAGTTGAAGAGGCTGGTGAGAGAATCCTGGTCGGAAAGTTCCTGAAGTCGTTTGCATTCCTGTCGGAGTCTATTGACTTCTTCAAGCACGGGACATCCGGGTTCATCTACCGGGCAGGACTCCCTGAGCTCGGATGTCTTGCTAGGAATAAATCCCTTTGCTTTAGGTTCAGGTTCCATGTAGCCTCTATTGAAATCCCGGACATCACGCCCTGCAGGCATCATTAGCAGAGTTTTCGGGAGAATTCAACAGGATTGAGAAAATTCTATTTGAAACCCCGGATTGCCGCCATCGGGCACTCTTGATGCACGGGGGCTGCTACTTTCCGCAGGCCTCTTCTTTTTTCCATCTGGATTTCAATATGATGATCGTGATAAATGCACCGGCAAGGATAAGGGTAGATACGAACTGGGTCACGGTCATCCCGGTCTGGAACAGCATACCTCGGTCATCTCCCCTGAAGCGTTCGATTAGCAATCGACTGAAACTGTGGAGCAAAAGGTACCATATAAATACCCGGCCCGTGTATGATTTTTTCTTGTGGAGGAAAAGGAGTATCCCAAAGATGGCAAAACCGCTGACCGCATGATAGATTTCGGTGGGGTGTAGGGCCTGGTGCAAGGGAGCCAGTGCCTCGGGGTCAGTAAAGGTCACGGCCCACGGTATGCGGGTCGCTTTCCCGTAGCAGCATCCGGCCATTAGACATCCGATTCTTCCGAAACCCTGCCCTATGGCCGCTGCCGGGGCCCAGAGGTCCGCCAGCTTCAGGAGAGCCAAATTCTTATGCCTGGCGTACCAGACAATGGCTGCAATGGCGCAGACGGCCCCGCCTGAAAAAACAAGGCCTCCATTCCATATCTCAAGTATTCCCCAGGGACGCTGAGAATAATAGGACCAATTCATCAGCACATAGAGCAGTCTTGAACCCAGGACGGCAGAGAACAGAATGATGAATCCCATGTCCAGGACCTGCTGGGGAACGATGCCCTGCTGTTGCCCGATTTTTAAGGCAACCAAAAGACCGAGAAGGAAACCCAATGCCACGAACAGGCCATAGGTCTGTAATGTGAAAGGCCCGATTGAGAAGAGTTGGGGATGCATGGCGCAGTCAACTCCGGTGTCGGCTCTTGAAAATCAGATAAAAGGCTACCCAGATCGTACCGACGGTGATGGCCGAGTCCGCCAGGTTGAACGCAGGCCAGTGGTGGGATCCCAGATGGAAGTCCAAAAAATCGACAACGGATCCGAGATGAACCCTGTCCACAAGATTACCGATGGCCCCCCCCAGGATCAAACCGAGTCCAAAGGTGATTCCTACTTCGTTTTGCTTCAAATGGCGAACCCAATAGAGGAGGAGCACGATGGCCGCAAGTGTCGCCAGGATCAGGAAATAGAATCCGAAGGCGCCCTGATTGCGATTCATAATGCCGAATGCCATTCCCCGATTGTGAACGCGTATCAGGTTGAACAGCCCCTTAATAACTGGGATGGATTCGTAGGGTTGAAACCCGTTCAGGACGGCCCATTTTGAAATCTGATCCATGACGAGAACGGCCAGGGCGGGCCATATCAGAAGATGGTATTTTTTTCTCAATGGCCCACTTGCTCCATTTCCTCCAGGGTGCTGAGGCACCGTTTGCAGAGGGTCATATGTCCGATATCATCCCCGACGGTGGGATCATGGATCCAGCAGCGTTCACATTTGGGGGCATCGGAGGCAGTCACCTTGATTTTCAGGCCCGGGATCATTTCGCTATCAATCCCCCCTTCCAATTCTCCGCCTTTCAACAGTTCCACAGATGAAACGATAAATATGGATCTGAACTGGTCCTTATAGGGGGACAATTTGTCAAATATTTCCGGTGGAAGGGCAAGTGTGACGGCTGCATCCAGTGAATGGCCGATCTTTTTTTCCTTCCTCGCCAGTTCCAGTGCACGGGAGGTCTCTTTTCTCACACCGATTATGTCCTCCCATCGCCTCGAAAGCTCAGGGTCTCTGAATTCATTTCTTGGCGTGAAAAAACATTCGGTGTGAACACTGGGGGAGCGGTCGTCTCCACCCATATACTGCCAGATTTCTTCAGCGGTAAAGGAAAGAACAGGGGCCATCAGCCTTACCAGGACCTCAAGGATTTCATGCATGGCTGTCTGGGCGGAACGTCTTGCCAATGATCGCGGCGGGGATGTGTAAAGACGGTCCTTGATGATATCCAGATAAAAGGACGAAAGATCGAGAACACAGAAATTATGCAGATTGTGATAAACCAGATGGAATTCAAACTGCTCGTAGGCCTTCTGGATCCTTTCCGTCAGCTCCTGGAGTCGATTCAAAGCCCAGCGGTCCAGTTCGTGGAGATCCGAGTAGGGCACGGCTTCCGCTGCCGGGTCGAATTCATTGAGGTTCCCAAGGAGGTATCTGCATGTGTTTCGTATGCGCCGGTAGGCTTCCGTCAATCGCTGAAGAATCTCTTTGGAAAGCCTGATATTGTCCCTGTAATCCTCGCCTGCCACCCACAGTCGAAGGATTTCGGCCCCGTAATTCTTGATGAGATCCCCTGGTGCTATAACATTGCCGGCGGATTTGTGCATGGCCTTGCCGGAACCGTCCACGACAAAACCATGGGTGAGAACATTGCGATAGGGTGCCTCATTTCTTGTCCCCACTGAACACAGCAGCGAGCTGTGAAACCACCCACGGTGTTGATCGCTGCCTTCCAGATAGAGGTCCGAGGGACTGTCCAGGTAGTCGCGTTTTTCCATGACGGCTGCGTAACTCACACCTGAATCGAACCACACGTCCAGGATATCGGTTTCCTTTTGAAATGCGTTGGACCCGCATGCGGGACACGTCGTGCCCGGTGGCAGCAGCTTTTCCTCCGGTTCGGTGAACCAGATGTCAGCGCCGGATTCCTCGACCAGGTGGCTCACGTGATCAATGATTTCCTTGGAGACGACCACCTCACCGCATTGCCTGCAGAAGAAGACCGTAATGGGCACACCCCATGATCTTTGTCGCGAGATGCACCAGTCGGGGCGGTTTGCGATCATCTGGAAGATGCGTTCCTGCCCCCACGAGGGGATCCAGGAAACCTTTTGGATGGCATCCAGGGCATTTTTTCGCAGATCATTTTTTTCCATGGAAATGAACCACTGTTCTGTGGATCGGAAGATGACGGGCTTTTTGCAGCGCCAGCAATGGGGATATTCATGTGAGATATCCTGTCTCTTGAGAAGTGCGCCGGTTTCGCGGAGTTTTTCGATGACGGCCTGGTTGGCCTCAAAGACATTGAGGCCTGAAAAATATTCGACTTCGGGTATAAAACAGCCCTGATCGTCCACGGGAGAATAGACCTCCAGGCCATATTTGAGCCCGGTTTCGTAGTCCTCACGACCGTGTCCGGGTGCCGTGTGTACGCACCCCGTCCCGGCGTCTAGAGTGACGTAGTCGGCAAGAACGATCACAGAGGTCCTGTTGTAGATGGGATGGCGTGCTTCGAGATTCTCCAGTTGTGTCCCCTTGAATCTTGCTATCACATCGCAGGATGAAATGGAGAAGTTGTTCATGCAGATTTCCAGCAGTTCTTCTGCCAGGATAAGGATTCCATTGTTGCCCGTTTCCACGGCGACGTATTCGAAATCCGGATGAAGCGCTATGGCCAGATTGGCCGGCAGGGTCCATGGGGTGGTCGTCCATATGGCCACGGAGACGTCCTTGCCTTTCAGCTTGTCTGAAATCACTGCAGGGTCTGAGATCAGGGGAAACTTGACGAAAATGGAAGGCGAGGTGTGGTCATCGTACTCGACTTCCGCTTCGGCAAGGGCGGTCTGACAGGAGATGCACCAGTAGATCGGCTTTTTGCTCCTCACAAGACTCCCGTTTAGGGCAAATTTACCGAATTCCCTGACAATGGTTGCCTCGTAAGGGTAATTCATGGTGAGGTAAGGCCTTCCCCACTCCCCCAGCACCCCGAGGCGCTTGAACTCACTCCGTTGAATGTCCAGGTACTTTTCCGCGTATTCACGGCAATAGCCCCTGATCTCGGCCTGGGACATGTCGGCCTTCCTGGGCCCCAGTTCCTTGTCTACCTGGTGTTCGATGGGGAGCCCGTGACAATCCCATCCGGGAACGTATGGTGCGTCGAAGCCGGCCATCTGCTTGGATTTGATAATGATATCTTTGAGGATCTTGTTGAAGGCCGTTCCCATGTGGATATGGCCGTTGGCGTAAGGCGGGCCGTCGTGCAACATATAGCGCTTTCTACCACGGGACGATTGTCGAATGCGTTGGTAAATGCGCTCATTTTCCCATTTTTCGAGTATTTCCGGCTCTTTTTTTATCAGATTGGCCTTCATGGGGAAGGCTGTCTTGGGCAGATTGAGCGTTTGCTTGTAATCCATGAAAGGTGCCTCCTACCGGCAAAATTATAAGCGCTGACGTTACCAAACAGGTCTCGTGAAGTCAAATTCATAATCGCGTCCCGAAGAACCATGCTTCCCATTGAACAGTGCGGTTCGGGAATATTCTGTTGACACAAGGCCCCCGAGACATTATTTAAGTACCTTACGTGCTGTTCATGTGCGTGCACCCTGGGCCCTGACGAAGACGCCCGGGAGATCGTTAGGAGTAACTAATAGAAGCGGGGGAGAGTTGAAATGAAAAAATGTAGGTTTCTTGCCTTTCTGACGTGTTGCGTTTTGGTGACCGGTTGTGCAGCCCCGCTGGTTTTTTTCGGCGCGGGGACGGCTGCAGGCGTTGCAGGATTCAAATACTACGATGGTGCCCTGATAGTCACATACAAAGCACCCTACATTGACACATGGGATGCGACAAACAAGGCCTTCAGGGACCTGGGGCTGACGGTGGAGAGCGCCAAACATGACCTTACCGAAGGTGAGGTGGCGGGCAAAAAAGCCGACGGTGAACGGGTCGCCGTAGCTCTCAAATATATTTCAGGCGATAAGACCGAGGCCAAGATCCGGGTGGGTACCTTGGGAGACAAAAAGGCTTCGGGGCCCATCGCGGAACAGATTCGAAGAAACCTCCGGGGAAAGTAGAAGGTCGCATTCAGGTTTTAATTCCCAGACGATCCGTCATCTCCTGGGCAAACCTGATGATGTAATGGGTCTGGGGTTCAGAGCAGTAACCTTGGCAGGTACACTGCATCCCGTTCAGTGTGCGCAAGAAGCATTCGAACTTCACCCAGTCTTGACCCAATTCGACAGCAAAGACATGGGGCCTGCAATCCCGGTGTTCCACCTGCGTTTCATCAAGCAGATTCTCCGGTATTGGCAACCAGTAGATCTTTTCAAGACTGGAGGAAATCGCGGCGCTCTTCAAATAGGCATGGATTTTTTCCATTCCGGAGGTGTCTATTTCATTTATCAGATACGCCCTCATGGCCTCTCCAGATCTGAATCGCGATCTATTTTCCTTCCTGTAAAAAAGGCATCCAGTACGGAATAAAGCCACACAGCGACAAAGGTCCCGAGAATAATCAAAAGGGTTGACAGATCCTGTTGCCTGAGTCTGTCGATAATAGATTCGCCTCCATTGCCCGTTATCTGTGCGATTGAAAACACGGACTTGAAGAGATTAAAGAGTGCGATGGTGCCCCAGACAAACAGGATGAGGATGAGCAAAAGGATACAGGAGCCCTTCTTCAACTGCTGATTCAGAATCTGGCCAAGGCCCGGAATAACCAGCCCAGAGCACAGGGGAGACATAAAGGCTTTTTTCATGGTCGCTATCCTTGATGACTTTTTTTAAGGCATCTTAATTTGGCCTGCGGAAATTGTCAATCCGCTCCGGAGATTCCAAATCCACCACCTCATTTCAAGGGTCATTGATAATGAATGAATTCAAGAAAAAGGTTCAGGTCAACATCCCTTTTACCATGCTGTGGGATACCTATCTCCTACAGATCGTTGAAGAAGGGCTGAATCCTGAAATCGGCCTGGATGCAACGGCCTTGGAAAACTTCACCCAAAACGATTTCAGGAGCGTTGCGGAAAAACTCCGGGAACGGGGACTGGTCGTAACCCTTCATGCGCCGTTCATGGACCTTTCTTCAGGTTCTCCTGATCCGGATGTATGGAAGCTGACCCGACGGCGATACGAACAGCTCGCGGAACTCGTACCCCTTTTCAGGCCAAAGACCGTTGTGTGCCACGCGGGATTCGAGGCGAGACGCTATGGTTTTCTCGGAGAGGCGTGGTACGAGAACAGCCTGAAGATGTGGTCGTGGCTTGCATCCCGCCTGGATGATGAAGGGAGCATGTTGATGCTGGAAAATGTCTTTGAAGAGTACCCGGAAGACCTGAATCCACTGTTTGATAAATTGGACCGGAAAAAGGTGGGTTTTTGCCTGGACGTGGGACATTGTTCGGCCTTCAGTGCGGCCCCTGTTGAAAGTTGGATTCATTGCCTCGGTCCATACATTGGGCAACTCCATCTGCACGATAATCTCGGGCAAAAAGATGATCATCTGTGCCTGGGGAGAGGCAGTATTGATTTTGGCCGGGTTTTTTCTTTGCTGGTAAAAATATTGAAAGGATCACCCGTTGTGACATTGGAGCCACACAGGGAGGAAGACGTGCGGCCCACTATTGCCTACCTTGCGAAGGTATGGCCCTGGTAGAAACCACGAGTATCCGCGGCGACTTTTTGCTAAGTCATCAACTACTGAGCTGCCAAGGCTCAGCTATTTGTCATTGAACTTTTAAGGCGGATTCTATAATGTTACGTCGGCTACGCTGTAAATTTGCTGCGGTTGTTCAATCAAAATATGATGACTTCGTTGGAAGTCATCATCGTGCCCATGGACGGGCACGCAAATCAATGGGGTGCAGCGCAACCCTTTGATTTGTAAGGAAACCGAAAATCACACTTTTCGGTTTTCTTCAGTAAAAAGTCCAGGGACGGACTTTTTACGGTTCCATCAAATAAGAGGGTCGATCCTCCCGACAAAACTGTGATGGCGGCACGATGCCGGATGAAATCGTTCCCGGAGACAACGTGTTATGAAATCCATGAAAGCCTTGAGGCTCTGCGGTTTTTCGCCGGGGCCGTTTCTAAGGGGAAGAGATCCTGTCGAACTTGTGGAGGCTCAAATCCGGGGAGGAGTGGATGTTATCCAACTCCGCGAAAAGGACGCGAGCAAGAGGGAAAAACTTGAGCTAGGGTTCAGATTGCGTGCGGTAACCAGGGAAAAAGGCATCTTGTTCATCGTGAATGACGATGTGGATCTGGCCTTGATTCTGGATGCAGACGGCGTTCACCTGGGACAGGATGACATTCCCATTGCCTATGCCCGTCCGATGATGCAAAACAAGATCATAGGCATATCCACACACAATCTCAAACAGGTGAAAAATGCGGTTGCCTCGGGTGCCGATTATCTGGGTTTCGGTCCTGTCTTCGACACCTCCACAAAGCCGGATACGGAACCGCTGGTTGGACTCTCCCTCCTATCGCAGGTGAAAGGAATCTGCCCCATACCGTATTTGGCCATAGGGGGCATTGACCACACCAATATTCATCAGTTAAGCGAGGTGGGTTGTCACAGGGCGGCCGTGATTTCCGATATCCTTTTGGCCGCCGATATCGCAGAAAAATGCCGTTTCTTAAGGAGCAAGCTTAGATGAGCGAGATCATGGACCACCCCTTTGCCAAGTCTGTCTCAGCAACGGATAAATGCAAGAAACTCAGTGAGTTGGTACACCCGGAAGACAGCCTGGCCATACTCATCGAGGCGGATCCGGATGCCATGTCCAGTGCCATGGCCCTGAAGCGCTTTTTCTGGAGAAAGGTTCAGCGAGCTGAAATTTTTCATATCAATACCATCCAGCGTGCCGACAATCTTGCTATGATTAATCTCCTCAGAATAGATCAAAAACCTGCCTCACGGCTCCGCCCCAAGGCGTTCGACAGGTTGGCTGTCATAGATTCCCAGCCAAGCCACCATGAGGCTTTTTCGGGTTTGTCTTTTGATATCATCATTGATCATCACCCTATCGACCCTACTTCCAGGGCCGCCTTCGTCGACATCAAGGAAGAATACGGCGCCAGTGCAACCATGATGACTGAATATCTCAAGGCCGCCGGTATCAAACCTTCGCCGAAACTCGCTACGGCCCTTTTTTACGGGATAAAGACGGATACGGCCAACTTCGCGAGGAAATCCCTCGCGAATGATATCGACGCCTTCAGGTATCTTTACCGTTTCACAAATCTGAATATCATTAAAAAAATCGAGTCTTCCGAAATCACCCGCCAGGCACTGGAATTTTTCAGGAGTGCCATTGAAAACGTCACATTTATCGGTGACAAAGCCTGCATTTATGTGGGCGAGGTGGGCAATCCGGATATTCTCGTGCTCATCGCGGATTTTTTTATGAAGCTGGCTGAGACATCCTGGAGTATTGTGTCGGGGATCTATGAGGGCAAGCTTGTGGTGATTTTGAGAAACGCCGGTTTCAGGGGAAACGCAGGAAAAATCGCCCAGCGGCTTTTTGGGGTGTGGGGAGGATCAGCAGGGGGGCATTCAGGGGCTGCCAGGGCGGAAATACCTCTGGATGAAATTCCCGGGGCAGAGAATGGGACGGCTGACATGGAAAGCCGTTTTCTGAAACAGGTCAGGAGATGGCGTTAGGAGAAGGATTTTGAGCAATCAGAGGACGATCCAGATCAGCGAGAAATTGGTTGAAGACGTTAAGGGCCTGGTTCAGGAGGAAAACCGGACCGCCCTTCGCGGAATTGTGGATGGTATGCGGGCCGCGGATGTGGCGGACCTGTTGGAACACCTGGATGATGAAGAACGGCTTTTCGTCTTTGAGCTGTTTGAACCCGAAGGTGCGGGCGACTTACTGGTGGAGATCGAGCCCCCGTTCCAGAGTCGCATTCTGGAGGACCTGGACAACAAGGCCATATCGGAAATTGTGGAGGAAATGGATTCCGATGACGCTGCGGACCTGGTTGGGGATCTCCCGGCCGATCGGGCCAGAGAGATCATCAAGCGTCTCACGGTAGATGTCTCCCAGGACCTGGAAAAACTGCTCCCTTACCACGAAGACACGGCCGGCGGGATCATGGGCCTGGAATTCGTGGCCGTCAATGCGGGGGGCACGGTCGGGGACGCCGTGCGAATGATTCGGGAAAAGAGGGAGGAGGTGGAAAACCTCTATCACATCTGGGTGGTGGATGACTATGAAAGGCTTGTGGGTGTCATTTCTCTGAAAGACCTGGTCCTGGAACCCCCTGAACGAAAGATCAAGGAGATCATGAATACGGAAGTGATCTCTGTAACGGCCCATACGGATCAGGAAGAGGTGGTGCACCTGGCCAAGAAATACGACCTGGTAAACATCCCGGTGGTTGACGAGCAGCATCGTCTGGTGGGGCGTGTTACCCATGACGATATCATTGATGTCATTGAAGACGAGGTGGACGAAGATATTTCACTCATGGCCGGGGTCACCAACCAGGACATCACGGAGGATTCGCCGCTCAAAATTTCGAGGGCGCGTCTGCCCTGGCTCATTGGCGGTCTTCTGGGCGAGATTGTCTCAGCGCTGGTGATCAGCCGGTTTGAAGGCTCCCTTGAAAAGATTATCGCCCTGTCCTTTTTTTTCCCGGTGATCATGGCCATGGGCGGCAGCACCGGCAACCAGGCCGCCACCGTAGTGGTCAGGGGGCTGGCCACGGGTGATATCAGCATCTTGAAAATCGGCAAACGCCTGCTGGTTGAGATGAAGGTGGCCGTATTCAACGGCGTGATATGCGGTTTGCTGCTGGGTTTGGTCGTGGGGTACTGGGTATCTGATTTTTGGATGGGGTCTGTGGTGGGACTGGCCCTGGTGGTGATTATCCTTAACGCCAGTTTTCTCGGTGCCTCGGTGCCCATTGCCCTGAAAAAGCTGCATTTTGATCCCGCCCTGGGCACGGTCCCCTTTGTGGCGACGTCCAATGACATCATGGGCCTCCTTATCTACCTGGGGTTTATTACATCCTATCTGAGAATCAGAGGGTAACCCCCGCCCGGGCTTCCAATGAAGTCGTCTCTTCTGCCGAAGTCAACGAGCCGGGCGTGAGACTCTTTTTCGGACCCTTTCTCATAGTGCACTTGGCACTAAACACCGACATGGACGACTATTTGGGGTTTACGTCTCCAAACCCCACGCGCTTCTATGAATTTACGCTAAATCCCAAATAGTCGTCCATTCCCTCCGAAGTGTTTAGAAAGGGTCCGAAAAAGAGTGTCAGGTTCGGCTCCACTTCGTTGCTCATAGGCTGCCGCTTGCGGCATAAGTCAGCTTTTTATGATTTCATCAATAAGAGGAGAACACGTAAGATGCTGTACGAAAAGGAAGCCCTCCGTTACCACAGGGAACCAAAGCCTGGAAAGATAGAGGTGGTACCTCTCAAGCCCTGCGTATCACAATCTGATCTCAGCTTGGCCTATACCCCGGGTGTGGCGGTCCCCTGTTTGAAGATCCAGGAAGATGAAGACCTTTCATTTGAGTACACTTCGCGCGGAAATCTGGTGGGCGTCGTGACGAACGGCACGGCGGTCCTGGGCCTTGGAAACATAGGACCATTGGCAAGCAAGCCCGTTATGGAAGGAAAGGCGGTGCTCTTCAAGCGTTTCGCGGACCTGGATGTTTTTGATATCGAGATCGATACGGAAGATCCGGACGAATTCATCCGGGCTGTCAGGTTGCTGGAACCCACCTTCGGCGGCATCAATCTTGAGGACATCAAAGCCCCTGATTGCTTTTACATAGAAGAAGAACTCAAACGGCAGATGTCCATCCCGGTCTTTCACGATGACCAGCACGGTACGGCCATCATTTCAGGGGCGGGGCTCATAAATGCCATTGCGTTAACGGGCCGCAAAATGGAAGAGCTGCGGGTGGTCATCAACGGGGCAGGTGCCGCAGCTGTGGCATGCGCTAGGATGCAGCTGCAACTGGGCGTTCAAAAAGATCATCTGATCATGCTCGATACCAAGGGTGTGATCTACAAGGGGCGCGTCGAGGGTATGAACTCCATCAAGGAGTCCTTTGCCGTCGACACGCCTTTACGCACTCTGGGGGAGGCCGTCGAAGGTGCGGATGTCCTGATGGGGTTATCGGTCAAGGGTGCTTTCACACCCGATCTGATCATGCGGATGGCCGAAAAGCCGATCATTTTTGCCCTGGCCAATCCGGATCCCGAGATAGACTATTTTGAAGCCAAGGCCGCCAGGCCGGATGCCATCGTGGCAACGGGACGATCCGACTATCCCAATCAGGTGAACAATGTCCTGGGCTTTCCATATATCTTCCGCGGCGCCCTGGATACCCGGGCGACCCGCATCAACGAGGCCATGAAGGAGGCGGCGGTAAGGGCTATTGCAGAGCTGGCCAGAGAGGATGTGCCCGATTCGGTAATACGGGCCTATGGGGGGCATCCCATACAGTTCGGACCCGAATACATTATCCCGAAAGCCCTGGATTCCCGGGTCCTCCTGAAGGTGGCACCGGCGGTTGCCAAGGCTGCGGAGGAGAGCGGGGTGGCGAGGATTCCCCTGCCGGAGATGGATCAATATGCCCAGCATCTCGAGGCCATCCTCGGGCCTGAGCGGGAGATCATGCGGAAGATCATCAACAGGGCGAGGCAGAATCCCATGAAAATCGTGCTGCCGGAGGGTGACCATCCCGTTATCCTCCGTGCTGCACATCAGGCGGTTTGTGAAGGGATCGCAAGACCGCTGCTCCTAGGGGATGAGCAGGTGATAAGGAATTTGGCAAAGGAACTTCACATCCCCATGGATGGAATTCAAATCTTGGACAACCTGAACAGTCCCCTTTATGAAAAGTTCGCGGGCAAGCTGTTTCAAATGAGATGCCGCAAGGGTTGGTCCCTGAACGAGACAAGGCTGCAACTGCAGAACCGGTACGTCTTCGGGGCCATGATGGTGCACGAAGGCTTTGTTGACGGGCAGGTCCATGGCATCAGACGGTCCTATCCGGAGGCCATACGCCCTGTGCTCCAGGTGATCCCCCGCCGTGAAGGCGTTTCAAAGGTAGCCGGGGTCTATCTAATGATCTTCAGGGATCGCACCCTTCTCTTTGCAGATGCCACAGTCAATTTCCATCCCAACACCGAGGATCTCGCGGAAATAGCCATGCTGACGGCTGATATGGCCGGCTTTTTTGACATCCAGCCCAGGGTGGCCATGCTCTCCTTTTCCAACTTCGGCAGCTCTCCTCACCCCGACGCGGACCGCGTGCGGCGTGCTGTGGAGCATGTGCATGCCCAGCGACCGGATCTGTTGATAGACGGCGAGATGCAGGCAGACACGGCCGTGGTTGGGGATATCCTTTCCGGCGAGTATCCCTTCAACCGTCTGGGCGGGACGGCCAATGTGCTCATCTTCCCCGACCTTTCTTCAGGAAATATGGCCTACAAGCTCCTGGACAGGCTCGGAGGCGCTAAGGCTGTGGGTCCGTTGCTGATGGGGATCAGCAAACCTTTCAATGTACTCCAGCGTGGAACCGATATGGAAAATGTCATTAATGTCATGGCCATTACGGTCGCGCAGGCACAGGAATTACAGAAGAAATGATGACTTCATAAGAAATCATCAAATCGCACTTTTCGGTTTCTTTACAAATCAATGGGTTGCGTTGCACCCCATTGATTTGCGTGCCCGTCCATGGGCACGATGATGACTTCCAACGAAGTCGCTCATCCGCCGGAGTCAGGGAGCCGGGCGTGAGACTCTTTTTCAGACCCTTTCTCATAGTGCACTTGGCACTAAACACCGACATGGACGACTATTTGGGGTTTATGCCTCCCAATCCCCAAGCGGTTCTATGAATTTACGCTAAACCCCAAATCGGCGTCCATTCCCTCCGAAGTGTTTAGAAAGGGTCTGAAAAAGAGTGTCAGGTTCGGCTCCACTTCGTAGCTCATAAGCTGCCGCTTGCGGCATAAACCAGCTTTTTACAAAGTCATCAAAATTGGCTGCCTGAAAAAAGATTGCTGTGGCCCTGACCAAGGTCCCTATGTCTCCCGCTCACATAGGAGCATTGATTCACTGCGGGAGGGCCGGTGCATTCCTTTCCGGCGGGAATATATTTCTCCTGCGCATCTGTCACGGCGCCAATATTCTACAAGGGGTCTTCAGCCAAGCCAGTCCCTCCATCAGTCCAACCGAAAATGGTCCGATGCGCCTGTCGGGTGCATTATTAACCAGGTAGTTGCTGTTAAGCAATTTCGGCGTCCCGGATATTCCCTTTCAGAAACGAATCCACAGCCCCTCCCTTGAGCGACGTGATGGCTTGTAGAAGTAGCAATACCGGTTATAAAGATATAAAGAAAAAAAGAGAAAAGAATAAAAAGAAATGGAAAAATCTTTTTTTATTGACATCTTTATATCTTTATGCTAGGCGTCAATTCATGAAAAAAAAGGTCTTTTCAACTCAGGTCAAGAATGACCTCCTTAAAGAGTTTAAGAAGCTCGCTATCGACCTGGAACGTCCCATAAACGACATCCTGGAGGAAGCCATGCAGGAACTCCTGGGGAAATACGGTAAAAACCGGCGCCTGCAATGAAACACGCATCATCCCTTTCTGATATTGTCCGCCAGCCGACACATATCAACACGAAATGGGATACGGGTGGATGCAGCCAGATTTTGAAAGATTCCATTAACCTCTTAGAGCAGGAGATGAAAAATGGCATCAGATCTTTTAAATGAAAACGGAAAGCTGATATCGGAGAATAATCAATATATCCTTGCGGATATTGCCTTCTACCTTTCCGCAGCCCGTTCAGTCTTTGCCGGTTCCTTTACCTACCAGAGGGAATTCCAGGGTGAGGTGATAGGAGATAATCGCCGGGACGGTCTACGTAAGAAGGCCCTTGAAAGGATAGACAAGCTCCTTCTTGAGGAATTGATTTCCTATCTCCGGGACGAACCGGGGATGAAACCTTTTGCAGGTTCCAAAGAGCAACTGAAAGATGTGGCGGAAAGGCTCCTCAAAACCGAGATCATGGAGGAAAAACAAGAGGAACGGAACTACTACCTGAAGGCAAGAATGGTGGGAGATCTTGAATCGCTCAAGGGCGATTCAGATGTGCTGGCGGAGATGGAAAACAAGGTAAAAGCACTTGAAAACGCCGAACAGAGAGCAGCAGAGATTATTGAAGAAATAGAGCGGCTGAAAAAAGAAATAGAGGTGGTCAAAGTCAGGATACGCCTCTCTGAAGAAGCACCGGAACCTGAGATTGAGGAAGAAGAACCTGGATTTGAGATTGAGGAAAAAGAACCGGAACCCGATATTGAGGAAAAGGATTTGCCACTCATGGAACTGGAAAAGGGAAATGCATTTTATGAAAACGGGGAGTTTGATCAGGCCCTTGAGGCCTATACCAGAGCCATGGAAAAGGACGACAACTATCCTCAGGCCTATGTCAACAGGGGGATCGTCCATCTGAGGATCGGCGACTATGAGAACGCGATCCGAGATTTCAGCCGGGCCCTGGAACTGGAACCGGAGAGCGCATTTTTTCATATCAATCGCGGTAGTGCCTTTGTTATGAGTGGTGACGCTGAAAAGGCCATCGAGGATTTCAGCAGGGCGATTGATCTGATGCCTGAATCTGGAGAAGCCCGTTACAACAGGGGAATCGCCCTGTTGAAACAAGGGCAGGCCTACCAGACGGCTAATGACGACCTGACCCAGTTTATCCGGCTTCATCCGGAGGAATTCAAGGGGTATTTGAACAGGGGCGTAACGTTGTCTCACATGGGGGATCACGAGGCTGCACTGGAGGATTATGACCAGGCGATTCAATTGGATCCATCGGACGCCTCCGGCTATTTCAACCGTGGGAACAGCCGACTTAAACTGGGAAAAGTCTCCGACGCCATCGAGGATTATTCGCGGGCGCTGAGCCTAAACGCCGAGGAAAGGGATGCGTTTTACAACAGAGGCTTTGCATTCGTCCAGACGGGAGAGATGGAAAAAGCGCTGGAAGACTTTACCAGCGCTATTGCTTTGAATCCCTTAGAGACCGAGGCCTATCTGAGGAGAGGGTGGATTCATGCCCGGACGGGGAATGCCTCTCTTGCCACAGAGGACTGGAAAGAGGCTTTTCGGCTTGGAGATAAAAATGCTCAAACCTATCTCGACAAATATGGTTTTGGACAAGACGGAGACTCTGACCTTACTGCGTGAGAGATTGTGGTTCGCTTTCTGAACCAGACAGGTAACGGCTTTTTCCATTACGCGATCGTTTCTCCGGACCCTATGATTCAAAAGGATCCTTCCGGCTCCACACCTTTCCATCAGTCTGATTTCTGAGATGAATTTGCGTTACAAAAAAATGACCCTCTCAATGCTGCCTTTGGCGGCAATCTCGTATCTCTGCCTGTGTTTTTCCTGTAGTGCCGTTAAGACCGGTTACCGCCTCACCAAGGGAACGGTGAAAACCACTTACAGGATCACAAAAGGGACCGCAAAAGTGGCCATTGGAACGGGTAAGGTGGTCTACAAGGTGGGGAAATTCACCTTCCACGTGGTCATGGCACCCCTTTCCTGGCCCTTGACCCGACCCATCGACTCCATTAATGATTTGCCCCCGAAGGAGGCCATCAGGAAAGGCCAGGTCAAGAGGTCCCCTTACGTTGTCAATGGCAGGAAGTATGTGCCGTTTTCCATGGGAATAGCCGAAAAATACCATGAAAAGGGGATCGCTTCCTGGTACGGGAATGAAACTTTTAAAAAAAAAGGTGGACATATGACCGCCAATGGGGAAGCATTTAATCCGAATGGCCTCAATGCCGCACACAAGTATCTGCCCTTGCCCAGTTATGTGCGCGTGACAAATCTTGAAAATGGAAAACACATTATCGTAAGGGTCAATGACCGGGGCCCTTTTGTCGACGGCAGAATTATTGATCTGAGTGCCGGGGCGGCCAGAAAACTAGATTACTTCAAAAGGGGAACGGCAAGGGTACTCGTTGAGACAGTTAAGGTAGAAAGTTGAGGTCGCGGGAGACATGGAAGAGAAATCGGGCAGGTTTGAGAGCCCCGAAGCCTTTGAGGATCTAGAGCGATTCACTGCCTCGTGGAATGGCGGCGCAAGCCCGGTCAAGGACATTTTTTTGAGGATCAAGACGGTCCTTCTTGAACGCCCGGGGACCAGACTTGATTTCCACAGCCGGCCGGGAGTGAGCTATTCCCTGCGGGCCTCAAGGGTTATCGGAGCCTCGAGTCGTCTGTTTGCCTTGGTCGATGTGGTGGATGACGACCCTGAAAACCGCTGGCTTTCGGTCTGCTTTTATGCAGACACTGTGACCGACCCGGAAAGTTTGGGGAACCTGGTTCCGGAAGGGATCATGGGGGAGAATGGATATTGCTTTGATGTCTTTGAAGAGGATTCTTCACTCTTCGAGTACCTGGAAGAGCGGATCAGGGAAGCCTGCAAACATGCCGGGGACACATTATCATCGAACGGGGAAAGGGAAAGATGAAAGGATATGTACAGGTTTATACGGGTGATGGCAAGGGCAAGACGACCGCGGCGTTGGGACTCGCCGTGCGAGCCGCCGGTGCGGGACTGAAGACATTCATCGCCCAGTTTGTCAAGGGGATGAAGTACTGTGAGCTGGACTGTCTGGGGAGGTTGTCGGATTCCATTACGGTCAAACAGTACGGACGGGATTGTTTCATCTACAGGGAACCCGAAGAAGAAGACATCCGTGCTGCGCGGGATGGCCTGGCTGATGTCAGGGAAGTGATGCTTTCCGGGGAATATGACCTTGTCATCCTTGATGAGGCGAACATCGCGACCTATTACCAGCTTTTCTCCGTGGAGGATTTGCTGGATCTCATCGCGGCCAGACCGGAAGAGGTCGAACTGGTCATTACGGGCAGAAAGGCTGACCCCCGGGTCATCGACGCAGCCGATCTCGTCACGGAGATGAAAGAGGTCAAGCACTACTATCAGCAGGGGGTCCAGGCACGGGACGGGATCGAGAAATAGGGCAGATTAGGGGCGCTTTTGTATAGACGTTGACAACGGCGGGTTGTAACGATAAAAATAGAACGAACTGTAAACCGTCATGCCGGACATGATTCGATATCCACAACCTATTGAAATCGCGTGATTCCAGCCCTCTCTGGGATGACATTATCAAAAGATTCCTGATTTTTTACGACGGTATCATAAATGATGGCTTTGTAAAAAGTCATCATCGTGCCCATGGACGGGCACGCAAATCAATGGGGTGCATCGCAACCCGTTGATTTGTAAGGAAACCGAAAATCACACTTTTCGGTTTCTGTGAGTAAAAAGTCCATGGACGGACTTTTTACGGTTCCATCATAAATGTTGGAGTGGAAAATATATGAATTATATGGAGGATAGAGTATGACACAAGAGAACCGGATGGATCCTGAGATGTTCAACCTTGTCCTGAATACCATCGATAAACTGGAAAAGGACAAGCTCCCGTTGGAGACCAAGCTTGAGATGGACCGCTTGGGCGAATTTCCCATGCAACTGATCAAGTTCATGCTGAGCCCCGAGATGGCATTGCATCTCATTTTCATCCCCGAGATTTACGGGGGGCTGGGGGCCGGGGCCACGGAGGTTGCGGTGGTCTCCGAACGGATGGCCAAAATGGACCTGGCGATTGCAACTTCTTTCCTGGCCATTTGCCTGGGGATGGACCCGCTTCGGGTGGGGGCCACGGACGAACAGAAGAAAAAGTATATCGGCAGGATTGCCGAAGAGGGACTTATTGTCGCCTATGGGGTTACCGAGCCCAATGCAGGATCCAATGTCCAGTCTTTGAAAACCAAGGCGGAGCGTGTCCTGGACGAAGCAGGGAACATCACGGGATACAAGCTGAACGGCCAGAAACAGTTCATCACCAACGGGGGTGTGGCTGACCTCTACACGATCCTGGCGGACACGCCTGAAGGGCCTTCATTTTTCGTGGTGGAAGGCGGGACCCGGGGACTCATACCCGGAAAACATGAGGACAAACACGGCATCAGGGCCTCCGATACCTGCCCGCTCAGCCTGGAAGACCTCTTCGTCCCGAAGGATAATCTGATCGGCGGTGTCGAGGGGCAGGGCCTGAAAGAGGCCAACAAGGTCTTCGGTTACACCCGGTTGATGGTGGCCACTTTCGGCCTGGGAGGCGGGATGGCCGCACTGGAGAGGGCGGTTAAGTATTCCAAGGAACGGGTCCAGTTCGGGACGACCCTGGCGGAAAAACAGGGCTACACCCACAAGCTCCTCGTCCCACACGCGGTGCAGCTGGAGGCGGCCCGCGCCCACATAGAAGAAACAGCCCGCAGGCTCGACGGCGTTGAAGAAGACCTCCAGGTGGAAGGATCCATTGCCAAATATTTCGCCACGGAGGCCGGGGACGCCACGGCGAACGACGCCATCCAGGCCTTCGGCGGGTATGGGTACATGCGCGAATACGAGGTGGAAAAAATCAAGAGGGACGTGAAGATCCTCACCATCTATGAAGGCACGAGCGAAATCCAGAGAAACATCATATCCATGTTCCGCCTCAGGAGCACGGTGCGATCCAAAGGGGCCTTTTATCAGAATATGGCCGAGAGGCTCGAAACCCTGCCCTCGGACTGCGGCGGCGATCTTCTGGCCGGGGCCTTTCGGGCCTTGAATGAAGTGATCTTCGCCTCGAGGGCACACAAACTGAACCGGAACCAGTATGTGATGTTCCTGCTGGCGGACATCATGACCTGGTGCGAGGTGGCCGATGCGCTTTGCAGGAAGGCCGCGGTCTATGAACGTCGCTCCGGTTCCCGTTCCCCGGAATATATCAAGGCCTGTGCGCGGCTTTTTGCCAGGGAAGCGCTGGAGAAAACCTACATGAACGGCGTCAGGATCCTTCAGGGCTGCGAAAAGACGGTTGATGACATGATGGAGACGCTCGAAGGGTTAAAACTTGGCGAGGCCATGAGGAATGCGCTCAAGGATATGAACCAGGTCTCCGCTGAACTCGTCTCGTAAGCTAATAGAGGTTTGGGATACCCCTTGAAAAGTCATTACAGAATGAGGTCGGCGCAACACAGGTCTCGGAGGAAAGAGGGCGGAAAAGATCGAAGTGGATACGAACACCCCAGGATCGAACAGGGGCTGAAGCGTGTTTTCTCCAGAATCGGCGTCCCTGAAGAAGGGGCTTTTAAGCCCGATCCTTTTCAGTTGGAGGCGCTGGAACTCGTCAGGGATCATGATGTCCTGGTTTGTGCGCCCACCGGCTCCGGCAAGACCTGGGTGGCATCTCAGGCCATCCGGAACTGTCTTATGAAAAACATGAGGGTCTGGTATGCCTCTCCCCTCAAGGCTCTCACCAATTCCATATATGCCGAGTTCTGCGGCGATTTCGGAAAGCAGAATTGTGGAATCCTGACGGGCGACAGAAAAGAGAACCTTGAGGCTCCCGTCATTGTCGGGACAACCGAGATCCTGAGAAATCAGCTCTACGATGTGATGCACCAGGGGGGTACCCTCCGGTCCGACCTTGTTATCCTGGATGAGGCCCATTACCTGAGCGATCCCGAGAGGGGCGTTGTGTGGGAGGAGGTCCTCATTTATCTCCCCTCGAGGGTCAGACTTTTACTCCTTTCCGCAACCATATCCAATGCCAGAGAAATCTGCGGGTGGCTGCACAAGATTCGCGGAACACCCATGCGAGTGGTGCGATCGGACCAGAGACCGGTACCGCTGAACATGCTTTTCCTTTTCCCGGACGGGCTGCTTTCCCCCCTGTCAGGTAAAAGAGGGCTCGTACCCAAGATCAAGAAATTCATGGGTGCAAGCGGGCACAAGGGGCGAAGAGGACGGTCCGTTGTACGATTCGGGGCCGTGATCGAGGAACTGAGACAGTTCGATCTTCTGCCGGCCATTTTCTTTCTCAAATCCAGGTCTGACTGCGACAAGGCCCTGCGAACCTGTCCATCGGTTGAGACCCCCCTCAAGCTGAAAATGCGCCTCAGGCAGGGAGTGCAATCATTCCTGGAAGAGTATCCCCACCTCAGGGAGCATCGGCAGTTGGGAAGACTCCTCAAATCCCGGGTGGCTTCCCATCACGGGGGCCAGTTGCCCTACTGGAAAGTACTCATTGAAAGGATGATGGGGTTTGGGGTTCTGGAGGCCATCTTTTCCACCTCTACCGTTGCGGCGGGCGTCAATTTTCCCGCCAGGACCGTGGTCCTCGTTCAGAGCGACAGGTTCAACGGACATGATTTCGTTGACCTGACCTCCACGGAACTCCACCAGATGGTGGGCCGGGCAGGGAGGCGGGGAAAAGATCATATAGGCTTTGCAGTGGTCCTTCCCGGAATTCATCAGGATCCCAAGCTGATCCATGAACTGAGTGATTCATTGCCGGAACCTATCGTCAGCCGGATCCATATCAATTTCTCTATGACATTGAATCTGCTCCTCTCACACACCCCTCTGGAGGTCAGGGATCTGCTTGAGCGGTCATTTGCCCGGTTTCAGGAGGAAGAAAAGAGAGGAGATCCTGCTGGATACCCTGAAGGCAGAAACGAAGACCTCTGGGACAGCTTCAGACACCATTTGCGGTTTCTCGAGAAGACCGGGTTTGTGGACAAGACCGGGAAGTTGACGCCTGACGGGTACTGGGCAAGCAAGCTCAGGGTGGACCAGCCTCTGCTCATTGCAGAGGCCATTCGAAAAGAAGGTCTGGCGGGGGCTGAACCGTTGCTGCTTGCGGGCGGATTGGCTCCCTTTGTGTGGGACCGCTCGCGGGAGGTTGAACTACGCGTTGATCAGCAGATCGATTTGGCGGACATGGAGTCCTTTTTTGACGCTATACTTGTTTCTATCAATGGCCTTAAGGGACTCAAGACCAGGTGGGGTTTCCCAACGCCCCCCATCTCTTTTTGGCCGGCGGCAGCCCTCCACCTGTGGGCGGGTGGCCTATCATGGGATGAACTCCTGCGGATTGTGCCTGTCGGAGAAGGAGATATGGCCTCCCTGGTCATGCGGACAGCGGACCATTTGCGCCAGGTATTCAGCCTGAAGGATACGCACCCGGACCTGGCAACCATTGCCAAAGAAGCCATCGGCCTCATATTGAGAGAGCCGGTCTATGTCCTCTAGCAGAACCAAAAGGGGTGGGGAGCAGGAAGTGAGGGTGTCGAGCTATGCCGGATACCAGGCGGATGAGAGGCCTCTCCACTTTATTCTTGAAGAGCGGAAGCATGTCGTGAAAAGGGTCCTGGACCAATGGCGGGAACCGGATGACGATTTTTTCAAGGTTGAGACGGAGGACGGGCAGGTCCGCATGTTGAAGCGAGACCGAGAGGCGGATCGATGGTTTGTCATATGAAAGAAGTGATGGGTTATTTATTTCCAGTCCCTAAAATAGCCGAACCGAACCTGACAATCTTTTTCAAATGCTTTCTAAACACTCCGGCGGGAATGGACGCCGATTTGGGGTTTGGCGGTAGGCAGTAGAAAACGCATAGGTTTAGGAGGTGTAAACCCCAAATAACCGTCCATGTCGGAGTAGAGTGCCACGTGCACTATGAGAAAGCACATGAAAAAGAATCTCAGATCCGCTTCCCTAGACCCATAAGATAAAGCGACTTCGTTAGAGGTCCAAGGATGGTATGGGTTAGAGCTCGGTGCTGTAGACCCATTGATAGTTGATGGGTCTCGCATTCAGGGCAGCGGCTTTGGGGTGGAGATATTCAAACCAGAGTTTCAACCAGTTGTAGGCCGGCCAGAGATTCCTCAGCCTGCCGTCTTCCGGGGGTTTGGAGTAGGGCGTGTAGGTGTAACACACTTCTGAAATACCCACATAGTAATCCTGAGCGGGATACACGTAGTTGGACACAAAGGTCTCGGGGGTCATGGATTCTCGCTCCGCCAGGGCCTCGATTTCCTTTTCACTGAGATGAACCAGGAAGAACTTTGATACCCCTCTTTCCGAGTATTTGTACATGGCCCGCGATTCTGAACTGGACACGAAGACCGTTGATACGTAGTCCATTTTCTTCAAGAGCTGGGCCGCGATCAGGCCGGCCGTTCTTCTCCCGCCCACGCTGTGGTGGCAGCCGTAATATTCGAAAAGCTTGTTTTGAAGTATGCGGGCCTTGTTGTCACCCTTTTCATAGAGATTGTTTTGGATGTACTTGAGCCATTTTCCCAGGTCTTCGGCCGCATCAGCGATCGGCCAGTCAATTTTTACGTGGAAGTGGGTCAGGCAATAGCGATTCCTCTTCTTAACATTAGGGTCCTGTTGGATGAGGAGGGCATAGTCCACATTCAGGAGGTCTTCCAGCAGGCCGAGAAAACCTGGATTGTCAAAATACCGCAAGTTGCGGTTATACCGATCGAAAAGTGAAAAATTGGCGAGATATTCGATGTTTTTCTTGAGCAGAGTGTTCTCGGGAAAAAAACGGATGTAGTTTTTCAGTTCGGGCCGGACGATGTCTTCATAGAAGATGACGATAAAGGTATTGAAGAGTTCCGACTCCTTTTCCATCTTTTTTGATTTGGGCCTCAGTTCGCTTTTTTCAAGGAAGGTGTATTCAACCCCGTTCTTCACGTAATTGTAATAGGAATCGATGAGGGAGATCTTCATGAGGCGCCGTTCGAGTTCGTCCCTGAGGACTTCGTAAAGGGAGCGCCTCAATCTTTCATAGTAGTGCAGTTGCTCTCTGAACTTCCACATGGCCGGTAAGAATTACCCCCTTGGAAAAGGCGAGAAAATGTTAGATATATTGACTAGATACATAATAGAAAATCTTCGCGGTGTCAATAAAAATAATTAGACCCAAAGGAAATCGCTATTGAAAAAAAGTATTTTTTTGGTGTATGATGAATACTCGACAAAGGATTAATTCCCTTGACAAAGGGAATGTGTTTTATATACTGACCCTTTTAGTTTTACCTGTCGATACTGAACCTGGGATTTCATGAATACGAGCATATGAGTACCCGGCTTCACCTTCGACGAAATCTGAAACTCATGGTGATTGATCTCAGAAGTATCCTCCATGGGACCAGGGAATTTAACTTCCTCATGGACCGGGATTGGTGGCGGGAAAACGGCCTCAATGACTCAGTCATTGGCCTCGCGTCACCATTAAAGGTCAGGGTGGGCATTTCCAATTCAGGAAACAAGTACTTCCTGGATGGGCATCTCAGCGGAGAGGTCACTGTTCGATGCGATCGTTGCCTTGAACATTACGGATATAAGCTGGACACCGGATTCCTTGTGGCCCTCGTGGTACGGCAGTCGGAGAGCGGTCAAGTGGAGGTTGAGCTCTTTCAGGAAGATCTTGCAGTTGAACTTATTGACGGTTTTGTTATAGATCTTAATGAAATCGCCCGCGAACAGGTTTTCCTTGCCCTCCCCATGAAAAACCTATGCCGCGATGATTGTGCGGGCCTGTGCCGCCTATGCGGAAGCAATCTGAACAGGGGCACATGTCGGTGTATGGCGAAAACGGGTCACCCCGGTTTTTCTAAATTGAAACATTTGAAAATAAAAGGAGCTTAGACAAATACCATGGCTGTACCCAAAAAAAGAAAATCAAAGGCCAGACGTGACACACGCCGGTCGCATGATCATGTGAACTTGACCGGCGTCACCAAGTGTCCCCAGTGCCATGAGGCTGTATTGCCGCACCATGTCTGTCCCGCGTGTGGGACCTATCGGTCAAAGACTATCCTGAAAACGGAAGAGGAATAGAATGAAGATAGCCCTGGATGCCATGGGAGGGGACAGTGCCCCTGACGTGGAAGTGCAGGGAGCCCTGGATGCCGTCGAGGAATTGGGCGTCGAGATCACACTGGTAGGGAACCGGGCGTCCATTGAACGGTCCCTGGGATCCAGGGCAAAAGCGGAGAAGCTGTCCGTCTATCACTGCGACGAAGTGGTGGGGATGGATGAAACTCCCTTGAAGGCCGTAAGAAATAAAAGGGATTCATCTATTCGAGTAGCCTTTGAATTGGCCAAGCAAGACAAGGTCGCAGCGGTTGTGAGTGCCGGAAATTCAGGCGCCACCATGGCAGCCGGCGTGCTGATCCTGGGACGCATGAAAGGCGCGGAAAGGCCGGCCATTGCGAGTATCTTTCCTGGTCAAAAAGGCCCGGTGATCCTCATTGATGTGGGCGCAAATGTGGATTGTCGCCCGGAGCACCTTTTCCAATTCGGCGTCATGGCCCATGCCTTTGCAAGCGTCTGTCTCGGCGTTCAGGACCCGAAAATCGGTTTGCTCAGTATCGGGGAGGAAGGGAGCAAGGGAAACGAGCAGGTTAAGCTCACGCACGAACTTTTTGAAAAGAGCCCCCTCAATTTTTCAGGAAATGTAGAGGGGAGAGATATCTTCACGGGCGATGTGGACATCATTGTCTGTGACGGGTTTGTGGGTAATGTGGCCCTGAAATTGACGGAAGGGCTGACAGAAACCGTATCCACTATGGTAAAAAGGGATTTGAGGCGGTCTTTCTCCGGAAGGATGGCGTCTTTTCTGGGGCGCAAGGCACTGAGGAATTTTATCGGAAAACTGGACTATGCCGAATATGGGGGGGCGCCGCTTCTGGGTATCAATGGCGTGGGTATTGTCTGCCACGGCGCCTCATCGGCCAAGGCTATCAAGAATGCCATCAAATTGGCCGCACGATACGCCATGAATGACACCACCGTCAGGATGGCCAGGTTACTGAAGAATCCAAAGGCCACCTAGTTTTCTTTGTTTGAAAGGAAAACAAATGGATGATAAGGGCAAAAGAGTGGTGGTAATAACAGGCGGCTCCATGGGCATTGGACGCTCTATCGCACTGAGATTTGCCGAGGAAGGCCCCAAAATCGTCATTGTCCACTATGATCCCGATGAAGAGGCCTCCCAAGAGACCCTGGCCTTGCTGAAAGAAAAAGGGCTTGAAGCCGTCAGTTATAAATTGAACGTGGCTTCCTGGGATGGGGTTCTGGCCTTTTTCAAAGAAGTCCTTTCCGATTACGGAAAGGTCGATGTGCTTGTGAACAATGCAGGCATTACAAGAGACACACTCTTGATGCGCATGAGTGAGCAGGACTGGGATACGGTCATCCAGGTCAATCTCAAAAGCGTATTCAATTGCACCCAGGCCGTTGTCCGGGCGATGATGAAAGAGAGGTATGGCCGGATTGTCAACATTGCCAGCGTGGTGGGGCAGATAGGAAACGCCGGCCAGGCCAACTATTCCGCCTCCAAGGCGGGAATCATGGGTTTTACCAAGACAGTTGCACGTGAGGTCGCACCCAGGGGCATTACGGTCAATGCCGTTGCACCGGGGTTCATCGATACGGAGATGACTGCCGTGCTCCCGGAGAAAGTGAGAGAGAGCTTTATCCAGCAGATACCACTGGGCAGGATGGGAAAGCCCGAAGATGTGGCGGAAACGGTTTACTGGCTCTGTTCGGATGCAGCCGGCTATATTACAGGCCAGATTGTTCATGTGAATGGCGGGATGTATATGTAAAAGGCCCGCACGATTTGGAAAAATCAAGTAGGTTCATTTCTTAAATATACTGAGGAGGTATCAGCAAATGTCAGTTGTCGAGGAGAAGGTCAAAAAAATTGTTTGTGAGCAGTTGAATGTATCCGAAGAGGACGTGGTTTCAGAGGCGTCATTTGTGGATGATCTTGGAGCGGATTCATTGGATCAGGTTGAATTGATTATGGCCATGGAAGAAGAGTTCGACATATCCATCCCGGACGAGGACGCCGAGAAGATCGGCACCGTCCAAGATGCCATTGATTATGTCAAAAACGCTATTGCCTCGTGATCCTTTTCAGAGCGCCTTGGCGCGGTATGTTCAAATAGAGAAGAGGAGTTTGAAATGGCCAGAAGGGTTGTGATAACCGGCCTGGGAGTTGTATCCCCTCTGGGAACCGGTGTAAATGAAAACTGGGAGGCCTTGTGCGCCGGCAGCTCAGGAATCGGTCGGATTGAGAAATTTGATGCCTCTGCTTTTCCCTGCCAGATTGCAGGGCAAGTAGAAGGTTTCAGGCCCCAGGACTTCATGGATAAACAACAAATCCGTCGTTTTGACGTCTTCATCCACTATGCGGTGGCTTCGGCTCGGATGGCGATGGAAGACTCCGGATTGAAGATTGACGAATCAAACGGAAGCCGTGTGGGTTGTATAACCGGCTCCGGTTTGGGCGGCCTGGAGATGCTCGAGCATTTTCATTCCACCCTGTTGGATCGCGGCCCCCAGAGAATCAGTCCCTTCTTTATTCCCGGTATAATTGCGAACATGGCCCCCGGACAGATCGCCATTGAGTTCGGGGCCAAAGGACCGAACCTCTCGATTGAGACGGCCTGTGCGGCCAGCTCCCATGCCATCGGGGAGTCCTTCAGAATGATCCGTGAAGGCATCGCAGATGCCATGATCACGGGGGGGGCAGAGGCGGTTGTAACACCGTTGGCACTAGGGGGCTTTTGTTCCATGCGTGCACTTTCCACACGAAATGACGAACCCGAAAAGGCCTCCCGCCCTTTTGACCTGGACAGGGATGGGTTCGTCATGGGAGAGGGGGCGGGAATACTGGTTCTGGAAGAAATGGAACACGCCCTGGAGAGGGGAGCGAAAATCCGCGCAGAGGTTATCGGGTACGGCCTGAGTGGTGACGCCTACCATATCTCTGCACCACACCCGGAAGGCGAGGGTGCCATTAATTGCATGCAAATGGCCATAAGATATGCGGGACTTAAACCGGGTGATGTGGAGTATATCAACGCCCATGGAACGTCCACCCAATTGAATGATCTCTCGGAAACCAAAGCCATAAAAGCGGTGTTTGGTGAGCATGCCTATAAGCTGGCGGTAAGCTCCACAAAATCCATGACCGGTCATCTTCTGGGAGGCGCTGGTGGGGTGGAGGCCGTTTATTGCGTGCTTACCCTTGAGCATGGAATCATTCCACCCACCCTGAACTACGAAACGCCGGACCCGGACTGCGATCTGGATTACGTCCCCAATGTGGCTAGAAAGGATGACGTCAAGGTCGTCATGTCCAATTCGTTTGGATTCGGCGGGACCAACGCGTCGCTGATTTTCAGGTCTTTTTCCAACTGATCTGAGCCCTTGCCGTCCAACCGGCCCCTTCCGGTTCCAGGTCTTATGTGTCTGTGATTTTATTCTGATTTCGGATTTCGTTAGCAAAAAGTTCAGGCACGGACTTTTTACGCTTACATCAAATCAGGGGAAGGAAAGGTTTTCATGAAGATTAGGATTGGATCGGATCATGCAGGCTTTGATTTAAAGGAGGTTTGCAGACAGTTTCTCGAAGACCTGCCCAACTGTCAGATCAAGGACGTGGGAGTGTATAACCGCGAATCTGTCGATTACCCCAAGATTGCCCATCTGGTGGCCCAATCCGTATCAAGAGGAGAGTGTGACCGGGGGATACTGATCTGCGGCACCGGTCTGGGCATGAGCATGGTGGCGAACCGCCACAAAGGCGTTCGTGCGGCCGTTTGCTGCAACCTCTTCACTACGAGGATGAGCCGGGCCCACAACGATGCCAATATCCTCTGTATGGGGGGGCGTGTCATCGGACCGGGGATTGCCCTTGAAATGGTAGAGCTTTTCATGAAAACCCCTTTTGAGGGGGGGCGGCACCAACTGCGCTTGGACCAGATCGAATAGAGACTTTTTCTTATGGGGCGCAATTTACAGATGAAAGACAGAGAAGTCGAGGAAGCCATTCGGGCGGAAATGCACCGGGAACAGAACCGCCTGGTCATGATTGCTTCCGAGAACTATGCCAGCCCGGCCGTCATGCAGGCCCAGGCCAGCGTGCTGACAAACAAGTATGCGGAGGGCTACCCCGGTGCCCGATACTATGGGGGTTGCGAGCACGTCGATGTCATTGAAAGGTTGGCCATTGAACGGGTGAAAAGGCTTTTTCATGCCCCTTATGCCAACGTCCAACCCCATTCGGGTTCCCAGGCCAACATGGCCGTCTATTTTGCCTTTTTGAAGCCGGGTGACGCTATCCTGGGCATGGATCTATCCCATGGGGGCCATCTGACCCATGGCAGTCCCGTAAGCTTTTCAGGAAAACTGTTCAAGGCGTTTCACTACGGGGTCAATCCCCGAACTCACCGGATTGATTACGAGCAGGTTATGGATCTGGCCAGGCAGCACCGACCCCGCATGATTATTGCCGGAGCCAGCGCCTATCCGAGATTCATCGATTTTCAGACCTTCAAGGAAATTGCCCACGCAGTGGACGCCTACCTGATGGTTGATATGGCCCATATCGCAGGCCTGGTCGCCACGGGTCTGCACCCTTCCCCGGTAGGTGTGGCCGATTTTGTAACATCGACCACGCACAAGACATTGAGAGGCCCCCGTGGAGGTCTCATTCTGGCGGAGGAGGTCCATGGCGGGAAGCTGGACAAAGGGGTCTTTCCAGGGACACAGGGGGGACCCTTGATGCATATCATTGCCGCCAAGGCGGTTGCCTTGGGTGAGGCCCTCAGGCCGGATTTCCGAAAATATCAAGAACAGGTGCTCGGAAATGCCAAGGTCCTTGCGGAGGAACTGACAGGTGCAGGATTGGACCTTGTTTCCGGAGGGACGGACAACCATCTGATCCTGGTGGATTTGAGTCGCGGAAAGATGACGGGTCTCGATGCGGAAAAGGTCTTGGGCGAGGCCGGTATCGTGGCCAACAAGAACACCATCCCATTTGACAAGAACGGCCCCAAAACCACAAGCGGCCTTCGTCTTGGAACACCGGCCCTTACGACCCGGGGAATGGGTGAGACGGCCATGAAAGCCATTGCCGGTGTTATTGTAAGGGTGCTGGACAGGCCTTCGTCAGCGGGCGTACTGAAGAAAGCCCGTGAGGTGGTATCTGAACTGTGTGAAGCCTATCCCATTTACGCCGAACTGGCGGGGAGGGCCTGATTTGAATAGACCTTCCTGGGATGAATATTTCATGACCTTTACCAGGGTCGCCGCCAGTCGATCGACCTGCCTGCGGCGGCATGTCGGAGCTATTCTGGTCAAGGACAAGAGGATTTTGGCAACCGGATACAACGGTGCTCCTGCGGGCATGAAACACTGCCTGGAAGTGGGATGCCTCCGGGAAAACACCTCCATTCCTTCGGGCACGAGACACGAGTTGTGCCGGGGGCTTCATGCGGAACAGAACGCCATCATTCAGGCCGCCTACCACGGTATATCCATCAAGGGGTCGACACTTTATTGCACGAACAAACCGTGCGTTATCTGTTCGAAGATGATCATTAATGCCGGGGTCCTTTCCGTCTGCTATGATGAGGGATATGATGATCCGCTGGCTGATCAGATGTTGAATGAGGCAAAAATAGTCCTGACGAGGTTTCATCCATGAAATGCCCCTTTTGCAGCGAGATTAATAATAAGGTCATTGACTCGAGGCTGAGCAAAGATGGCCGTACGATCCGACGTCGCCGCGAGTGTATTGAATGCGACAGGCGTTTCACCACTTATGAAAAGCTTGAAGATGTTCTCCCCATGATCGTAAAAAAGGACGGTCGAAGAGAGCCGTTCAGCCGCGAAAAGATCATTTCAGGGATCCGCAGCGCCTGCCAGAAGAGACCGGTCAGCGCCACCAAGATTGAAGAGTTCGTGGACAGTCTTGAACTCCATTTTCAGGAATTGGGCAAGAAAGAGATTGACAGCACTGAGATCGGAGAGAGGGTCATCAAAATACTCAGGGAATGGGATGAAGTGGCCTATGTCCGGTTCGCGTCGGTCTACAGACAGTTCAAGGACATCAAGGAATTCATGGCGGAGCTTGAAGATATCCTGAAATCGAGAAAGGAAGCGGACCTTAGCTAACCTCCGTCGGCCGTCTCATCACTCCCCAGCTCCCGCTGAGCACACACACCTTCTTCTCCCGATAAGGTGAATCTGCCTTTACGAGTTGTCCTTTGACCTTCCTGAAAATTCCGGATGTGTTGATCAGGATAAAAAGGGGTTTTTTGAAAGCGAAATGGATTTGCAGGAAAAAAGAGATTCCAAATTTATGAGAGAGGCCATTCGGATGGCCGAAAAGGGGCTCGGGCGCACGGCTCCCAATCCGGCAGTGGGGGCGGTCATTGTGAGGGATGGAGTGGCCGTTTCAAGGGGATACCATCGGAAGGCAGGGGCCCCCCATGCAGAGGTTGACGCGCTTGACAAGATTGGCGGAAGGGCGGAAGGTGCCACTCTCTATGTAACCCTCGAGCCGTGCAACCACACCGGCAGAACGCCACCCTGCACAAAGGCCATTCTGGATGGAGGCGTTGAAAGGGTGGTTGTGGGCATGGAAGATCCCAACCCTGAGGTGAAGGGCGGCGGGTGTTCCTTTCTGGCGGCAAACAACATCGAGGTGAAGACCGGTGTTCTTGAGCCGGAATGCCGTCGTCTCAACGAGGCCTTTGTGAAGTACGTTACCTCAAACCGACCTTTCATGATTGTGAAATCCGCCCTGACACTGGACGGATGGACGGCCACGGTAGAGGGCGATTCCAAATGGATCACCAACGAACGTTCCCGGACCTTTGTCCACCGCTTGAGGGACCGTGTGGATGCCGTGATGGTCGGCGTCGGTACGATCCTGGCCGATGATCCGCAATTGACCTGCAGGTTGAAGCGTGGTAAGGGAAAAGACCCCCTCAGGATCGTAGTCGATACCCATTTGCGGACGCCCCTCCAGGCACGCGTGCTCGGTCTTGATTCATCGGCCGCAACGCTGTTCGTTGCGGGTCCTGAGGTGAACGGAAAGACCGTCGAGGAGATTGAGAATACGGGCGCCTCCGTGGTGGTCTGCCCCACCGGAAAAGCCGGAATTGACATGTCAGCCCTGATGGATATACTGGGGAAAAGAGGTATCACGCAGGTCTTGGTGGAAGGAGGGGCAGGTATTGTGGGCTCTCTCCTGAGGGAAAAACTGGTAGATAAATTTTTCATTTTCAAGGCACCCAAACTCCTCGGGGGTGGAGACGGCATTCCCATGGCCGCCGGCCCTGGTCCCCGAGTGATGGGGAAAAGTCTTCCCCTCAAGGATCTTAAGGTGAGACGTTTCGGCAATGATATCCTTGTGGAGTGCTATCCGCACTATGGTGCAGTGCCTTGACTTCGAGGGCTGTTGTCAGCACGTGTCCGCTGTAGAAAAAAGTGGAGCGCTGAGGAGGAGAACCTGACACTCTTTTTCAGACCCTTTCTAAACACTTCGGAGGGGATGAACGACCATTTGGGGTTTAAGAGCAACGATTAGAGACCGCAAGGGCTTTGGGATGCCTAAACCCCAAATCGCCGTCCATATTGGAGCTTCGTGCCAAGTGCACTATGAGAAAGCGTCTGAAAAAGACCCTCAGGTTCTCCTCGTGAGCTCCGGTGCATAAGACGACTTCCTTGGAAGTCCTGAGGACAGGACTTTTTACGTGTCCACCAAAGTTGAGGGTTCTTCGAATCATGTTCACAGGTCTTATAGAGGGAAAAGGGCGCATCAGGTCGATTCAACGGTCGGGTGGGGACATGAAAATGACCATCATGCCCCTCTTTCCCATGGAAGACCTGAGATTGGGAGACAGCGTGGCGGTGAATGGGGCCTGCCTGACCTTGACCGAATTGGGCCCTGATGCCTTTGCCATGGATGTTTCGGCCGAGACCTTATCCAGGAGCACCCTCGGCTCCCTGAGAGAAAAGGAGGAGGTCAATCTCGAACGGGCGCTTCGACTTTCGGACCGGCTGGGCGGCCATTTGGTTTCAGGACACATCGATGGCACAGGGAGGATCATTAAGCAGGAGCAAAGGGAAAAGTCGTGGTTTTTGAGGATAGAGATGGCCAAGGATCTTTCCCGATACACCATCGAGAAGGGCTCCATAGCCGTCGACGGCATCAGCCTGACCATCAACCGCTGCGGCGAAACGTTTTTTGATGTGAATATTATCCCCCAGACCGGAAGAGAGACCACACTTCTAGACAGGCGACTGGGGGACAGGGTCAATATTGAAGTGGATTTGATAGGCAAGTATGTGGAGAGGTTTTTTCGGCAACAACAATCTTTTCGTAAAGGGGCAGCATCCGAGATTAATCGTGAGATGCTGACAAAATACGGGTTTGGTGAGTGAAATGACAATCGCAAAGATAAGTGCAGTCCTGGAAGACATGAAAAAGGGCAAGATGGTTATCCTGGTAGACGATGAAGATCGTGAGAACGAAGGCGATTTGACCATTGCCGCAGAAATGGTCACCCCCGAGGCAATCAATTTTATGGCACGTTTCGGGAGAGGCCTGATCTGCCTGGCTTTGGACCCGGAGATCGTGGAAAAACTGCACCTTCCCCTCATGGTTTATGACAACCGCTCCAGGTTCAATACGGCCTTCACCGTGTCTGTCGAGGCGAGAAAAGGGGTGACAACGGGCATATCCGCAGCAGACAGGGCCCACACGATTTTGACGGCAACCCGGGATGATGTCAAACCGGAAGACCTGGTTCAGCCGGGTCACGTATTTCCTCTCAGGGCGAGAAGGGGCGGGGTCCTTTTCCGGACCGGCCAGACCGAGGGTTCCGTTGATCTGGCCCGGCTTGCAGGGCTCAAACCGGCCGCTGTCATTTGTGAAATCATGAAGGATGACGGGACCATGGCGAGGCTCCCCGACCTGATGGAATTTGCAGAGACGCACGATGTGAAAATCGCCACTGTCGCGGACATCATTGAATACCGCATGCGAACGGAGTCTTTTGTCCACAAGGCCGCCGAGACCGTCTTACCCACACCATTCGGAGAGTTCAGGGCCATGGCCTTTGTCAATGACATCGACGATTATGAACATCTCGCTCTGGTGAAGGGGGACATCGATCCGGACCGGGACGTCCTGGTCCGTGTCCATTCCGAGTGCCTGACCGGCGACGTGTTCGGTTCTTTCAGGTGTGACTGCGGTGAGCAGCTCAACAGGGCCATGGAGATAGTGCAGGAAGAAGGTCTGGGGGTTATCCTGTATCTCATGCAGGAAGGAAGGGGAATCGGCCTTGCCAACAAACTGAAGGCTTACGCCTTGCAGGACAAAGGGTTTGATACCGTGCAGGCCAATGAGGAACTGGGGTTTGCGCCCGATTTGCGAAATTATGGTGTGGGCGCACAAATTCTTGCGGCCCTGGGTATCAGAAAAATGCGTTTGATGACCAATAACCCGAAGAAAATTATCGGGCTCGAAGGATACGGGCTGGAGGTGACGGGTCGTGTCCCCATCGAAATAGAACCCAGGGCGGAGAACAAGAGATACCTCCTGACCAAGTGCCAGAAACTGGGGCATCTCCTGAATGTCCTCCCGGAAAACTGATGAATCCGCAAAAAGCTGGGATATGCCGCAACCGGCAGCCTATGAGGAACGAAGAGGAATCGAACCTGACAATCTTTTTCAAATGCTTTCTAAACACTCCGGAGGGGATGGGCGCCGATTTGGGGCTCAGAGTTACACCATAGAAGCGCGTAGGGTTTGATAGGAGTGAACCCAAAATAGTCGCCCATGTAGAAGTGAGTTGCCAAGTGCACTATGAGAAAGCACATGAAAAAGATTCTCAGATCCGTTTTCTTAGACCCGTAGAATAAAGCGATTTGGTTGGAAGTCATCGAACATTTATTAAAGAACTCTACAAACGAAGGGGAGGGAGATTCCATGCCCAGGATGCTTGAAGGTAAACTATCTGCCGAAGGCCTGCGATTTGCCGTTATCGTAAGCCGGTTCAACGATTTTATCTGTTCCAGACTCGTGGATGGGGCGGTGGATGCCCTTGTCCGGCACGGGGCCGACGAAAATGAGATAACCCTGTTGAAGGTTCCGGGTGCATTCGAGATACCACTTGTCGCCAGGAAACTTGCTGAAAGCGGCGCTTATGACGCGGTCATCTGTCTGGGTGCCGTAATCAGAGGCGCAACCCCCCATTTCGATTACGTGGCAGCAGAGGTTTCCAAGGGGATTGCCATGGTGGCCCTCGAAAGCCGGATCCCCGTCACATTTGGTGTGCTGACCACTGACAACCTGGAGCAGGCCATTGAGCGTGCCGGATCAAAGGCCGGCAACAAGGGGTGGGAGGCTGCTGTAGCCGCCATCGAAATGGCCAATCTGTTTAAAGAACTGAACTGATCATCCGATTGACTTATCGTCTCCTCGATTCAAAGGAAGGACGATGGCGAACGGATATGGGGAACTGAGTTGGCCTAACTGGGCTGAACACCAAGGTATGGGTAGTCGTAGAAAAGCGCGGGAACTGGCCGTACAGGTCCTTTTTTCCATGGAATTCGACCGGGATGATTCCGGAATCGTCTTCGATCGGGTCTGTGAGAACTTTCTCGGTAAGAAGACGTCGATTCCTTTTGCGCGGGATCTCGTCCTCGGAGTTTGTGAAAAAAGGCCTGAGATCGATCAATTGATCAGGGGAAGCTCCAGAAACTGGCGTCTCGAAAGGATTTCGAGAATCGATCGCTCCATTTTGCGTACAGCCGTCTTTGAAATCCTGTTCTGTGACGACATTCCCCCCAAAGTATCTATTGACGAGGCAGTCGAGCTTGGGAAACAATTCGGCAATACCGATTCCGCCGGCTTCATAAATGGCCTCTTGGACAACATCTATAAAGGTTTGAAACAGACAGCCGCTACGCCATAACGTATGAGAAAGTCGAACATTTTCCCATGACAATGCGTGTTTGCCGTAACGATCAATGCGTTTTTTCTGCCTGCGGGACTGAGTCTGCGGTGATGCAGTGATGAAATTGGATTTGCGTTTTGTAAACGTTCCCCTTGAGGAACTGTGGTGCGAGGTTGTTGCGGCACTGGTCTTTGAGGAACCATTCGAATCACAGGGACCTATTTATGCTCTCGATACCAAAACGGGCGGCTATCTGAGCTTCCTCAGCGAGGGGGGGTTCTGGATGGGTTCTGAAGGGAGCACACTCCTCCTCGCGTCGGAAAAGAAGATCAGATCAGATAAAATCGTCCTTAGAGGGCTCGGCCCCCGGGCGGATTGTTCTCCAGAGTCCTTTGTGGGCCACGTGGCGGAACTTGGGAATGCCCTGGCCCTGCTCAAGTGTCATGATCTGGGCGTATGGATTCCTTGTCCGGGAGAATCAGGGAAAAAATTAGATGTCCTCTTCAGGGGTGCCTGTGAAACACTTCTGAACGCCTATCTGGAAAAAGAGGGCGACAACGCGCAGGATTCGTTTCTCAAGGTTGTCTTTTCGATGCCCCACGGATCACCCATAGATCTGGAAAAAACTGCCGCATTTTTGAGAAAAAAATTCAGCTCCCGCTACAATTGCTCCGTCGTTGTTATGGGGGAGGAGCACGAGCGGGTCTCTGATACTCGACGCTCGAAACTGGGTTAGGAAAATAGATTAACTTATTGAAATCTAATGATATGGCAAGGTTTCGTTTTACTTCGATTCTTTATCTAATACATTTGAATGGGAAGGATTTATAGACCATGAAATATCAACCTCAGCAATTGGAATTGAAATGGCAGAAGTACTGGGAAGACGAGGGGGTTTTCAAGGTATCTGAAGATCCGGACAAAGAAAAATATTACCTCCTGGAAATGTTCCCCTATCCCTCCGGAAAAATCCACATGGGGCATGTACGTAACTATACTATTGGCGACGTGGTGGCCAGATACAAGAGGATGCTGGGCAGGAATGTGTTGCATCCCATGGGATGGGATGCCTTCGGGATGCCGGCGGAAAATGCGGCCATTGAGAACAAGACCCACCCTGCCAAGTGGACTTATGAGAACATAGAGGCCATGAAAGCCCAACTCCGGAGAATGGGATTCAGTTATGATTGGGATCGGGAACTGGCCACATGCGACCCGGAGTACTACAGGTGGGAGCAGCTGGTTTTTCTGCGGATGTACGAGAAAGGACTGGCATACAAAAAGCGGACCCATGTCAACTGGTGCGAGAGGTGCCAGAGCGTCCTGGCCAATGAACAGGTGGAAAACGGCTGCTGCTGGCGCCATACGGACCAGGAAGTAAGCATCAAGGAAATGGACAGTTGGTTTTTGAAAATCACCGACTACGCCGAGGAAATTCTGGAATATTGCGACAGGCTTGTCGGATGGCCTGAGAGGGTGCTGACCATGCAGCGAAACTGGATCGGCAAGAGTTTCGGAGCCATCATCCGGTTCCCGCTGGTGGGTTCGGATGAGGTCATCGAGGCTTTCACGACCCGTCAGGACACCCTTTACGGTGCCACTTTTCTCTGCTTTGCACCCGAACATCCCATGGTGAAGGAAATGGTGAAAGGTCTCCCCCAGGAAGCGGATGTCCTGGCTTTCATAGATAAGACCCTGAAAATGGACAGCTATATGCGCACGGCAGACTTTACGGCCAAGGAGGGCGTTTTTTCCGGACGCTATTGCCTGAATCCGGCGACCAGAGAACAGATTCCTATTTATGTAGCCAACTTTGTCCTTGCCGAATATGGAACGGGTGCCATCATGGCCGTCCCCACGCACGATCAGCGTGATTTCGAGTTTGCCAGGAAATACGATCTTCCGCTGAGAGTAGTGATCATGCCCCCGGATGAGGATCTGAGGGAAGAGGACATGTCGGAGGCCTATACGGAAGAAGGCGTCCTGGTGAACAGTGGCCCTTTTGACGGCCAGGGGAACCTCGATGCCCTCGACCGGATCGCCGAATATCTTGAATCGGAGGGCATGGGACACAAGACCGTCAATTACAGGCTCAGAGACTGGGGGATATCGAGGCAGCGCTACTGGGGTGCCCCTATCCCGATAGTCTATTGTGACGCGTGCGGCACCGTCCCCGTCCCGGAAAAGGACCTCCCGGTAATCTTGCCCCTGGATCTGGATATGCGTCCGAACGGCGGTTCTCCCCTGCCGTTTGCAGCCTCCTTCTACCGCACCGAATGTCCAAAGTGCGGCGGCGAAGCGAGAAGAGAAACGGACACCATGGACACCTTTGTTGAGTCATCCTGGTATTTTGACAGGTATGCCTGTCCGGACTATTCGAAAGGACCGCTCGACGGGAAGCGCGTTGACTACTGGATGCCTGTGGATCAGTACATCGGCGGGATCGAGCACGCCATCCTGCATCTTCTATATTCCCGCTTTTACACGCGTGTCCTGAGAGACATGGGTTATTTGAGGATTGCGGAGCCCTTTTCTAACCTGTTGACCCAGGGCATGGTGTGCAAGGAAACCCAGGAATGCCCTGAACACGGGTTTCTCTATCCTTATGAGGTCCGGGAGGGGCGGTGCAAACGGTGTGACGCCCAAATCGTCACGGGAAAAACGGTCAAGATGTCCAAATCCAAGAAAAACGTGGTGGATCCCCAGCCCCTGATTGATGGGTATGGGGCGGATACCGTGCGTATGTTTTGCCTTTTTGCTTCACCGCCTGAAAAAGATCTGGAGTGGAGCGATCAGGGCGTGGAAGGGGCCTACAGGTTTTTGAATCGCGTCTGGCGCCTTATCGTGGATCATTTGGAAGAGATCCAAATGGCCGAAGATCTCGGGGAAGGACATAAACTGGCGGAGGATCTGAGAGCCATCCACAGGAAAACGCACCAGACCATCAGGAAAGTAACCAACGACATAGAAGATCGTTTTCATTTCAATACGGCCATCTCCGCGGTCATGGAACTGGTCAACGAACTGTATCAGTTCCTTGGCACCCTGCAGAAAGGCATGGATGGGCTCGCCTGGTCGGTGGCGAAGGAGGCCATCGAATCCGTGGTTGTCCTCCTCTCCCCAATTGTTCCCCACATAACCGAAGAGTTGTGGCAACGACTGGGCCACGATGAGAGCATCCTGGAAACCCCCTGGCCCGATTTCATTGAAGACGCCCTGAAGGTTGAGAGCCGGGAAGTTGTCCTGCAGGTGAATGGGAAGGTGAGGAGCAGAATTGAAGTCCCCGTCACCCTGGAAGATCCGGAACTGGAAAAGATGGCCCTGGCCGATGAGAGGGTCCAGCGGTTCATGGATGGAAGACCTGTCAAACGGGTCATCGTTGTCAGAAACAAACTGGTGAATGTGGTTGTTTGAAAGAGGGAGAGACCGTGTCATTCATATTCAAAAGCGTTCCGGGGGCCCAAAAGAAAGGGCTCAAAAGGCAAAAAAGCTATCTGAACAACGGCCTCGTTGGTTCGATTTTGCTGCTCCTTTTCATTGCGCTGGTTGGGGGCTGCGGCTACCATCTTCGTCAAGGCGGAAAACCCTTTGGGCTTAAAATTCAGAGCATCGCCATTCCACTGGTCAAGAGCCCTGCCTCCACTTTGGGGTTTGAGGGAGAATTCACGCGGGTCATTCGTGAAGAGTTTATTTCCCATTCCAGCCTTGAGCTGGTCTCCAGGGACAGGGCTGATGCGATTCTTCTGACGAGCGTCACCCGAATCAACACCAAGGCCATCGGCTATGGTATCACCCAGAACACCATCCAGGGCCAAACAATAAACTACGAGGTGACGAATAAGCGGCGTATGTGGGTCAAGGTGGATGCCCGTTTGATAGACGGGAAATCCGGTACCGTCCTCTGGCAGGAGAAGGGCATGAGGGAACAGGCGGATTTTGCCGTGAGTGAAGACCCCCTTGAGACGAGATACAACCGGCAGGTGGCCGTTAAAAGCATGGCCCTGAATATTGCCAATCGGCTTTTTGCCATGACCATGGAAAGATTCTAATGGCAGGGGACCTCCAGCCTGATGCCGTCCTGCAGCAATTGAAAAAGGGGAACTTCCTTCCTGTTTATCTCTTCCACGGTCCCAACCAATTCATGCTCGAAAGACTGCTTTCACGATTTCGCGAAACCTTTGTGCCGGAGACGGCCCGGGATCTGAATGTGCAGATATTCTATGGAGGCGAAACGGAAAGCTCGGGGATAATGGATTCTGCAAGATCGCTGCCGTTCATGTCTCCCTGCCGGCTGATCATTGTTCGCAGAACGGAAGGGTTTTTCCCTACCGCCCTTGAGTCTTTTCTCCCCTACCTTGAAAACCCCTCACCCACCACGTGTCTCATATTTGTCTCCACAAAAACGGATTTCAAGAGAAAGTTCTACAAAAAGCTGAGGACAATGGGCGGGTGTGTGGCTTTCAACAGGCTGAACGACAGGCAGATTATCCCATGGCTGAAACGGGTCGGAGGCGATCTGGGCATTGATTTGGATGGGGAAGCCTGTGCATTTCTTGTGCAGATGGTTGGTAACCGCCTGCAGGACCTTTACACGGAACTGGAAAAGCTTTCCCTGCGTCATGGAAAGGGCCACGTGGGCATGACGGAAGTAAAGGATTCGGCTATTTTCAGCCGGGTCTATACGGTCTTCGAATTGATGGACGAACTGTCTTTCAAACGTGTTGAGAAAGCCCTCGTCGCGCTGCAACGCTTCCTGGAAGAGGAAGACAGAGGCGGCCCACTAAGAATTTTGGGGATGATCAACAGACAGATCAAATTGATCAGCCTGACCAAAAAGGTCTTCGAAGAAGGGGGGACGGTCAGGGATGTACCGGGGAAACTCGGCCTTCCCGGTTTCCTGGGCAAAAAACTAAGCGACCAGGCGGGCCGATGGCGTTATGAAGAACTCGAAGCCGCCGTGGCGCACCTTTACAGGGCGGACGGCCTGTTGAAAAGAGGGGCAGCTGAGCGGAGTGTCCTTGAAAACCTGGTGATCGCTTTATGCCTCTAGCTGATTAACCTTGCGGGCAAGGCGGGAGATCTTTCGGGCCGCTTTGTTCTTGTGCATGATCCCCTTGGACGCGGTTTTTTGAATGAGAGAGACCGCACCTGTAAAACCGGCTTTGGCCTCTTCAGGGGAATTTTGGGCCACAGCACTCTCAACGCTCTTGAAAACATTCTTGACTCTTGTTTTGTAGCCCTTGTTTCTGAGTCTTTTGATTTCGCCCTGTTTGGCCCTCTTGAGGGCCGATTTATGGTTTGCCAACGCTGAACCTCCGAAAATTGTTTAAAAAAGTAATTAAACAACTTTTAAAGAATCTGTCAAGACTTTTGTTTGGATAGTCCAATGAATCCATCTGAAGGGACCAAAGTAGCCAAGGCCGCAGGCGTTGTCGGTTTTTTTACCTTCCTGAGCCGTATTCTGGGTCTGGTCCGTGACATGGTTGTGGCGGGGCTTTTTGGGTCGGGAATGGCGGCGGACGCATTTTTTGTGGCGTTCAGGATCCCCAATCTGCTCCGGCGTCTCTTTGCCGAAGGGTCTTTGACCATCGCCTTTATTCCCGTGTTCATGGAATATCTGACCCGCAAGGGCAAAAGAGAGGCTTTTGAAATGGCGCGGGCTGTCCTGACCCTCCTTTCCCTTGCGCTCGTCGTTGTGACCCTGCTCGGCATTGTCCTGGCCCCGTGGATCGTGAGAATCCAGGCCTTCGGATTCGGGGGCGCGGGTATGAAGTACGACCTCACGGTATGGCTTACCCGGATCACCTTTCCCTATATCTTTCTTATCAGCCTGGTCGCCTTTTTCATGGGAGTGTTGAATTCCCTGAAACACTTTGCCGCGCCGGCGGCAGCACCGATCTTTCTGAACGTCGGTATTATCGGCGGGGCCTTTCTCATCTCCCCCCACCTGAGAGAACCCATTGTAGGCGTGGCCATCGGGGTTTTGATCGGAGGGGTGCTGCAGGTGGCGCTCCAGATCCCTGTGGTTATTAAATCGGGGATGAGATTGACTCCTTACTGGTTTCCCGGTCATCCGGCGGTGAATCGGATCGGACGACTCATGCTCCCGGCGGTCTTCGGATCGGCCGTATACCAGTTCAACCAGTTTATGGGAACCCTTCTCGCCACGTTTCTGCCCGAGGGGAGTGTCTCCTGGCTCTACTACGCGGACCGGGTGGTCCAGTTTCCACTGGGGGTCTTTGCCATCGCCATCAGCACAGCGGCCTTGCCTTCCCTCTCCGGTCATGCTGCCCGGAGAGACCTTCATGAGTTTAACGAGACGCTCGCGCATGCCCTCGGCCTGGTTTTTTTCATCACGCTGCCTGCGATGACAGGGCTTATTGTCCTCGGAAAGCCCATCGTCTACGTCCTTTTCCAAAGGGGAGCCTTCACTCATCAGTCCATGCTGATGACCTGCCAGGCACTTTTCTATTACACGCTTGGACTCTGGGCGTTTTCCGGCATCAGGATCCTGGTATCCGGCTTTTATGCCCTTCAGGATACGAAGACCCCCGTTAAGGTGGCCACCGTGGCCCTGGTGGTTAATGTGGGAGTGAGCCTGGCCCTGATGGGACCCTTGAGGCACGGCGGCCTTGCCCTTGCTCTCTCTATTGCCTCAAGCGTCCAGTTCGGCCTCCTCGCCTTTCTCCTCGTCAAACGGCTTCCGAACCTCGCCGTCAGACCGATAATAGTGTCTGCTGCAAGGGGTGTCTTGGCGTCGTTGATCATGGCGGGAGTCGTGTTCTACGCCGAGGAATGGTGGCTGACCTTTGCTCCCTCATTGGGCCTTTGGCACAACGTCTCGAGTTTGACAGGGCTCGTCCTGCTGGGAGCCGGCACCTATCTGTTGATGGCTCGAGTCCTGGGGGCCCATGAGTTGAGGACATTGATGTCCATGCTCAAACCCGGTTCAAAGAAGCCTTGACTCTGAACGGTATCGGTTTCACTATACAACAGGATGGGGCTGAAAAGACCTGAAATGCCTATCGGGCATAAAAGTGATGAGGACCATTACCCAATGGAAGAAACCCCATGAACATCATATTCGTTATTATTGTTCTCACGGCCTTCTGTTTTGCCGGCTGGCACCAGATCGTCTTTATCGCTGTGCAGGGTACGCTTTCACCTATGGAAGCCCTTTCCAAGGCGATGATCGAATCTGCCGGGGGAGCGGTGGAACTGGCCATCGGACTGGTGGGCGTGATGGCCCTTTTCCTGGGATTGATGAAAGTGGCCGAAGCCGGGGGAATGCTCAGGATCCTGGCCCGACTGATCCGACCACTCATGGTGAAGCTCTTCCCCGAGGTGCCGGCGGATCATCCGGCCATGGGCGCCATGATCCTGAACCTCGCAGCCAATTTGTTGGGGCTCGGAAACGCAGCTACACCCTTCGGCATCCGGGCCATGCAGGAGCTTGACAAGCTCAACCCCCGGCACGGCACGGCTACCAATGCCATGGCCCTGTTCCTGGCCATCAATACATCCAGTGTAACCTTGCTGCCCACCGGTGTCATAGCGCTGCGCGCGGCGGCGGGTTCTTCAAGCCCGGCCGCTATCCTGCCCACCACCCTTTTTGCCACAATCGGTTCCACAACGGTGGCTATTATTGCAGCCAAACTCTACCAGAGACTGGCTGTGATCAGGGTCGATGGAGGTGCCGTCCCAAAAGAGACGTGTCCAGACCGAGTTGAAAAAGCAGATGCAATGGAAGTCCCTTACGAGGGATATCCTCTGTGGGTCAGTCTTGCCGCGCTTGGGACACTGGTCGCCCTGTTACCCGTTGCCGTACTTTATGGTCCCGCCATCTCACCGTGGATCATACCCGCCCTCATGGTCGGATTTCTGGGTTTCGGGCTCATGCGAAGCATACATGTCTACGAGGTGTTTATTGAGGGCGCCAAAGATGGGTTCCAGGTGGCCCTTCGCATCATCCCCTATCTGGTGGCCATCCTGGTGGCTGTGGACATGCTGCGAGCCAGCGGCGCAATGGATGCCATTGTCCATACGCTTGGCAGTGCCACGGCCCGTTTCGGGCTGCCCGCCGAAGCCCTGCCCATGGCCCTGATGCGACCCCTTTCAGGATCCGGTGCATACGGCATCCTGGCCTCCATCATCAACGATCCGGCCATCGGACCCGACAGTTACACCGGCTATCTGGTTTCAACGCTGCAAGGGTCAACGGAAACGACGTTCTATGTGCTGGCCGTCTATTTTGGAGCCGTGCAAGTGCGCCGCATTCGCCACACGCTGGCCGCTGCATTAACGGCCGATGCAGCCGGTGTGGTGTTTGCGGTCCTGGCCTGCTCGTTTTTTTTGAGGTGAGAGATGACTAGAGAGCCGAAAGATCAGGGCACGCGTAAAGAATATGTCAAGAAAAACACCATGCTTCTCATATCATTTATCTGCCTGGCGGTCGGTTTTTTTGGGGGAGTGGTTTACACCGCCTATAAATCCGGTTCCGCCGTCCAGGTTCCCGGATTGATTCCACAGCAAGCCCAGCAAGAGGGAACTCAGGAAAAATCAGCCACCGAAGATCAGGCCGGGGAAATGCTTGCCCTGGAAAAAGAAGTGGGCAACAATCCGGCCAATGCCGGCGCCTGGCTCCGCCTGGGAAATCTCTATTTCGATACCAACAATTATCAGAATGCCATTCGCGCCTACAAGAAATTCCTCGCCCTGAAACCGAACAATGCCGACGTGCAGACGGACCTCGGGGTGATGTACCGCAGATCGGGAAAACCTCGAGAAGCCCTCAAGGCATTCCAGGCAGCGGTCAAGATTGATCCTGAACACGAAATTGCCCGGTTCAATATGGGTATTGTAATGCTGCACGATTTGAACGACCGGAAGGGCGCACTCCGGGCGTGGGAGGATCTTATCCATCTGAACCCGTCCGCCAAGGCCCCGGACGGGCAGCCTTTGAAGGAATATATCAAGCGCCTCAAGGAATTACCAAACTCCTGATCCGCGGTTCTCACCACCGACCCACCACACAAGAATCCGACGCTTTTTTCAGATTCGGTTCAACGCCGCCCCTATCGCCTTCGTTGTCCATAGGCTGCCGCTCGTGCATACGTCGGCTTCCAACGAAGTCGTGACCTGCTCTTTATACGAAACCCTAAGGAGAACCTGAGGGTCTTTTTCAGACCCTTTCTCATAGTGCACTTGGCGCCAGATGCCGACATGGACGGCTATTTGGGGTTTATGCCTCCGGAAGCTTGGCGCTCTCCAATAGCTACCCTTAAACCCCAAATGGGCGTATATTTCCTCCGGAGTGTTTAGAAAGTGTCTGAAAAAGAGCGTCAGTTTTTCCTCCGCTTCGTTTCTCATAGGCTGACGCGTACGGCATAAACCAGCTTTTTACGAAGCCATCCATATTGAGTTGTTACATTTATTTTTCAGAAAATCTCTCCTTTTCATGCAGGAAACCCTCTATGATGCTTAATTGGTCTTAAGTTTTATCCAACGGTGTCCGATATTGTAATTAAGTATTCGTCGGACAAATCTGTCAGGGTCTTGCACTGAGATCGTTCGAAGCAGAAGCGCCAATGACCTCAAACAGGCACCTTGCGGCGGGCGTAATTTCGGTGAAAATAATAGAGGCGGTCGCGTTTAGGATTGTGTGGGAAAGGAGCAGATCATGCAGATCATTTGCCCAAGTTGCAATACAGCCTACCGTATCCCGAAAAACCGAATCCCCTGGGGAAAAACGGGCGCAGCCACGTGTAAGAAATGCGGTTACAAGATGATTATTCATGGGGATGGGGGCGTTCCGATAAACAACGGACCTGCATCAGAGACCCCTACCAATAGTCCCGTTGCGGCAAACCGGGACCCAGAGGTCTCGTCTGTTCGGCGTGATGGAATCGTCGAATTGAACTTGATCCGGGAATTCCCGGAATTGAATGAAATTACCTTAGAAAAATATGAGCTGGGGAGTATTTTTTTCAAAGACAAGAAGGGTGGTTATAAGGGGCGAAGGAATAGAGAGGTGGCAAAAATTCTCAAATCCATTCATCTCCCCTTGGGAAAAATGCTGGAGGATGGTGAAAGGGTCAGCAAAATCTGCTGGGGGACAGCCTACTATCCTTTGGAAATCATTTTCGGGAACGGCTTTCTGACCATGATCTACAATCGTTATGCAATGGCGGCCACTGACCGCAGGCTTCTTTTCATCAATACCAATTATCGATTGAAGAAACCGACCCACTATTTTTTTCAGTTGCCTTTCCAGGACATCAAGAAGGTCAAGCGAGGGATATTCGGCGGCAGCCTCACTTTTTACAAACTGAAGGGAAGGCGGCGCCATTTCACCGGCGTCAGATCCCGGCTTTCGAAAGGGTTCAAGCAGTATGTGTCCGAAAAGATAGGAATCGGGATTCCGGACAAGCCCAAGAGAGGGCAGCCTGAAGAATTGTGTCCGTCCTGCTTTTCTCCCCTGGAACAAGGCTTGGTCCGTTGCACGCATTGCTGGGCAGGCTTCAAGGTTCCACGAAAGGCCCTTCTGAGGTCACTCATATTGCCAGGCCTGGGCGATTATTATCTGGGGCACAGATCCCTCGGTATTCTGGAAATGATGGGGTCTGCCATAGTTTGGTTCGTCATTGTCTCTTTGCTTCTGACAGGTGCTGCTGTGAACATGGCGATAGCGGCTGTGCTTCTCCTGTGGGTGAATGGATCAGATGGCCTGTTCACCTACTACATGGCCAAAAAGGGGTATATGCTCGAGTATAAGACAGAAGATGCCCGTTTCACTGCAGATCCTAAGAGCCCTTTTGACACACAGACGCGCATTGCGGTAGAAGGCGTGTAGTTGTTGGGGGAGGCAGGACAGGGGGAATAGATCCTTGGGGTTTTGGACCTTAACATTGGTGAGTTTACATAGCTTCAGTTATTTCTTGAACAGATTGAACCACCTGTTGCGTGATCTCGCTGATATCATCCTCCTCAAGAGCCGGCTGAATCATGGCCTCCTGGTCCAGATCGTATTGCAACCCGTCAAGACCCATACCCACCCCACTCATCAAAGCGATTGCGTCGGCCATGTGGACCACGAATGCCAGAGGACTTCCACCTGATTCGGCGAATTTGTGGTGGAACCTGCCAGAATGTCTTGAAATACGATAGGTAACGTCATATGATACGTGAGCACTCTGAAACAATATCAGCTTGAGTTCCCCTTCATTGTTCATAGGCTGCCGGTAGCGGTATAAATCAGCTTTTAACGGGATATGTGGCAAGAATGAAAGGACGGAAGAATGGCAAGAAAGAGAATTGATGCGGACATGAGGCAGAAGGTTCTGGAGGTTCATGCCACCGGGCTGTCGATGAGAAAAATCGCCGAGCGGTTTGGGATCAGTGCAACGAGTGTGGGCAGGATCATCAGGGAGAAATCCAACGGGCAATCTGTTAAGAAAAACGGCAAGAGCAGGGCCGGGAATGCGATCATGCAGAAGAAGATCTTGGATTTGGAAAGAAGATTGGCTGAACTGGAAACGAAGATTCTGGAATACGAAGCCAGGATGAAGAGACAAAGACGTCCGGCCTGACGTTCGGAGCCCGACCCAAACGATCCTTATCGGTGCCGGGTTAGAGGTGCGATGCTAATCTCTTCTCATGGTCTCCCGTAGGAAAAAACTGGCTATCAGCGCTACAATGCCGCAGAAGAAGAGGATCAGAAAGGCGCTTTTGTAGCCCTGCAGGGTGAAAGCTCCTCCTGCGAGCCGGCCGCTTTTTTCCAGGATATGGCCCAGGAGAGGTTGGAACACGGCGCCTCCGGCAAAGGGAAAGAGATTGACCAGCCCGGTGGCCGTGCCGGCCATCTGGACGGGAAAAAGCTCTTTGGTCGTGGTGAAACCGATCACCACTATGGCGCTGGAAAAGACCCCAAGACCGAAGCAGAGGAGATAGAGGCCTGTCGTGGGGATCCTTTCAGTATAGAAGGCAAGTATAGCGGTGAGAACCAGGAGTATCGCGGCGGACAGGACCACAACCGGTTTCCTTGCCCGAAAGATGTTATTGGAAAGGAAACTCAGAAACGGGCTTCCGAAGATCATGCCGATAGCGAGCATGGAAAGGATCTGGCCTGCCTGGGCCTTGGTAAGCCCGTAGACCTGCATCAGGTAAGGCCCCCCCCACAGCCCACCGAAAGAAAAGAAAACCGCACAATCGAAAAAGAACCAGGTGGCCAGAGGCCAGAAGGCCGCATTGGAGATGACCATCTTGATGCCTTCGGCGAGGCGGATGGATGGGGCGTTTCCGGATTTCTGTGTCCCCCTGGGTGAGGGCCATCCCTTGTCCTGTGGACGATCCCGGACAAAGACCCAGATCAGGATGCTCAGCACCAGCGTGAAAACACCCACCACAACGAAAGACATGCGCCAGCCGATCCAGGAACTGAGAAAGGCCAGGGGTGAGGCCGCGCTGAGAGACCCGATGCCGCCCATGGCCATGAGGATACCGGTCATGAAGGCAAATTCCTTGACCCTGAACCATTCGGCCAGGATCTTCATAGTCGGGACGAAAAGCATGGCCACACCAAGACCCACGAGCGTTCTTCCCACGATGGCCCAGAAGAGGCTTGGAGCCAAGCCGAGGAGGAGAGATCCCAGGAAGGCCACACAGAAAAAAAGGGTAATTGTCTTTCGCGGTCCCCAGGAATCCGACAGGAGACCTGCGGGGAGTTGCATGAGGGCATAAGGATAAAAATAGGCGGCTCCCAGTAGACCGATCAAACCCCCTCCTGCCTTGAGATCCCGCATCATATCCACTGCCACCACTGCGGGACAGAGACGGTGAAAGTAAACGAGGACATAACTGAATGCCAGTATCCAGAAGATGAGCCATCGATAGCGGAGAGCTTTTCTTAAGGGTTCATCGGTCATGGTATCCTCTGGATTGGGGTGGGTGAAGTGAAGATCAGTTGTGCGAAGATAGTCTGAAAAGCTCTATCATTTGCGCTGTGCCCCTGTCAAGACGGGAATGACAGTCCGTGCTTGGAGAGATCCGGCCCTGACTCAGAATCCAGGGTCCTAAGAATGAGAAAAAAACCCAGACGTCATTGTTTTTTATTGTCCGGAATGCTAAGCTCACAAGGCTCACATCCTCGTGAGTGAAATCCGGCAAATGACGGCAAAAAGCCTTAGAAAGGAAAGGAAACGATGAAGAAAGCGCTTGTCGAAGTCAGCTTCCCCGGTGACAAAAGGGTCGATGCCAGAGTGGGGAAATTCCTGATCAATACGGATCAGTCGGTCGAATTCGGGGGACGGGAATCCGCCCCGGAACCCTTTCAGTTGTTTCTGGCCTCCCTCGGGACCTGTGCCGGGATCTATGCCCTGAGCTATTGCCTGGCCCGCGATATCCATACGGACGGCATGTCTTTGGGTATGGCATGCGAGTGGGACGATGAAAAAAAAAGGTACGCAAAGATGTCCTTCCACCTGTCCCTTCCCGAGGGATTTCCAGAAAAATACAAAAAAGCTATCATCAGGTCCATGGACCTCTGCGCAGTCAAAAAACACATGATGGACCCGCCCGTATTTGAGATAACCACCTCGTAGCCTTCTGTCAGGCCGACAATAATGGAGGAGAGCCCATGGCCGACCCTTCCGACAACTCAGGAGAGAAGATGTTACGAAAAACCCCGATTTATTCCCTGGTAACGGACCAGAATGATCTTAAGGGCACAGCCGCGTGCCTTGAAGCGGAAACCGCTATAGGCGTGGACCTCGAGGCGGACTCCCTGTTCCACTACCGGGAAAAGGTCTGCCTTATCCAGATTTCCACCCCTTCAAAGAATATCCTGGTGGATCCCCTTGCGCTGGATGACCTTTCACCCCTTTCCCCGGTCTTCAGAAACCCTCATATTCGAAAAATCTTTCATGGGGCAGACTATGACATGCGTTCCCTCTACCGCGATTTCAATATCGAAGTGTGTGGACTTTTCGACACCCAGATTGCCGCAAGGTTCGTCGGGGTTAGGGAAACGGGGCTTGCGGCACTTCTCAAAGAATACATGGGGGTCATTGCAGAGAAAAAGTACCAGAAAAAAGACTGGTCACAGAGGCCGTTGCCCGATGCCATGCTTGCCTACGGGGTACAGGATACCTGCCACCTCCTTTCCCTGTGCCGGATGCTCGAAAAAGAACTGCGGGAAAAAGAGCGGCTTACCTTTGTCGAGGAGGAGTGTGAACTTCTGAGCAAGGTCCGCCCGAATTCTGAAACAGACGACCCACTCTTCCTGAAATTCAAGGGGGCCAGGAGGCTTGGTCCCAGGGATCTGGCGGTTCTGGAATCCGTCCTGCACCTGCGGGACGAGTTGGCCAGGAAAAGGGACCGCCCACCCTTCAAGATCCTGGGCAACGCTTCGATCATAGAGATGGTGGAGCGGAAACCGGCAACCGAAAAGGCCCTCCGGGAAATCAAGGGGGTGAGCGTCAGGCAGGTCAAGATGTTAGGACAAGCCTTATTGAAGAATATTGCAGAGGGGTTGGCACTCGAGGAAAACCAACTGCCGGCATTTCCCAGAAAAACCCGCCGGCGTATCGGCGTGCGGGCATCAAGGAGGATAGAGGCCCTGAAGCACTGGAGGGACAAGCGGGCAAGGGAGATGAACCTGGATCCCTCCCTCATATGCACCACCGCACAGATACAGTCCATTGCCCTGGCACATTCCCGAAGGGAAGAAGAGCTGGAAGAGGTCGATACCCTTAGGGCATGGCAAAAGAACCTTTTTGGCGATGAGATCTACAGCCTGATGAAAGGCATGGACTGACACCGCATGATGCGAAGATGCGGCAGAGGGTTTTCTGGAAAACTTGTCGCCAAGGGGAGCGTTTGTGTTTGCCTTGTCACCCTGTTCCTGGCAATGGCGATGAGCGCATTCGGGGAAGATCTGGCCGTATTGCAGTCGAAAGATGTGACCATCTACTATGACTCCTCGCTGGATTCAGCCGCAAAAGAGGTTCTGGAGCTGTATCCGAAAATCCGGGGTGATCTGACAAACGTTTTTCGATGGAAGATAGCCGGCAGACCCTCCATCGTGCTGGTAATGAAAAGGGAACTCTTCCTGAGGATGGCCGAAAGCTCCCTTGCCGTAGCGTTTGCCGTGCCCCGAAAAAACCTCGTGGTCATAGATTACTCCAGAATGCGCGTTCATCCCTTTAGCCTGGAGGTCACCCTCAAGCACGAACTCGGCCATATCCTGCTCCATCAGCACATAAGGGACAAGCTGCTGCCCAGATGGCTGGATGAAGGCCTCTGCCAATGGGTCAGCGACGGGATTGATGAAATCATGATGGATCAAAAAGGGACTGTCTTGAACAGGGCGGCCCTCACAAGGGAATTCCTACCCTTGAATGATCTGCGATACCGGTTTCCCCGGGACGAACGGGGCATTATCCTGGCCTACCAGGAGAGCAAGAGCTTTGTCACTTACCTCTTCAACCAATTTGGAGAGACCAGAGTCCTGAGCTTCTTGAGTCTTCTGGGAAAGGGTACTGAAACAGGGGCGGCTGTGCAAAGGGTGTTTTCCAGATCCCTGGAGGAACTTGAAAAAGAGTGGCATCATTCCATCAGGCCGGCCATGGCCTGGCTTGTCCAGATCAGCTACCAACTCTATGAGATCCTCTTCGCGTTCGCCGCGTTGATAACCCTTTACGCGTTCATTCGCCTAATGGTCAAGAAAAGGCGGGAGAGATATGAGGATGACGATGGCGATGCCGCATGAGCCTCGCAAAGACGCCGGGTGCCATTTACACTTTTCAGGAGGGCTTTTTCTTAACCTGGCCGACGGCCACAAGATAAAGGAGCCTTGAGTCCCGGTTGAGCGCGAGGCTTCGGGCGGCTTCGTTATCGTAGAAAGCACCGATTCCGCAGCAGCCGAGCCCGAGGGATTCTGCTGCCAGATAAAGCCGCTCACCCATCCTGCCGGCAGTCATCATGGCGTAACGGTAGCCCCGCCCACCCCAGGTTCGATCCAGTGCCTGTAAATTGGTCATGAACAGAAAATGGATCCCGGCATTGGCAAGCCACAATTGATCGAGACAAATGGACGCCATTGCTTCCATGGGAACGTCATGTGAAACCAATCCAAAGGCTTCTGTCCCCGTGTTGAGAAGGTGGAAACCGTCCACAATACCATCCACCCCTTTACTGATGAAGCCGGTGCAAATGGATGCCCCATAGTGGGAAGATGCCGAATCGGTGGTATTGATGAGCAATTGGAGTAATACACGCGCATCATCCGCCCGCATGGCTTTTTGAACGAAATTTCGCCTCGATCTGCGGCCAAAGACGGCTTCGGTGAAATGAGTGCTTTCAGGCCGGATGGCGAAAGGGGCGATCTTTGCCCATTGGCGCGGCCGGAGCCCTATCTCCTTGGTCATGTCCATCCCCGGCGTTGTCCCTCCCACCCTTTCAAGCCCTGCCCAATGCATCTCACGGATCAACGGGTAGCCCGTCTCCCTTGAGGCCACACGCGAAGCCTGTTGGATTTCTTGGGGCAGATTCGGGGGGAGCGTGGCGGATTGCGCTTCGGCCAGCCGGTCGTCCCCTGCCACCTTGGCAACGGCGAGGCAGACCTCTCTTGAATCGTCCAACCCCAGAAACTGATTGGCCTCACGGTCGTCAAAGTCAAAAGAGAGCCTCAGGAGAAGGTCCATCGCCCTGGAAGCCAGAAAGAGGTTTTCGATCACGTGCCCTGTATCCAGCAGGTGGTAGCGGTAGGATCGCTCCCGATATTTCCAGGCACTGCGGAAAAAGATGGCGGAAAAAAAGAACACGAGAGAGGAAAGGCCACTGTGAGACATTCCCGTCACCTCTGCCACTGCGCCGGAAAAATCTCCAGGGCGCAGGAGCACGAGGCCGTGATGTGCGATGGAAAAGTGATAGAGGCCGTCTTCAAGGTCTTTGAATCCCCGAAGGGCCATGTATATTTCAGTGGGGTACAGGGCGCCGGCAGAGGCGGCACTTCGGTAGGTGAAGTCACCTCCGGGATGGCGGGCCCTGGCCGTCAGGGTGTATGTCTGGAGCAGGAGGCGAGACAGGTCTTTTCTTGACTGTATCCGGATATCATTGTCCGGCTCATTTTTCTCCAAAACCGCTGAGAGTGTGGTTCGGGGAAACCGGACATCCCTTGGAAGTTCAAGAGGCGCTTCCCCTGGATAGGTTTTGAAGACATCGGGTTGATTTTCCCAGTCCAGGGAGTGCCCCGACATCCTGTTTCGGTCATAACTCGTCTCCTGATGGTAAAAAAGCGGGGTTATTTTCACCGGAAATATCTCCCTTCGATTTGGTTTCCATTTTACCATGAGCGAACCTTTGATGGAACCGTAAAAAGTCCGGTCCTCAGGACTTTTTACTCACAGAAACCGAAAAGTGTGATTTTCGGTTTCCTTACAAACCAACGGGTTGCAAGGCACCCCATTGATTTGCGTGCCC
>JBAPTR010000121.1:0-9618 GCA_049282265.1 Desulfatiglandaceae bacterium | reverse complement strand
GGGAGGGACCGGCCTACAAAAGCGACTATGTCAGCATAGCGCGGCCGGAACAGAGACCCGGTTCCTATATCACCTACACCTATGTCAGCCGTGGAAACCCCCTCAAGGTGCAGGTCCCGTCCGAGCCCGGTACCTACGAGATTCGATATATCCTGGGACGCGGGGACAAGCTCCTTGCCAAGACCACCTTCACGGCCAAAGCGGTCACCGCTCAGGTCCAGGCACCGGATTCCGCCAATGTGGCCTCCAAGATCCAGGTAAACTGGGAGGGCCCGGGTTATTCCGGAGACTACATCTCTATCGCAAGACCTGATCAGAAACCGAGCAGGTATGTCACCTATTCCTATGCCAGTTCCGGCAATCCATTGACCGTAAAGACCCCGCCCAAGCCAGGTACCTACGAGGTGCGTTATATCATGGGCCGCGGGAATAAACTCCTCGCCAAGAGAGCCATTGTGATCAGATAGCGCTGACGTTGCGGTAGAGGCTTCAACTATTCTGCCGTGGACAAGGAGTCAGGGGTCCTTCACAAAAATGAAGCCAGTTATGAAGAATTAGGAGGTTGACATGTCATACCCGGACAGGAACAATCCATACGGTTTTGATGCATTCCTGGAGTGGCGGAACCAGGTGGATTATTACGCCGACGACCCCTTCATCCAGGCCGTTGTGAAAACCTATGCAGGAGGTGAGTGGGAACAGGTAGACGAGGCGGCAAGGGAAATGTCACCCAAGGTCTCTCTCAGGTGGAGAGACATGGCCGATGCCATATCCCTACCCGAGAAGAGACCCTATGTAACCCACTTCGATGGGCACAACCACCGCATAGACCGGATTGAAAGACCTCTGGAAACCCGGATCATGGAAAAGGAGGTCTTTTCCGAAGGGCTTTTTTCCAGCAGGACTTCCCCTTGGGAAAAACTCCTGAAGATGTTTCTCATCTACCAGAACGGTGAAGCCTGTACCGCCTGTCCAATCACCTGTACGGAGGGTCTGGTAGCGGTTCTGGAAAAATTTGCCGACACTCAGAAACTTCAGGACATATTGCTGCACTGTAAAGAAGGGGTCGGGGATGAGTTCGCTATCGGCGCCCAGTACCTCTCGGAGATCCAAGGAGGGTCGGACGTGCCCGCGAATGTCCTGGAGGCGGTGAGGGAGGGGGGCAGCTGGCGTTTGTACGGCACCAAATTCTTCTGCTCCGCAACCCATGCCGATTATGCGGTGGTTACGGCGAAGCCGGCCGGTTCGGAAAAGGTGGCCCTGTTCGTAATTCCTTCCTGGTTACCGGGGGACAAGGAAAAAGAGATCCGGAACGGATTCACCATCGACAGAATCAAGTGGAAAATGGGGACCAGCGAACTGACCACGGCCGAATTGACCTTCAACGGCACCGTTGCCTACCCGGTCGGTCCCCTGGATAGGGGCCTGGCCAACGTGGTTGGAATTGTCTTGACCTGTTCCCGGCTTACAGTCGGCCTTTCAGGCGCCGCAAGCATGACCCGTGCGGTGCGCGAGGCCAGGAAATACAGTGAGCTGAGAGAGGCATTCGGGTCGGCCATAGGCCGTTTCCCCATGGTGGAGGCACAACTCCGGGATATCGAAAATACCGCCCGGAGAACAACTGCCGGGGCATTCAGGCTCTACAGGGCTTTTCTCCAGTTGGAAGGAGGGCTCAAAGGCGGCCTGGTGACCGATGAAGCGGAGGACATGAAAAAGAAGCGTTTTGATGTGCGCGAGCTGGTGATGCTCCAGAAAATTACGGCCTCGTGGGATACGGTGGATGTCCTGCGAACGGCCATGTCCCTATTCGGTGGACACGGTGTCATGGAAGATTTTTCGAGCCTGCCCCGGCTCTACCGCGATGCGGCGGTCAACGAGCTGTGGGAGGGACCCCGTAATGTCCTGCTCGCGCAGATTCACCGGGACCTGCAGAGGGCATCCAGGTGGTATCCGCCATCCGCGTTTGTCGCCAACGTCCTCAGCGGGGCCGATGCGGGCATTGTAAAGGAATTTTCAGATGATATTTCCTGCCTGGTATCGTATGATAGCCTCATCGAGATGAACGAAGAGACCATCCGGGTCTGCAGGAAGTGGGACGACTTCTGCGCCCGGCTTTTCCATGCCTACCAGGACCTTGCCAGGGCGGAAGTCGAAGCAAAGAATTGAGGGGAAAAGGAGGCAACATTGTGACCGAGCTTACTGTGGAGACATTGCGGGCATTTGCCGAAAAGTACGTTGCGGAGGAACCTTCCAGGCTGGGGATGGACGGCTGGTGGCGTACGCCGCTCCTGGCAACGGCGCCCGTTGACGACCGGTTCTCACAGCTACCGAAAATTGCAGCACCTGATCATATTCACCCATTCGATCTGCTCCCGACAGCCCGATCGGTGATCGTCTTTTTCATCCCGTTTAAAAAGGAACTGGTCAAAGAGAACAGGGACGGTGCCCGGCCCTGCCGGAACTGGGGCCTTTCATACGTACAGACAAACGACCTCATCAATCGTCTCGGGGGTGCTCTGGGCGAACTGTTGGAGGGACAAGACTTCAAAGCAGGCCTGACCCCTGCTACCCACAATTTTGATGAAGTGAAATTGATGGCCCGCTGGTCGCACAAGCATCTCGGTCACCTTGTCAACCTTGGCCGTTTCGGAACCCATCACATGCTGATTACCCCGGAAGGCTGCGCAGGACGGTTGGGCAGTCTTGTGACCGAGGCCGAACTGGGGGACAACCCCATTATTAAAACCCAGGAGGCCTGCCTTCTGAAAGCCGGAAAAAAATGCGGGAAGTGCATGGAGGCGTGCCCCATGGACGCCCTGAGCGAAAAGGACTTTGAACGCCGTTCCTGCTGGGAACGCCTCAAGGACAACCTCGCAACCCTGGATTATTTCTCGAATCTCCCGGATACCACCCACGTGTGCGGCAAGTGCGCGGCCCTTATGCCCTGCAGTTTCAAAAGCCCGGTTGCGAGGCTTTAGCACTGACTTCTCACCAGCCTGCCGGATCAGGCATTGCAGCCCAAGGAAAAATAAAGAAAGCAGTTCCTCGAAACGCCGGAAGGATGTCTTTGCGGCGTTTCGGGGTTATTACTTGACATCCCCTTACCCGAAAGGTATCGTAATTTTTATCGCTAGGGGTGGTCTGTCTGAGAGCCGGGGAAGGTATCCGGCAACCCTTAGAACCTGAACTGGGTAATGCCAGCGGAGGGAAGCGGTGAAATTGTGGGAACGTTCTCCACTCTTCACGTTCAATGATCGCCAAGGGCCGCTTTCTTAGAAGGAAAGCGGCTTTTTTTTGTGTGCGGCCTGGTGAAACATGCTCGCGTGATCCTTTTCTCCCCCTGCCCTTCCCAAACGGTTCGAAGTTTCCATCCCTATACTGATCTGCAAGAACTCAAAGGCTCACAAATGGAGGATTCAAATGGAAGGCAGCGGAGGAATTAAACCCATCGCAAAAGAGGATCGGAACCTGAACGGGATGGACTTCTTTCTTCTTTGGGCAGGGGCGGCTGTTTCCCTGGCGGAGATCTGGGCCGGTGGTCTCCTGGTCCCGCTCGGGTTTCTCTCAGGTTTTCTGGTAATACTCATCGGCCATGTCATCGGCAATACGCCAATGGCCCTCGGCGGCATAATCGGCAGCAGGACCGGCATACCCACCATGGTGGCCGTCAGGCCGTCCTTCGGGATTCGGGGCTCCTATTTTGCGACGGTCCTCAACCTCGTTCAACTGGTTGGATGGACCGGGGTCATGCTCTGGATCGGCGGTCAGGCCGCCCAGTCCGTCTGGCCCTTCCCATCACTCGGATTTCGAGGCTGGGTAGTCATCTGCGGTATTGCCACGACGCTCTGGGCAATTCTCGGGCACCGTTACTGGAAGTGGCTCCAGCGAATCGCCGTCACCGCCCTGATCGCCCTCTGTTGTGTCATGAGCTGGGTGGTACTTCACAAACACGGCCTGACCAGTCTCCTGGCCATTCCATCGGGAAAAGGGATGCCCTTCATGCTGGGTCTGGATATTGTCATTGCCATGCCCATTTCCTGGCTCCCCCTGGTCTGTGACTATTCCCGCTACGGGAAAGGCACAGGGCCCGCCTTCTGGGGGACCTGGATCGGGTATTTCATCGTGAGTTCCTGGATGTATGTCATCGGTCTGGCCGCGGCGATGTCCACCCATTCCCCCACACCGGACAGCATGGTTCTGGAATTGATGGTGGACCTGGGGTTTGCCCTTCCTGCCATTGTTATCGTCCTTTTTTCCACCTTTACGACCACGTTTCTGGACATCTATTCCACGGCCGTATCGGCTCTCAATATCTGGCCTGAAATGGGAGAGAAACGCGGAAGTCTCATGTGTGGCATCCTGGGCACCGTAATCGCCCTGATGTTCCCCGGCACGGCCTACGAAAACTTCCTGCTCTTTGTGGGGTCGGTCTTCTGCCCCCTTTTCGGCGTGGTCCTCGCGGACTACTTTTTCCTACGGAAACAACACTACTCCGTAAAGGCGCTGAATGAGCGGAATGATTACTGGTACACGGGCGGATTCAACCTCTGGGCGTTTGCGGCGTGGGGAATCGGTTTTGGGCTTTATCATTTCCTGCAGAGAGAAACGGCATGGGGCTCTTCGATCCCCAGCCTTGTTGCTGCAGGGCTCATTTATCTGATCCTCATGGGTATTTTCGGGAAACCTCACCGCGTTGGTAGCTGAATGAAAGGAGTAACGACATGAAAACAAACATGAAGACAAAAAGGATTGCCATTTCAGTGATTCTGGTTGCGGTGGCGGTGGCACTTTCACCCATATTTATCCCCGTAGGCATTGCCAAGTGCTTTCCCGCACAGGCCATGGTGAACGTCCTGGCAGGGGTCATGCTGGGCCCCCTGTACGCGGTCGCCATCGCCGCCGCTGCAGGGATTATCCGCAATGTCCTGGGCCTTGGCACCCTCCTGGCCTTTCCGGGCGGAATGATCGGTGCGTTTCTTGCGGGCCTGGCCTACAAGGGATTCAAGAACATCTACCTTGCAGGGGCCGGAGAGGTCATCGGAACGGGCCTCCTGGGAGCCCTGGCAAGCGTCTGGATCGTGGCCCCCGTGTTCATGGGAAAGTCCATGCCCGTTTTCACCCTGATCATCGCCTTCAGCGTCAGCACGCTGGGAGGGACCATTATCGGCATCATTGCCCTCCACCTCCTCCGAAAGGCGGGAATCTGGAAACCGTGATCGATTTAACCCATATAAGCTATCGATACGATGAACTCTCCACCGAATGGGTACTCAAAGACACCAATCTCAAGATCGGGAAGGGGGAGTACGTCCTGGTCTGTGGAAAGAGCGGCTCCGGCAAGTCCACCCTCGCGTATCTCCTCAACGGCCTCATCCCCCATTTTTTAGATGGCGAACTTCAGGGGCGCGTGTCGGTGGTGGGGAAAGACTCGCGGGACCTGACTGTTGCCGATCTCATGTCCCTGGTGGGTCTCGTGTTTCAGAACGCGGATGCGCAGCTTTTCAACAGCACGGTGGATAAAGAGATCGGTTTCGGCCTTGAAAGCCTGGGGCTTTCCGCCCCTGAAATCGAGGAGAAAATCGAACGGACCTCGAAGGCCCTCCATATTGAGCATCTCCTTAAAAGGTCGCCCATGACGCTTTCCGGGGGTGAAAAGCGAATAGTGGCCATCGCCTCCGTCCTCTCCGTGAGCCCGCCCGTCATGGTCCTCGACGAGCCCCTGGCGCACCTGGATTGGGAGGGCGCAAAGAGGATCCGGGAAGTCCTTCTCCAGCTTCACGAGAAGGGGACAACCCTCGTGGTCATCGAGCAGCGCGTCGGCGCTCTGCACCAGGACGCAACGCGATGTCTGATCCTGGAGAAGGGCGAAGTCCTTTTTGATGGGTCTCCCGGGGACGCGCACCCCATTTTGATCCATCAACACCTGGTACCCCGCTACCCTGCAAGGACGACCGGGAATGAGCACTTCGGGACCACCCTTCTCGAGGTGCAGCAAATCAGCCATGCCATTGAAAAGAGGCCCGTGCTGAAGGATCTTTCCATGGAAGTGAAGGAGGGTGAGATACTCGCCATTGTGGGGCCGAACGGCGCCGGGAAAACGACGCTCGTCAAACACTTCAACGGCCTCCTCCACCCTTCCCGGGGCAATGTCCTTTTTATGGGAAAAGGGGTGCGGCGGCAGTCCCCGGCCGACATTGCGAGCCGGATCGGAATCGCGTTTCAGAACCCCAATGACCAGTTTTTCAAGACCACCGTAGAGGATGAACTGGCTGTAGGCTGGGACCTCTGCAAAAAAACTCCTGCGGGATGGCTCGAGGAATTGCGCACCCTCTTTCACCTCCATGAACTTCTGTCCCAGTCCCCTTATCGCCTGAGCGAGGGCCAGAAGAAACGGGTCTCCATCGCCTCGGTGCTCGTGATGAAGCCGCGACTGCTCGTCCTGGATGAACCTACGGTCGGCCAGGACGGTCTTTTTCTCGAAACCCTGGCAGACCTCCTCCTCACTCTCTGTGCGAAGGGATTCACCATCGTGATCGTCACCCATGACCTGGATTTTGCGCTGGCGACCGCCCGGCGATGGGTCGTGGTCCATGGCGGAAAAGTGGTTGCCACGGGTCCGCCCCGTGAGCTGGCAAAAGACGAAAATCTCTTGAAGATGGGGGCTCTGGGGAACCCAGAATGGGCGCCCGCGGATAATGTTCATGAAACGTTTTGATCCCAGGACAAAACTCGCCCTAGGAATAATGGGGATCGCGGCTGTCCTCCTCACCCGGAACACGTTTCCCCTCGCCGTTGAGATGGTCCTTCTCTTGGGAGGTCTCCTGACGCTGAAGATGCTGAGGCCGCTGGTCCGTGTATTAAAACTGATCCTGCCGCTGGTGGGGCTGGTATTTGTCATCGCCCTCATCTCCTTCGCCTGGGAAACGGCCCTCGTACTGGCCTTGCGGCTCTTCAACCTCTTCACGCTCTCGTTCGTCTTCTTCCAGGCGCTTGACCCCGAAGAACTGGGGGACGGACTTAGAAAAATGGGGCTACCCTATGAATTCTCTTTTATTCTGACCACCTCCATGCGCTATGTCCCCCTGATCGGGATGAGAATACGTCTCATTGCGGATGCCCAACGCTCCAGGGGCATTGATCTGCGCCCGAGACTTCGGAACGTGCCCCGTTTCATGGCCCTTCTCATGCCCCTGCTGGTGCAGGCCTTTATCCTGGCGGAACAACTGGCCATGGCCATGGAATCAAGGGGGTTTGCAAGGAAGGGCCGCTCCTTTCGAAGGGGATACCGCATCCCTTTGCATGAATATGGTCTGATGTTTCTTGCCCTGTGCCTCCTGGCGACTTTTGTGATATGGGAAAGGGGATGAATCCCATGACCTCCAATAAGAGCCCCCTATCGCCGGAGAAATTTCTCCATCGCTTCACCCTGATCATAGGCGAGGTGAATACCGGCAAGACCACGCTCACGCAGAAAATCCTCGACGCCTTTTTTCAAGTAGGTGAAGGCAGGACGGCGGTGGTGGATCTGGCCCCCGATATCGGGCCCTCCGATCTGAAGGGCCGAACAGCCGGCATCGGCGGCACGCTCAAGGCGACCTGGCACGACAGGGTACGCTACTATCATTGTCCCATCCATGCGCCGAGGCTCCAGGGAAAAGATGAGCTTGAGGCCCTCAGACTGGCGGAAAAAAATGCGCGGTTGATCGAATCTCTTTTTGAACAGGCCCTCGGAGAAGAGGTCGACGCACTGTTTGTGAACGACTGTTCCCTTTACCTTCAGTCGGGAGAGCCCGAAAAACTGATCAGGTGGATCGATTCGGCGGAGACCGCAATCGTCAACGGATATGATGGGAAGTCCCTGGGCCCCGGTATTCTTTCGACCAGGGAAAGAGCGGGGATGGCCGATCTGATCAACCATTGCGACCGTCTGATTCGGCTGACAAAAAAATATGACAAATGAAAGGGAGAAAAAATGAAACGCATATTGACCATAGCCGGTTCCGACTCCGGAGGGGGGGCAGGAATTCAGGCGGACTTGAAGACCATCACTGTGCTGGGGGGCTACGGCATGAGCGCCATAACCGCCCTGACGGCCCAGAACACTATCGGTGTCCAGGGGGTTCACCCCGTGCCGGTGGATTTCATCAAGCTGCAGATGGAATCGGTCCTCTCAGACTATGGCGCCGACGCTGCCAAGACCGGGATGCTGGCCACACCCGAGATCGTTTCCGTGGTGGCTGGGCAGCTGGAGCGTTACGACATCAGGCTCCTGGTGGTCGATCCGGTCATGGTGGCAAAGAGCGGGGATATCCTGCTGTCGGAAGACGCAAGGGTTGCCATGGGGAAGATACTCCTGCCCCTGGCCCATGTGGTAACTCCCAACCTCCCCGAGGCATCCGAGCTGTGCGGATTTCCGGTTGAAGACCTGGACGGCATGAAAAAGGCGGCAAGGAAAATCCACGAACTTGGGTCCCGCCACGTGCTGGTCAAGGGCGGTCACCTCAAAGGCGAGGCGGTGGACGTGCTTTTTGACGGAAAGGACTTTCATCTTTTTCATGCCCCCCGCCTTAGCAACCGGAATACCCATGGAACAGGCTGCACTTACTCTGCCGCCCTGGCCACACTTTTAGGCCAGGGGTTCGAGGTCCCGGAAGCGGTGAGAAAGGCAAAGGCATTTATCACCCGTGCCATATCCCTGGGCCTGGATTTCGGATCCGGTCATGGCCCCACCAACCACTACGCGCACGTACTTCGATTCATAGAACGCGAACAAGTTCTTAAAGAACTGCATGCGGCGGCCAGGAAGCTCCTTGGGTCGCCCGTGGGAAACCTGATTCCGGAGGTCCGTTCCAATCTGGGTTACGCGCTGCCGGGGGCACTCTGCCCTGACGAGGTGGCCGCCTTTCCGGGCCGGATCTCTCAGGTGGACGAATGGCCGTTGATATTCCACGATCCCACATTCGAGGCATCAAGACATATTGCGGAAGTGATACTCGAAACCATGGCCTGTGAACCGGGGATGCGTTCAGCCATGAATATTCGCTATTCAGAGGCGACAGTTGCGGCCTGCCGCACCAGGGGTTTTCAAGGTGTCCTCCTCGATCGTGATGTGCAAGTATTGGGCATCCGGAAGGCCATCGGGGCGGGCGGGCGAGTCCCGGACATCCTCTTCGACAAGGGCGGAATGGGCAGAGAGCCCATGATTCACGTCCTGGGGAGAGACCCCATGGAAGTGCTCGGAAAGGTCCTGAGGATCGGGGAAACACCGCAAAAGCACACTTAATTTTGATGACTTCGTTAGAAGCAAGGTTTATGCCGCGAGCGGCAGCCTATGAGGTACGAAGAGGAGCCGAACCTGACACTCTTTTTCAGACGCTTTCTAAACACTTCGGAGGGGATGGACGCCGATTTGGGGTTTAGCATATATTCTCATAGAAGCGCGTGGGGTTTGGGAGGCGTAAACCCCAAATAGCCGTCCATGTCGGTGTTTGGTGCCAAGTGCACTATGAGAAAGGGTCTGAAAAAGAGTCTCACGCCCTGCTCCTTGACTCCGGCGGATGAGACGACTTCGTTGGAAGTCATCATCGTGCCCATGGACGGGCACGCAAATCAACGGGT
>JBAPTR010000120.1:0-14841 GCA_049282265.1 Desulfatiglandaceae bacterium | reverse complement strand
TCCGTAGTGATAATCTGCCCTGGGGTGTCTTCCAGCAAACGGATTGCCGATCGCAGGTCCACTACTTCGCCAGCCCTTTCCTCTTCATTCTCCCTGTTCGACATGTCGTTGCCTCCTGGCTCCTGGTTTTTTACTGATGTCGGCCGCTTTATGGAGTTTGGATGATCCGCATCCGCCTGGAAAGGCCCCCGGATCAAGACTTCAAAAAGTTATACCTAGCTGACCGGCATTTAAAGAATACATCTTATTCTTATCTTCATCATTGATAGGCAGGCTTTCAAGGAACTGCAGGCATTCATCAGAATCTTCATAAGGATAATCCGTAGACAATAGGATCCTGTCTATACCCAACGTCTCATAGGTGCACATAAATGCAGGCTGCAGGTAATTACCACTGGTGGTTACGAATACATTTTCTTTCAGATATTCACTCGGCTTTTTCTTAAGGTTGGGCCGTGCCGCAGGCTCAAACCAAGGCCGAACATAGGCAAAATCGATTCGTTGCAGAACGAAAGGCAAGCCTTCCCCCAGATGCCCTAACACAATTTTCAACCGGGGACATTTGTCAAATATTCCGCTGTAGATGAGTCGCATCATACATATGGCCGTTTCTATCCCAAACCCGAAAGGCGCCCCTGCCAGCGCAAAGCCGTATTTTCTCAAAGGAGGAATGGCCGGCACCGCAGGATGGAGATAAATCGGCACATCCAGCTCTTCGGCCTTTTCAAGAATAGGCCAGTATTCCTTGTCGTCGAGGTAGGTCCCTCCGTAATTGGAATGGGTTTTCCAGCCCTTGAAACCCAGTTCTTTCACCGATCTTTCAAGCTCCTTGACGGCCCCTTCCGGGTTTTTAGGTGCGAGTGCGGCATAACCCTCAAACCGGGTCGGATAATTCTGGACGATGCTGTAAAGCTCATCATTGATCCCTGCCGCAAGCTCCGTGCCCATTGACGGGTCAAACTGTTCAACACCCGGTGATGTCAGGCTCAGGACCTGTACATCGACCCCTGCCTTATCCATGTCTTTCAGCCTTTCTTCTCCCACATCGAGAAGCTTGTTGAGAAGAAGATCCCCCAGCGGTTCCCCCACATCATCGGTATAATACAGACGGCGATTCTTGGTCTGTTCGTCGACGACATAACGAGGATAGCCCTTTTGCTGTTCCATGGCCCTGACATAATCCCGAGTGACAAAATGGGCTTCAAAGTCAATTTTTTTCATCTGTTTCCTCCGTTTCCCCGATTCGTGGGGTTTGTGTTTCTGCCGTTCAAATTGCAAACTTCACCATGGCTTTTGATTGCCGGAAACCATTTTTTCCTAAACGATGTCCAAGAAGGTTAAACAGGTCCATCCGGAGATGCTATCTTCCGGATGGACACTGCTTGATCAGAGATAGTTCATGGGTTTAAGAGAGCCGGTGAGAGGAATGGATTCTTGCCCTTTGTCAAAGACGATGTTCTGTACCCATTTCCACTTTTTTCCCTTAGTCCATTGACCACCGACGAGTGGCGTTCTGCCGTAATTTTGCGCATTGTATTTGACCGGTCCGACAATGGTCTTCAGATTGGTGCCGGCAATGGCACTCCGCACCATTTCCTTATCCAGTGAGCCGGCCCTGGTTAACACGTCCTTGATCAATTCCCAGCCCGAGTGCTCATAGCCGATGGGCGGCGTCCATTGCCTGCCGGTAGTTTTTTCCCAGGCATTGCAAAATTGCCTTGCTGTCTCGCCTGTCAATGAGGATTTAAAGGGATGATATGGGCTCCACCAGATTTCCATCGTTAGGCCCTCTCCCAAATCAGAACCGAGCGCTGCGACAGCAGACGGGAAAAGGATAGCCTTGCCCATGGTAATGATTTTGGGTTTAAATCCTGTCTGATGGAATTGCCGTATGACCGTGGCAAAATCGGGAGGAATCAGCACGCCTGTAACGATTTCCACATTTGCTTCTTTAAAGGCGTTGATCTGGGCACCAAAATCCTTCATGAAAAAAGGAAACCGCCCCTGATCTATGATTTTATAGCCTCTCTTGGGACCCTGTTCTGCAAAAAACTTCGCCCATGAAGTGCCGTCAGGATCGTTCGGCCACAATCCCCCGACAACCTTGTTCGTGTCCAGTTGATCCCACATTCCCATGTAGACATGGGTAATATCGTGCTGAGCACTCCAAAAATGGAGAAATGACCAGTGGTAAGGTCCTCCCATCAGCCAGTCCTCTATGGGCGCATCTATACAGATACAGGGGACTTTGAAGCGTTCTGCAATTGCTGACACCGGATTGACCGTATCCGGCGTATGGGCCGGCATCAGGATATCCACTTTATCTTTCATGACCAGTTTTGATGCAAGTTCCGCTGCCTTGGTGGGGCTACTTTCTGAATCAAGCAGCTTATATTTGAGTGGGAATTTCTTGCCATACTCTTTGAGATAGATGCCTCCATGAGCATTGATCTGTTTCACTGCTCTATCAGCAACCCAAGGGCCTGGTGCACCAAATGCGGCAAGAGGGCCGGTCACTGGATAGATAGCTCCAATCAGAATATAATCCCGCTTGGCTTCAGAAGCCAGGGCTGACTTGGCCAATAACGGAGCCATCACAGTTGCCACGCCGGCCCCTGCAGCCCCTTTGCCCACTTTCTTGATAAAGTCACGTCTGCTCATACTCTTCGGGCCTTGCTTCGTCTTGTCCATTTTCGTCCTCCTCATCCATGCTATTGGGTTAAAAGAATGATTTCTGTCCTCCCTCCTTTCTTATCATTGTGATTGTTTGCCCGCTCTCCGACTATTTCAGTCGGTTGCGCAAAGCGCTTGGAGAACTCTCTTTCGGAAATTCCACTCTGCCGAACACCAGGCCCATACCTCTTGAGGGAAGACCCTCCGGGGACAATCTGTCAGGTGAGCGCATTTTTCGGAAGGCCAGGCTAGTTGAGTGAAAGAGGCACGGTGCAAAAAGGGCACTGGGCCCAAACCTAATAACGAATGCATTCCTGCGAATAAAAATGAGCATCTTAGCGCAGGGCCCATTGAGCAGGGTGGCATAAACCGGCTTCCAGCGAGGTCGTCTTATTCACCGGAGCGCAGGAGGAGGAGAGCCTGAAAAAGAATATCTGGTTCTCCCCCCGTTCGTTGCTCAGAGGCTGCTGCTTGCGGCATAAACCAGCTTCTTACGAAGTCATTAAAAAGATAGTGCCTAGATTCACACTTTTCGTTAGGTTTATGGCTAACGCCTTCTTTTTATAACCGGAATATTCAAATTCGACCTTATATTCGCCGCTATTTTCAGGAAGATTATCTAGCTTGAAATCACCATAGTTATTGGTCTCCACCGACCCAAGGGCCTTGGCACCCTTGCGAAGGACGACCTTGGCACATTCCGCGCATTCATCCGTGTCCTGCAGGGCCACGTTTCCCGAGATAAAGCATTTTTCATATCGGTACAAATTCCTGTAATAGACTCGCGATTTGGTCTTGAGTTCAGGATTCAGTACATTGAGTTTTTCCGCTTTCACCATCTTCTGCATCTCGGCATCCTCAACCTGGAAGAACTCAATCGCATTGGTCGGACAGGCCTGAACACAGCGGGGCTTGTCCCAACCGCCCTCTAATAGGTGGACGCAGAAGGTACACTTCTGGGGGAGTGCTTTGTCTGCGTTCCACCAAATAGCACCATAGGGACAGGAATCTACAAGATCCTTCTGTCCTTGGGCCTTTTCCGGATCAATGATGACGATCCCGTCCTTTCTCTTTGTAACAGCCCCGTTCTTCGCCGCCTTGATACATGGAGCATCGTCGCAGTGCATGCAGGGGGTGGGACGGAAGGCGACATCCGCCAAAGGATACTGGCCTCTTTCTTTGCGCATGATATTCATCCAACGGTGACCATGCCAAGGTTGGGCCAGGGAATAGGGCAGCCAATCATTATCGACGTATTCATCCTTACAAGATAGAAAACAATTGTTACAGTCGTGGCATTTGGCTACATCAATGATCATGTTATATTTCTTCATGGCAGCTCCCTCCTTTCTAGTATTTTTCTATCTGCACAAGGCATGAGTTGGGAGCCATACCGGCAGAATTTTTGGTAATATATCGGGATGGTGTGAGGATGTTCACACACCCGGCGCGGTCCGCGGACTCACCCGGTTTGCCCACAGGGTCATACTCTGCGCTGGACTCATATGAATGGACAGTTCCGGGCGGTACCCGTTCTGTGACCTGTGCCGAAAGAACAACAGAGCCCCGGTCATTAAATGCTTTGACCAGATCACCATCTTTAATACCCCTTGCTTTGGCATCTTTGGAGTTAATCCGAATGATCCAGTAGTAATGCCCGTCGTCCATCAGAACCCTGTGGTCCTTAACGTCATTCACCCAGCTGTCCTTAGCATCCCCCATGGTATGAAAGCTGAAGCGGGGATGGGGTGAGATTAACTGGAGGGGGTATTTATTGTAGAGGTGGGTCGTGTGATGACCTTCCCAGGATTTGATATATTTTGGGATCAAAGGTCGTTCCTCGTCCCCTGGATCAAACTTTCTGAGGCTTGAAGATACAAACTCTATCTTTCCCGATGTTGTCTGAAGTCCCTTACCGAACTCCTCCTGGGCTTCAGGAGGTGGACCCCAATCGGGGGTATCCTTGGGACGTCCTTCAGCAAACCATCTCAATGCCGGTGTGGGGCGGTAATCTTCAGGTATGGGAACCACAAAGTAACCTTTTTTGAAAAATTCCTCCCAGCTAATATGCTTCGGCAGGTCACTGGCCTCAAAATAACGTTTCACCCAGTCCAGTACCGTCATGCCCCCGTTAGTATAGGGACCGTAGAATCCCAGTTTTTTTGCCATCAGGGCGAAAATATCATAATCGGATTTGGATTCTCCAAGGGGTTCTATACACTTTTTCTGGAGGCTGATAACCCGGTGGTTACATTGGGTGTAGGAATCCGGTATATAGCCGGAGCAGTTGGCAAATTCGCTGATATCCCATCTTTCGAAATTGGTGCAGGCCGGGAGGATAATATCGGCGAATTTGGCCTCGCCCTCAAACCAGATGGACTGACTGACCGCAAATGGCAGTCTATCGGTTTGATAGGCCTTGACGTATCGATTGGTCTCGCACATTGTTCCTATAAAAGACCCGCCGTAACGCCAGGACATCTGGATTTCGGGGTATCCATCTGCAGGGTATTTGTATTTATGGAACTGGGACTCGATGGACGGCCCACAAAATCCTTTACCCCTCCATTCATATTTACCCTCAAGGATACATTCAGGGATTTTCAATCGCGGGATATGCTGTCCCATTGGAGCGTTGACGCTGGATCGCGTGGGCTGATCATAACTGAACATGCGATAGACCCAGCGGAATCCAGCAGCGGAGTTGTCCACATCCCCGGAGATACCACCCTCGGCATAGCCCGGAAAGACGAAGCTCGTGTCGGAGGGAGCGCCCTGGGTCGTTCCCCATATATTACTGCCTGGTTTTCCCATGCCCTGCATGGCCGCCAGGCTGATCATGAGACGAGCCCATTCATTTCCACTGGCTGCCCTGCAGGCGCCTCCCCAGCCGCCTAGACCGCCGGCGGCAAGCATGGTCTTCTTTGCGCCCCATTCCCTAGCCAATGCGCGAATCTCCCTTGCCGGTATAGTGGTTTCCGATTCCGCCCATTCGGGTGATTTGGGTTGTCCGTCCTCTTTGCCCAGAATATAATTTTTCCAGGTCTCGAATCCGACCGTGCGATCCTCTATATAGTCCTTGTCATATAGGTCCTCCGTAATCCATACAAAGGCTATGGCACAAGCCATGGCATTCCCGGTCTCGGGCCTCGGAGCGAACCACTTGTCAGAGTACATTCCGGCCGTATGATTATAGAAAGGATCGATGAAGACCATTTTCACACCTAAATCCTTCAGCCACTGACGGCGGCAGGTATGCTCAAATCCCGAATAGATACCGTGTGTTGCTTCCGGATCAGATGACCAAAATACGATCATTTCCGTGTTTTTCAGCGCATCTTCAAGGAGGTCGTATTGCTCGGGAATACCAAGTCGATGACTGAAGCCCCAGTTATGCATGCCTCCCCAGTGCCACCCTTCCCAGCTGTCCGGATTGTGATCCGCGTAGGTAAAACCCATCATGTTCGCAAACCGGAAATAGGCGCTGTGACGATAGCCCACATTCCCCCAGAGGTGATGGGAACCAGCCGTGCTTAAAATTGCACCGGGCCCATACTCACGCTTGATCCGTTTCACTTCGTTTGTGACGATGTCTGAGGCCTCTTCCCAGCTAATCCTTTCATACCCGGATTCTCCTCTCTTTTCGCAGTTCCGGTTCCCATCAGGATCAAAGTCCACCCTTTTCATGGGATACAAATTTCTTTTGGGAGAGTAAACCATAGAACGATAGGACAACGAATAGGGGGCCAGCGTAGTCTTCCTCGGAGGAGAGAACGTCTTTCCCCTTGCCTTTATCTGCCACGACGGGGCGTCGCTATCATCAAGTTCCATGGGTGTAACGCGGATAATGCGTCCGTCCTGCACGTAGACAAAAACAGGTCCACCAGTGGTTCCACTAGTCATCCTTTCCACTTTTCCCATACAAGCCACCTCCTTACTGTCTATAGGTTTTTCAACCATCCAAAGACCAAGAAAATACGGGTTATTACGAGTTGGTCTTTGTCACCTCCAAAAGGTAATTCAAGAGACTTTTTCGCAGGTCGTCGGCCCTTTTTTCAGGCCATTCCTGAAACCCTTTACCGGTCTTGAAACCCAACTCGCTTTTTCCCACTTTCCGTCTGAGCAATTCCGATGGTTTTGGTGAGTCTTCGATGTGCTTCAAGATGTAATCGTGGATGGCAAGGGTCAGGTCCAGCCCAACCATGTCCGCATTCTCCAGCGGCCCAAGAACAGGAAGCCTCAACCCAAAACCGAATTTGACACACTCATCCACCATGGCGGGATCAGCAATCCCTTTTTCGACGATGGAGATTGCTTCTCTCCAGAGAGCGTGCTGCAATCTGTTGCCGATAAACCCAGGAACATCCTTTTTGACGCGAACAGGATGCTTTCCCACCGACTTGAGAAGGTCGTAAGTGGTATCCATGGTCTTATCGGAAGTGTCTCTTCCCCTGACGACTTCCACAAGGGGGACGAGATAAGGTGGGTTCCAGAAATGTGTGCCCAAAATCCTTTCCCGGTTTTGGGCTTTTTGGGCAATCTCGGTAATACTTATGACAGACGTGTTGGTTGCCAGAATCGACTCCGGCGGGCAAAGACCGTCTATCTTCTGAAAGATCTGTTGTTTCACGTCCAGATTTTCAGTAACGGCTTCCACCACAAATTGGGCCCCGGTGACCGCATCTTGAAGGTCTACGGTCGTTCGGATTCTGGAGAGGATTTGTTCGATGTCATCTGTGCGCCCGATCCCTTTTCCAGCCATCAAAGTCAGATTGGATCGGATGCCTTTTAAGGCCTTTGCGAGGATGTCTTCTTCAAGGTCGAACAAATGGACCTGATAGCCCTGTCCGGCAAACACTTGGGCGATTCCATGTCCCATCAACCCCGCCCCGATTATTGCAATATCCTTTATTTCCGACATATTCACTCCTATCCAGCAGTATAACCCCCATCCACGTAAACGATTGATCCGGTCATGAAATCAGACGCCTTTGAAGAAAGGAATACGACGGTTCCAATGAAATCTTCCGGCTCGCCCAGTCTTCCTATAGGGATCCGCTTCAGAAAATTCTTATAAAATGCATCATCTTCAAACATCCATTTCGTGAGCGCCGTACGAAACACGGTCGGGGCTATGGCGTTAACATTGATTTTATGGGGGCCCCATTCACATCCCAGTGATTTCGCCAAAAGAGACACGGCCCCTTTCGAGGGACTGTAGGCGCCATAGTTGGCCATCCCCAGCATCCCTCTTGTGGATGAAAGCAGGATCACTTTTCCTCCCCTTCCCTGGTCGATCATCACTTTTCCCGCCTCTTTGCAGTAAAGCCAGGTGCCTTTGACGTTGGCATCCATGACCATCTCCCATTCCTCCAGAGGCTGCTCGACAATTGGGTTGGGTTTGCTCACACCTGCAGCGGTTATGAGGATGTCTATGCCGCCAAATTTCTCTACCGTATCCTTGACAACCCGTTTCACGTCATCGTGGCTGATGGGTGATCCGGCAGAATATGCGGCTACACCGCCGGCTTTTTCTATTTCCTCAACAAGGGGTGCCAGTTTTTCAGCGCTCCGGCCTGTGACCATGACCTTTACACCCGCCATTGCCAGGCCTTTGGCGGCGGTATGGCCAAAACCTCCGGTAGCTCCGGTAATCAAAGCCACTTTTCCGGTAACATCAAAGAGCGAATTGATATCTTCTTTTCCCTTTAGAGTTCCCATTTTTTTTCCTCTCATGTCGGCCTGCAACACACCGAACAAAATTGAAGTATTGTTAGTGCCTTGAGCCCTTCGGTTAGAAATTGACCTTGTCCTGTCCCTTGAGGCCAAGGATCTTTCTCGCATCATCAGGCGAGGCGATTTCCAGCCCCAGTTCTTTTGCAATACGGATAGCCTTTTCAACCTGTTCCGCACTGCTCTTCGCAAGGACTCCCTTGCTCAGATAAAGGTTGTCTTCAAGGCCGACCCGCATGTGCCCGCCCCGGAGCATATTCACCACACCCATCGGGAACTGGTGTCTTCCGGCTGCGCAGACGGAGCATTCAAATTCCCCAAAGAGCTTTTCAGCCGTATTGCTCAAGAAGAGGAGATTGTCGATGGATGCTGGGATTCCTCCCAGAATCCCCAGGACAAACTGCAGATAAATAGGTTGTTTCAGATACCCTTCCCGAACAATCTGGGCCAGGTTCGTGATTTGGCCCACATCATAGACCTCCAGTTCCGGTTTTGTTGCGGCCTCGTTCATGGTTTCACAAAATACCTTGAGGGAGGTGAAGGTATTCGAAAAGATAAACCCTTCAGTGGACTCAAGAAATTCTTTCTCCCAGGAATGCTTGAATTCCTTGATTTTCGTTGCAACCGGATACAGGGCGAAATTCATGGAACCGCCGTTGAACGTAGCCATCTCGGGTTTCAGCTCTCTTACAACGGCAATCCTCTGCTCCGGCGTCATGGTGGCGGTACCACCGGTGGTCGGACTCACGACAAGGTCCGTTCGTTCTTTGATACTGCTCAGGATTTGCCTGTAGAGTTCCACATCCGTCGACGGCCTGCCGTCTTCGGGATTTCTGGCGTGCACATGAACGACGGCAGCCCCGGCATCCTCACACCTTACGGCCTCCTCGATCAGTTGCCCAGGTGTTATCGGCAGATAAGGAGACATGGAAGGCACGTGGATATTCCCCGTGAGGGCGGCAGTGATAATTACTTTTGCCATTTTCGTTTTCCTTTCGACGTTTTGTTAATCTCCTGAAACTGGATCAGTCAGGATAGTTTATCACCACCAGCATGCTGGCGGGTTTGTTGGTCTTGTTGATTATCTCTCGTCCTTCGTTGGGTCCGAGAAACAGGGAATCCCACTTGCCAAGGACAATCTCTTCCGTCTTGCTTTTGACCGTAACCTCACCTTTAAGCACAAAATAAACCTTTTCCAGAGGATTATCCTCATATCCCCAGCCTGCCCCGCCCCCCGGCAGGAAATGGGATAGACCCATCCAGAACTTCTGGGCTCCCGTCTCTTCCTTCCCGATAAGCCTCATGGCCGTCATGCCGAAATGCCCAGGGGCCTCATAGGCCTTCACATCTTCTAATTGCACTTTCTTCATATTATTAGCCTCCTTGAATCTCAGAGATAACGCCACACCTCTGACAAAACAGATGATTATTCAATCCAGGATTTCCGTCCTGAATAACTGGTCAGGAGCCGCGGGTCTTCCCTCCTGCGAGGGTGGCTCTCTTCCCTGTTACCTTATCCAGAACACACTCCCTGTTCTTGAAATGTACAAGAGAATGTGTTTTCCCGCGCATCGAAAGACCCTTTTTCCCTCCCGTGAGGGAAAAAGGGTGAAGGATGCCGCTTATCTTCCTATTTCATGGCGAACATCTTGCCGGTCATCGGGATATTGGGGTGTTCCTTGTCATGGACAATGTTGAGCTCCCAGGGGTACTTGTGCCCTTTGACCCATTGCCCTCCCACCAACGGCGTCCGGCTGTAATTCTGTTTGTTGTACTTGATGTGTCCGACCATGGTGTCCAGATCGGTATCGGCGATGGCCCGGCGGATCGTTTCCTTGTCAAGGCTGCCCGCTCTTCTCAGGACGTCGGCCGCGATTTCATAGCCGGCATATATATAGCCGGTCGGCTGCGTCCACTGCTTGCTTGTGGACTTTGTCCATGCGTCGCAAAGGTCCTTTGCGCTGTATCCGGCAAGGGAGGACTTGAAAGGGTGATAAGGAGACCACCAGACCTCACAAGTCAGTCCATTGGCCAGATCACCTCCCAGGGCCTCTACAGCCGATGGAAACAGGATTGCCTTGCCGACCGTGCAGACTTTTGGAGCAAACCCCATACGGCGACACTGCCTCCAGGCCGTTGTAAAGTCAGGCGGGATCGTATTGGCCAAAAGGATCTCAACCTTCTCCTTTTTCCAACCGTTGATGAACGAGCTGAAATCCTTGTTAAAATAGGGAAACCTGCCCATGTCAACCGCCTTATACCCCATGCCGGGGAGGACCTTTTTAAAGACAGCTGACCATGAAACGCCGTCGGGATCATTGGCCATCAATATGCCCACCGTCTTGTTTGTCTTAATGTCTTCCCACATGCCGGTGTAAACCGGCACGATATCCTTTTTCACCGACCAGAAGGCGTGAAAATCCCAGTGATACGGGCCGCCGTCCAACCAGGGTTCCAGGGGTGAATCGAGAGAAATGCCGGGCATCTTATAGCGTTCACACATGGCCGACACCGGGTTCACCGTATCCGGCGTGTGGAAAAAGACCATAAGGTCCACCTTGTCTCTGACAATGAGCCTTGAAGCCATTTCCCCGGCTTTGGTCGGATTGCTCTCCGTATCCGTTATCTTGACCTTGACGGGGACCTTCTTCCCCAGCTCTTTGATATAGATACCGCCGTCCTTATTGATTTCAGCCAACGCCCTGTTATCTACCCAGGGAGTAGGGACTGCAAAGGAAGCGAGGGGGCCGGTAAGGCAATCAGGCCGTCCGATCAGAATATAATCACGTTTTGAAGCCCTTGCAGACCTCACAAACTGCGGGAGCGCCAGGCTGGAGGCCATTGCTGTTCCAACAGCCAGCGAGCTTTTCTTCATGAACTCCCTTCTGCTGATGCTGAGGCCCTTCCCTTCTTTTTTGATCTTCTTGTCCATTTCAGTTCCCTCCTTCTGAAAAAGGTTTGCTTAATGTGATCATAACCTGCTTTCTACGTTCGGCGAGCCGACAGGATCTGAAAACCGGTCTTCTCCTGTAAAGAACCCACGATTCCTTTAGGGGCAACCAGAATAATGATAATGGCTATCAATCCCAAGAAGAGGAGGCTCAGGTGGGCGTATCCAGCCAGCCACTGGGAAAGCAGAACGTAAATAAAACTCCCCAGGATCGGGCCTTCAATGGTACCTATCCCGCCAATAATAACGGCTACGGTCAATATTATCGTCCAGTCAATCCCAAATGCCGTATAGGGTTGTATAAAGACCTGGAAAACATACAAGATACCGGCTGTAATGCCGGTCATAAAGGCGGAAACCAGGAAACAGAAGAATTTCGACCAGAAGACATTGACCCCCATGGTTTCAGACACTTCTTCATTATCGCGCATTGCCATGAGTCCCAGTCCTATTCGTGACCGCAGGATAACATAGACCACCACCGTGGCACCCAGTCCTGCAATTAATGCGGCATAATAGATGGTTGTCATGGAAGGCGGCGAGGCCGGTTTGATGAAAAGCCCTGTCCCGTACTTGACAAACGCCCAGTTACTGAACCACAGCAAAAGTATTTCGGCAAAAATCCAGGTGCCGATTGCAAAGTGCATTCCCTTCATCCGAAAGATGAAAAGAGACATGAACATGGCAAGCAGCACAGATGCAAAGCCCCCTATCAGAACGCTCAGCCAGACATACACCCCATAATAGGTGGTAAGCATGGCTACCGTGTATCCGCTGAAGCCTATGAATGCCTGCTGCCCGAGAGACAGGAGGCCCGAGTAACCAATGAGCAGGTTCCACATCTGGGCCATGCCCGCATAAAGGCAAAAGAGTAAGAAAAAGAGGAGGAAATACTCTGAACCCCAGATAGGAACAGTGGCGAGACCAAGAATCAGGATTCCCACTGCAACCCAACGATATCTGAAAACCCGCTCTCTCATGATATCCTATGCCTTTCCAAATATACCCTGCGGTCTCACAGCCAGTACAATGAGCAATACAAGGTACCCAATCAATAGTTGATAGCCCGGCCCTACGAATTGAGCGCCCAGCAGTTGGGCCTCGGCCAGGATGAACCCGCCGACCAATGTCCCTATCATGCTGCCCAGGCCGCCGATGATTACGACACCAAAACCGATGATGAGATATTGTGGGCCGGTATGCGGGTAGAAGGTGAAAGTCATTCCCACCAGGATGCCGGCCACGCCGGCGGTCATCATGGAGATCGCCATGGCGTAGGAATAGATGCCCTTGGTGTTCACCCCCATCAACCGGGCACCTTGATCGTCATCCGAGGCTGCACGTATGGCCCGTCCCATGTATGATCGTTTGAAAAAAACATGGAGCGCCAGGATGACGCCAACCCCTACAAGGAAATCCACAAGGTAAAGCACCGGCAAGTTCAAGGACTTTCCCAATGGGATTGTCATGACAGCCAGAGGCGTCATGAGACTCCTGGCATCCGGGGTAAATACCAGGAGCAGAGAATTCTGCAGTATTACCGACAATCCAAATGCCACCAGCAGGGGCGGCTCCATTTCTTTTCCCAAGACTCTGTTGAAAAGAAAGGCCTGGATAAAATAACCGATAAAGAACATGGCCGGAACAACCGCCAGGCCGGACCATAATGGATTAATACCCAGCCATGACATGAAAACAAGGCTAAGATAACTGCCCAGAATCATCAAATCACCATGGGCGAGGTTAACGAGCTTGACAATCCCGATCATGGTAGACATCCCTATTGCGATGACTGCATAAAGTCCGCCCAACAAGATGCCATTCAAGATTTGCTGCACCAAAATTTCCATTGGAACTCCCGCAGACGATTGTAAACCGGGGAAACCGGTCAATCAAGTTCTAAATCCCGAAATATGCCTTCTTCACCTGCTCCTCGGTGAGCGCAGACGGTACTCCCTCCAGGACCGTCTTTCCTTCCAGCATGATATATGCATAATCAGCCGCACTAAGACTGCGTTTCAAGTCCTGCTCCACCAAGACAATCGTGATGCCGTCCCGGTTGATCTGGGCCAGACGTTTGTAGATGCTTTTTATGATCACAGGGGCCAATCCCAGGGAGATCTCGTCACAGAGCATGAGGGTCGGCTCAGACATCATGGCCCGACCGACGGCCAGCATCTGTTGTTCACCCCCGCTGAGGGAATTGGCCATCTGAGCATGACGGCTTTTAAGAATCGGGAATAGCTCATAGATCTTCTTCATGGTTTCATCCCGTTTGGGCCGTGTCCTGGGGGTGTAGGATCCCATGACAAGATTTTCGAATACGGTAAGTCGCGGGAATATTCTCCTTCCCTCGGGGACAAGCGCAATTCCCTTGTGGACGGTTTCGTGGGGAGGCAGGCCCCCGATAGGTTCACCGAAAAACTCAATGGTTCCCTTCGAAGGCGTCAACAGACCGGAGATCGTATTGAGAAGGGTGGATTTACCTGCTCCATTGGCTCCTATGACGGAGACGATCTTTCCCTTGGTGACCTTAAGGGAAACATCCCACAGGGCTTTAAAGTCCTTATAATGGACATCCAAGTTGCTGATCTTCAGGGCTGATTTATCCAGCGTCATCACTCCTCCGATCCGAGATAACACTCAAGGACTTCCTCAGAACACATCACCTCGCTGGGTTTTCCGCAATTGAGAAAGCGTCCCTCCGATATGACCAGAAGGCGGTCGACTCCCTCGGACATCATCATCAATATGTGTTCAATCCATATGATGCTGATCCCTTTCTTCTGAATCTCCTTTACAATGGCAAGGACCTGTCTCGTTTCAGCATCCGTCAGCCCACCGGCCACTTCATCAATCAGAATAAGGCCGGGTTGGGTTGCCAGTGCCCTCCCCAATTCCAGCCGTTTTCTGTCGAGCAGGGACAGTCCACCCGCGAGATGGTCTGTCAAAGAGGAAAGGTCCGTCAATTCCATTACTTCATGGATTGTTCCACGGGCTGCGCGCTCACTCAATCCTCCCCCGTGGACAGCGGCTACCAAAAGATTTTCAAACACACTCATTTTTTCAAAAGGCTGAGGAATCTGGTAGGTTCGCCCTATGCCGACCCGACACCTCTTGGAGGGGGATATCCGGGTAATATCCTTGCCCTCAAAGTGAATGGATCCACCGTCTGGCCTCAGCCTTCCCGTCAGGAGATTAAATACTGTGGTTTTCCCCGCACCATTGGGGCCCATCATCCCGAGAATCTCACCAGCTCTTACCTCGAACGACAGGTCATCCACTACGATCAGATTCCCAAATTGCTTCCTGAGATTGCTGGCAACCAAAATATTTTCACCCATGGAACGCCACCCGTCCTAAATGTTTCAACCGGTTTTGTGGTTTCAGATCTGATGGAATCGTAAAAAGTCCATCCATGGACTTTTTACTTAAGAAAACCGAAAAGTGTGATTTTCGGTTTTCTTACAAATCAACGGGTTGCG
>JBAPTR010000119.1:0-1597 GCA_049282265.1 Desulfatiglandaceae bacterium | reverse complement strand
CCTGTAAAAATGGAGCCCACGAACAGCAGGACAGTAAAGATAACCATTTGATATCGCAGGTAGATATTCATCGATTGATTCCCTTTCAATATTCCTTTCGGATCATACTTGGAATAGAGGAGCCTGTCTGTATTTTCCATTCCCTTTCCCCCACTTTAGAGGGCTTTTACAATCTCGCCCGTAATCTGGTCGAGGAGGGCGACCACGTCAATCCCACCGCCCTTGATCGCCGCGTTGGGCGTCCACCGGAGATGACCGATCTGTCCTCGTTTTTGGCGATGGTAACCGAGCCGCTACCATAGTACTTTTCTCTCTGCATCAAACCTCGAAATTACTCTGTTTGAATAAATGGGGTTTTTGGTTTGTCAAGGATAGCTTGCAAGATACTGCACTTTTCAGTGTCGCTGACTTGCAAGGACTTGGATAATCATCCTTGAACGTGCCGGGAGCTATGGCGCGGATTTAATGTTATTTCTTGTCCAAAACCTCCCGCACTTTGGTCGCCAGACCTTCCCGGGTGAAGGGTTTCTGGATAAACTCCACATCCTTTTCCAGGATGCCATGGTGGGCGATGGCGTCGTTCGTGTATCCGGACATATAGAGAACCTTGATTTCCGGGACCGTTGATTTCAGTTGCTCCGACAGGTCCCGGCCACTCATGCCAGGCATCACCACATCGGTCAGCATCAGGTGGATAGGACCATCGTGGCTGCCTGAGATATTGAGGGCCTCATTGCCATCCTTGGCTCTCAAGACCCTGTAGCCGTATCCCTTCAGCATCTTCTCTGCCGTCTTTCTGAGCATCTCATCATCGTCCACAACCAGGATTGTTTCAGATCCTTTGAGCGAACGGACAGGGAATAGCTTTGTCTTCCCAGCCTCGGCATCTGCACCAGCCGTGGGGAGATAGATCTTGAAGGTCGTTCCCCTTTCCGGCTCACTATAGACCCAGATATAGCCCTTGTTTTGTTTTACAATGCCGTACACTGTGGAAAGACCGAGGCCGGTTCCCGTCCCCAATCCCTTGGTGGTGAAAAAGGGTTCGAATATGAGGGCCTGGATCTCTTCGTCCATGCCCTTGCCACTGTCCGTGATCGCCAGCACTACGTAAGGCCCTGCCTCGTTTTCCACCCCGTGGTCCCGGAAATAGCCCTTGTCCAGCTCCACATTGGTCGTCTCGACGGTGAGCGCCCCGCCCTTGGGCATGGCGTCCCTCGCATTGACGGCCAGGTTCATAATGATCTGTTCCATCTGCCCGGGGTCTGCTTCCACCTGCCAGAGATCGGGTGTGTAGACCGTAACCAGGTCGATATCCTCCCCGATGAGGCGGCGCAGCATTTTTTCAAAATTCACCATCAGGCTGGTGAGGTCCAGGATTTCAGGCCGGATCAGCTCCTTTCGGCTGAAGGCCAGGAGCTGGCGCGTCAGTGCCGCAGCCCTATGTCCGGCTTTCAATATCTCATCCAGAGATTGATTAACCCGGCCATTCTTGCCGAGATCCGTCAAGGCAAGCTCGGCGTTTCCGATGATGGCGGTCAGAATGTTGTTGAAATCATGGGCCACACCGCCTGCCAGGGTGCCGATGGACTCCATCTTC
>JBAPTR010000118.1:0-3761 GCA_049282265.1 Desulfatiglandaceae bacterium | reverse complement strand
CACCATGATAGAAGTGGCGGAAAAATCCATGCTGTGGCTGAAATGCATTGTCACCGGAAAACAATGCCATGCCAGCACGCCCCAGAAGGGCAGAAACAGCCTGGTGGGAGCAGCCGCACTCATATTGGCCCTCCAGGAACTGGGGACCCTGTTTCCCGGTAATGATAATCTCTTCAGTCCTCCCCACTCAACCTTCGCCACCACGAAAATGGAAGCCAACGTGCCCAATATCAATACAATTCCCGGCAAAGACGTCTTCTACCTGGACTGTCGCATTCTTCCCCGCTATCAAACAGAAGAAGTCCTTTATTCATGCCGGGAAATGGCCGATAGAATAGGAAACAATCGAGGCTTGAAGATCCAATGGGAGACCGTCCAGCGCCAGGAAGCACCCGAACCAACGCCACTCGATTCCCCGGTCGTTGTGGCCCTGGCAAGGGCCATCAAAGAGGTAACCGGGCGGGAGGCCAAACCCATGGGTATAGGGGGCGGTACGGTTGCTGCTTTCTTCAGGAAATACGGTTTCCCCGCGGCCGTCTGGTCCACGTCCGCCGATACTGCCCATCAGCCTAATGAATCCTGTCTCATTTCGGACATTTTGAGTGATGCCAAGGTGTTTGCCTCGGTCTATCTGCGTGGATGAGACCTACAAGGTTTTCCTTTCCGTCCTCGAGGTGAATGGTTTCACAACGGTCCCTGCGGGGAAAGTGATCAAGATCATCAAGGCCTCCGAGGCTAGGGGAAAAGGGGTGGAGACCGTCTTTGGGAAAGGAATCAGGTCAACCGCCGACAACATCATTACCCAACTCTATCCTATGAAGACGGAATGTGAAAGTGGCGAATCGGGATATAGAACAGGTACTGGAATCCTGCCCATAAGCCGCTGTTGTCTTGATGAGCAAGCACGAGCGCAAACCATAGTTATCTGACCTCTTCTGTTTTGATGCTAGGCAAATACGTTATCTCAACAAAGCCTTTACGTTTTCAAACTGCGGAATGGCAGATTTCTTCCATAGTCGTTTTCGCTCTAATGATAGCTTATGCCCCAGGTGCCACTGCCGAGATGGCAAAAGAAGGCTCGTTCTCATCAAGGACTGACTGGATTGTTAAACATAACATTCTCCCTATGGGAAGAGGACTTGCTCAAGTAAATTACGAAGGTTGGGGTGTCTGCCAAAGCGATACCGGGGAGGGGCTCTTACACAATGCGTCTGCCCATGTTGTCGGTGGACTTCTCGTAGTCAAAGGGGTCTACAAGAACGACTCCGGCCTGATCTCCTATACCCGCCCGGATGGGGACCAAATATTCATGACGTACATATGCTCTGCTGTGGTAGGGAAGAACGCCAAGGGCACGTTTACCTATGTGGGGGGCACTGGAAAATTTGTTGGAATACAGGGGAGTTGTGAGTTTACCAGGCATATGTTGCAGAACCCCACCAAGGAGTTTGGTGCGAGCTTCGCATCAGGAAAAGGCCATTGGAAAATAGTGGCACCGCAGAAGTAAACGTGAAAGGAGCAACACCCAAGGCAGGGTCATTTGGCCCTGCCTTTTCTTGATTGAGAGGCAATGATTCAATTGGTGGGCTTTGGTTTTTACAGTCTTACAAAAGCAACGACTTCGATACGTATCTTGTCGTCCGGAGGCGTGTTCTGAAAAGACGACCTGGGCAACCGTATGTAAGCAACGATAGATTTGGGTATCCTTTACTCGGCCGGTTTTGAAGGTTTCATCTGGTAGTCATATGCAAATAGGGATTGCCTCAAATCCATCATATGGCAAGGAACATGAAATTTAACTCCAAGAAAATATTTTAGAATTGGGGTAAGGATTGTTCAGTCTCGATTGATGAGCATTTGGTGTGAAGACCGCACCACTGATACCTCATGCACCTGGTTCCGAGTAGAGAAAGCCCGGGATGATTTCCCTGAATACTCGCCTGTTTTTTGTGACCAGTTTCAAGCTGTTCTTTGTCCGTTCCTATACCCTCTCCAAGCATCACTCACTGTACCTAAAAAACGCCAAAGCTATGTTTATATTTGACCAATTACCATATATGATCACTATTTCGCCTCAACCCGCCTTCCTCCACCCACCTTCCTCCACCCACCTTTCGAGTTTGAATATTCAATGAAAAATAAATATGTTGGATAAGATAAGGCGGCATTTATCCAATCTAGCACGAAGTTTGTATTACATGATAGAAGGTTTGTTTTTTTTGGACGGCTGGATACCCAGGTTACAAAGCGCACGGGAATCGCCATGGAGTATCTCGGAATTAAGGAAGGCTGCTTAACCATGAGCCAGAATAATACCATTTTCATACACCTTAACTTCGACCAAAAGTGGTCTTGATATTGGGGTCCACCTTAATTGGTGGAAGGATACATTGTGGGGTGTAATGTCAGCCTTCATTTTGGATATGCCTTATGGAGGAACTTCTCAAAATTTGCCTGCCTTCTTCTTGACGGCATGTGGTAAAAGGAACTTCTCTTTGCTTTGCCGCTCATCGTCTCTGCACCTTTTCCAGAATGCCGGTAATTACATCTCTTTGTCGGCGCTTGACTTCTAGTCGGCCCGAGAGTTATCATTTGAAGATAGCGTGTCCTTTGGTACCGTCTCTTCAGACCTCTTTCACAGCAGGGCGGGTTCCATGGTTTCACCCAAGAAAAATCTGTTTGTGTTGATCTTGTCTTTCTCTCTTCTCTTGATCGCCTGGCCCTCCATGGCCCTAGAGCGTGTAAGTGGAAACAAGGTAACTTTTGCCTGGGATCCATCCACGGGCGCCGAGGGATACATCCTTTTGTTTGCCCCTTACCCCAACGCGGATCACGTCGGAGAAATAGATGTTGGGAACCGCACACGGGTGACCTTCGACATCTGGGAAGGGGCGTCCTTTTACGTGGGCATCCAGGCCTACAACAAGGCCGGAAGAAGCGGGATTTCGAACATCATGTCCTTCGTTGCGTCGAGTGAGGGACTTCCTCATCCAGTGACCTTGGACATCACTGCAAACGGATTTGACGGCCCACTGCAGGTTTTTTCCGGGACTCCGATTCGTATCTGCGTGAACCTGGCGCTTGAAGACTACTGGGGACAAGATGTGGACTTCTGGATTGCCGAAAAAAGCCCTTATGGATGGTTTTCTTACGTCCCCTCACTTGGCTGGGTCCCGGGAATCAAACCTTACCGTGGAAGGGATCTCTCCTGGCTGAATCCAGCGGAGATTCTTAACAGGGCTCTTCCAGCTGGAGACTATGTCTTCTACGTTGCCTTGGACAACAATGCCGACACCATCCCGGATGCCACCTGGTCGAATTCCGTGACGGTGAAAGTGAGGGATAGAGTATTTTTTGGAGGACGTTAATACAAATAGATCTTGAGCACGAGCCGGTTTCCAACCGTCCAGCCTCCTGCCGCCCTTGTCATGCCGTCTCTACATCTGCTAGGTTCTGGAGTTGCCCCATCATCAAGCTTACGATTGGTATTGTTGCACAAAACAGCTGTTATGAAATTTCAGTATACGATACGAATCATTATCGCCCCTAGCCCAACTTCCGCAGTTACGAGGGTATCCTTATCGTAACCAATTGATATTACACAATGGGGCCAAAAAAGTCGTCACTACAAATTGTTCATTTTAAATCTCCGGGGGAGATTCAATTCTTTCTGAAATTCCAGCAAGCTGCGCTCCCTATATCTTTTGGCCATGCAAGTACCCCCAATAAGTCAAGGGTACATTCTCATTATGAACTAAGTC
>JBAPTR010000117.1:0-17197 GCA_049282265.1 Desulfatiglandaceae bacterium | reverse complement strand
CAGCATCATAGAAAAATGTCGTGGTTCCGGTGTCCGGTGAGGCGACCACTCCCAGCCTTCCAAGGTCGTCATGGATATAGGTGGTGGTGTGGTTCTCCGCATCTGTGACGCCTGCCAGGTTGTTTTGGGCATCATATGTGTAGGCCGTGATCACGTTTCCCGGTTGGTTTACCTCGAACAGGCGGTTTAAGAGGTCATAGTTGTAGGATGTTGTTTTCCCGGATGGATCAGTAATCGCGTCCATGTTTCCAGAAAGATCATAGTCGTATTCGGTGTAGGTATCGTCCGGATTGATTTCTTTCCACAGCTTTCCGGGATTGCCCGGGGTCTGATAGTCGAAACGCTTTCGGAAAACCAACTGACCTCCTGCATTGTACCGGGCAAGCTCGATCCGGTTGCCCTGGCTGTCGTAGCTGAGCCGGGTATAGTTTCCAAGCGTGTCCTCCACGCGAATCAATCTTCCGTAGAGTGCGTCATAGGCAAAGTTGAAGGTCACGCCGTTCGGCTGAGCAATGCCGGTAATATCTCCGGCAGCGTTGTAGGCATAGGTAGTGGCGCCGTTGCCCTCTTGGGTCATGGTGAGAATCCGACCACGGCCGTCATAGGTGTACAGGGTTGCGTTTCCGTTGGTGTCGGTTACCCGGCCCACCATCCCATCGGCACCATACTGGGAATAGCTGGCAGGGCCAACCACCGGTCTCGTGACAGAGAGCAGGTTTCCCGTGAGATCATCGTAGCTGAAAGTGGTGGTGTCTTCCGTTCCTGGTTGCGGCCCGTCAATGGTAAGGATATGGCCCCTGCCGTCGTAGGAGAATGTGCTAATGAATTCAAAGGAGATGACGTTTCCCGAGGTGTCCCAGGTAAAACCACGCTCGATCTTTCGGTGTGGGAGTTGGGTAGGGTTTTCATTGGGCACCGCATTGCCGTCATCGTCATAGTCCCATATAGTGACTTTATCGCCCGCTCCCAGAACGCTGGGTTCGCTCTGACTCAGCTTGGCCCTTATCTCCGGGTGAAAGGTGCGGACAATGGTTTTTCCTTCGGGAGTTCCGGGTTGTATCCTGAAGATCCTGGCATTGCCGCGACTGTCGAAGTCATCGAACTGGTACTTGAGACCGTTGGCGTATTGAACCTCGGTTAGCCGCAGCTCACTATCGTATTTCTTGCTAACGACATTGCCGCCACAGTTCAGACAGGGAATGCCACCGTTTTTTTCCGTAAATGCCTTGTAGCCATTGAGGACGTTGAAGGAATAGATATGGATTGAGCCATACGCATCAGTAACGGTTCGGGTATTGAACCCGGTATAGTCGATTCTGATCCCACGGCCGTCTCTTGCCCAGTTTTCCACGACCCTGTCCTGATCATCATAGCTCCAGGTCGCCAGAAGGTGATTCATTTTATCCTTCTTCGCGGTAAAATTGTGGATGTCGTTGGGGTCCGTATAGCTGTAGTCGAAGCCTGAGCCATCGGCGTAGCTCACTCCAGTCAGGTTCTGGTTTGCGTCGTAAAGGTAATTTACCCATATGCCGGTCGGGATCGCCGGCGTAACCGGCCCGGAAACTCTGGAGATCAGTCCCTGAGCATTATAAGAGAATTGCAGGCTGCGACCGGTTGCCAGGTCATCAATCGTTTCGAGACGACCCAGCGCATCATGGGTGATAGAGGTCGTGTTCCCCAACTTGGAAATCTTCCGAAGCCGTCCTGATACATCAAACTCAAATTCCCCGCCATCCAACCTATGCCATCGCCATCCTTCTAGGTTATTGTTAACCTTCAATGCCTTGACAGAGGTTGGCCTGCCGGCAATTTCCCGGTAGATATTATCAGGGTTCTTTATGAAAAGGCTGGTGCCGCCATCCGCTCTTTTCAATTCAACGTGGAAGGCGTCGATTTCGTTTAACCGCAGATCATAATTGTGTGTCCAGCCAAAGCCAAAAGCGCCCAGGACGTCCGATCGGCTGTTGTAGGTGCGGACGAGACTCAGGCCGGTTCCCGGGTCTCCGATTGAGATATCGGTCTCTAGTTGGAAACTGTTTCCCGTGCCGATGTTAACCGGGTCCCCTCCCATACCCCCGCACTGCATATGCCCATTTCCCAGGTTCAGAGGTTTGCTATATCTGAGGAACTGGTGTCCCTCTCCGTCGACATGTATATGAACCTGGTACTCTGCTATGATGTTCCCTACTTTTCTTATGTAGTCATACGATGGAGTTTGGGCGCCACGATATATGTCAAGCATCCGATAGCTGACATTATGTTCCCCCGGTGTTAATCCCGAAGGCCACCAGGAAAAGGCTTTTTCTGTATGGTCCCGTGCATCATCATAGCCATAATTGGAGAATATAAATGTGATTATTGTTCTTTTCAGTGCGCCATCTATGAAGCAATCCACTTGGGCATAGTCACCAACCCAATTATTGATATCCCACCAGTAGGTGTCATCGGAGAAAAGGATGGCTGATCCCTGCACAGAGGTAATTTTACCATCCATATCCGTTGCGATATTCATCTTGATTGTGCCGGATGCAGATCCGAATGCAGCGTCTGGCCAACCCAAGCACACACCAAATGTTGTCAAGGCCAAAACGAGTGTGAAAAGAGATTCAATCCATTTTTGACATATTCGTCGCCTGAAGCCTTTCATTCCTCATCCTCCTTCCTTCTGAAAAAGGGGAATTCGTGACCGGAGGTCACTCCTGCTGAGAAAGTGGAAAATCAATCATAAGATATCAATCCCTTCCTTATAACGTTTCCTGTTAGAAAAAATGAACCAGCAAAGGACCCATAAGGACACCCCGCATGTGCAAAGGGCAAATACATCTCCGAAACGGGTGTAGAAGGTCAGGCCATGGGAGAGGGGTCTAATTTTTTCCACCAGCGTCTCCTTACGGAAAAGATCAGACCTCGACAGGATTTCCCCGCGGGGGCTGATAAAGGCGCTGAACCCGGTGTTTGCAGCCCGGATCATGGGCCGGTGATTTTCCACTGCACGGAAGACGGCCATGGCCAGGTGCTGGTAGGGGGCGCTTGTGGAACCGAACCAGGCGTCGTTTGTCAGGTTAACGAGGACCTCTGCCCCTTCCTCGGTCTGAATGCGTGCCAGTTTCGGGAAAATAGCCTCGAAACAGATCAGCGGGCCCAGGAGGTGGCCTTGCATTTCCAAGGGCGATATCCTGTTCCCGGCCTGAAAATCGCCGGCTCCTTCAACGAGGCGTTTTGCAAAGAAAAGGAGTTTCCTGAGGGGCACATATTCACCGAACGGCACGAGATGGACCTTGTCGTAATATTGGGTTCGGCCCTCCGGGTTTATAAGATAGGCGCGGTTGTAATAGACGAATTTATTTTCCGTACGCCTGTAGGCAGGACTCCCGAACAACAGGTCGGCATTGGACTCCCGCGACAGGGCTGAGATCTGCTTTGAAAGATCCGAAGGGTTTTGGAAATAGAAAGGGACCGCCGTTTCAGGCCATATGATCAGACGTGGCCTTGAAGAAAATGTGGACCGGGTCAACCGCTCAAGGGTGTCCATGGTTTTTCCCTGATGTAAAGGATCCCATTTGATGGACTGGTCTATGTCGGGTTGAATGACTGCGCATGTGAGAGAAGCCCCCTTGACTTCGCTGCTTCCACCCTCCACACCTTGGAACCCATAGAAAATGAAAACGGGCAACAGGATTGCACCCAGGGCGATCTCCAACCAAAACACGGATTTCCTTTTGACCTGCGGTCTGAACAAAAGGGCGTAGAGGATTCCGTTCGAAAGGACGATCAAGAAAGAAATTCCATAGACGCCTGTAATATCGGCGAGTCGAATGAGGTTGAGGTGTTCGTACTGACTGTAGCCCAAGAGGCACCAGGGCAGACCTGTGAGAAAATGGGCTCTCGCATATTCAAGGGCGACCCAGAAACAGGCCATGTGAAACCATGGAAATGGCAATCCGTAGCGGATTTTCGTGCATGCCAAAGAGAAAAAAGCGATAAAGAGCGAGAGGTAAAAACAGAGCAGGAGATAGGGGCCGATGCTCAAGAACAAATTGAGATTTCCATAATGGTTGAGCACCAGAACAATCCAGTAAATAAGCGTCAGATAGTGGGCCATGCCTGTAAGAAGCCCCAGCTTCAATGCCTCTTTTGGCCTTGCCTCGTCCAAGGCCATGAAAAGGGGAAGGAGGGCTACCCATGGCATCCAGAAGATGTTGTCCGGAGGAAATGAAGCCGTGAGCATAAGCCCTGAAAGGATGGCAAGCAGGTTTTTTTCCAGTGCCCTCTTTTCGAATATCTTAGGCATGGAAGAACGTCATAAGGGTGACTCGGGAGAAGGTGGCTTACGTTCGATAAGAATCTTGTCGATCTTTCTTTGATCGGCCTTTTGGATGGTAATTTCAAACTCTTGAAAGGGGAATTTTTCATCGGTCAAGGGGATTCTTCCCAGCAGGTGAATGATAAATCCCCCTACGGATTCAAAATCGCCGTCCGGAAATTGCAGGCCGAGATGTTCCTTGAGCTTTTCCGCTTCCAACTTGGCGTCCACGAGGATTGAGCCGTTGTCCAACTCGGTCAGGAGCGCGACATCGGTGTCGTGCTCATCCATGATGTCTCCCACGATCTCTTCGAGAATGTCCTCGATGGTCACGATGCCCGCCGTGCCTCCATATTCGTCCGTTACAAGGGCCATATGGGTTTTCATTTCCTTCATATTTCGCAGGAGATCGGTGAGCTTCAGATTTTCAGGAACAAAAAAGGGGTCCTGAAGAATGTCGGAAGGAAGGACAAACTCCGTATCTTCCCCCCACAATTTAAGAAGATCCTTGGCATGAAGGATGCCAATGACCTCGTCGATATTCTCATTATGAATGGGGATTCTCGTGTGGCCGCAATCTGTTACCAGCTTGATAATTTCTCCCAGGGTGGCATCCGCGGGGGCCGATGAGATTTCCGTGCGGGGGATCATAACGGAATGGGCCTGGGTTTGTTTGAGATCCAGTACCCCGAAGACCATATCGGTTTCTTCATCGCTCACAAGGCCCTTGGCATGACCCTCGTCCATCAGGCCATGAATCTCTTCCGTGAGATCATTACTGTCGCCAAGGTGGCTTTTTTTCCTTACGAGGGCCTTAAACCAGCCCAGAAGTCCTTGACCGGGATTGTCTTCCAATGATTTTGACTATCTCCTGGTTGGAGTTGAATAAAAGCCGATGGAGTGGCTCTTCGATGCCTCTCACAAATTTTAAAAATTCTATAATTACAAAATGCCTTTGTCAAGTTTTGGAATTGGAATGTTGGAATTGGAAAAGGAATTCCGAATGAGAAACACCGAGCCGGATTGAACAAAAAATTTAGCGCTTGACTGAAATATCCAAGGACATTATAATAGTTTTTCAAAACTCTCCTGTTGACTGTTCTCCGGGCGAGTTATCTGCTTTGGGCGGGCATAGCTCAGTTGGTAGAGTACAAGCTTCCCAAGCTTGGTGTCGCGGGTTCGAATCCCGTTGCCCGCTCCACCTGCAGGTCTCACGGGGCCTGTTTCCCTTTTTGAGGTTGTCCCTTCGGGCGGGACTTCTTCAAATTGCGGACTTGATGTTGGTTGGTTCATATCACCCTAGGGTGTTTATGTAGGTACTCCCCACATGTTAGTCTGCAGCCAAGGAAGCGGGCCTTAAAGCCCGCTTTTTCTTTGTTTGAGGAGTGAAGGCGAAGGTACACAGTATGGTCGAAGACGCCAGGAGCATAGAGAAAAACGTTGAGGCCCTTATAGAACCTGTTCTCCAAGAGTTGGGGACCGAACTCGTGGGGGTGGAATATCTTGTTGAACGGGGCAGGTTGATCTTGAGGATATATATTGACAAACCCGGCGGGGTGACGGTGGATGACTGCGCTCAGGTCAGTAGAGAGATAGATGTCCTGATTGACGTCAAGGGCCTGGTACCCGGGAAATATGTACTGGAGGTTTCCTCCCCGGGTCTTAACCGACGTCTGCGAAAACAACGGGATTTTGACCGTGCAAAGGGAAAAAAGGTGAAGCTCAGGTTGAAAGCTCTCTTAGAGGGGAGGAGGAACTTTACCGGATACCTGGTGCGCATCGAGGATGAAATGATTTATCTTGATGTGGACGGTCATGAGAAAATGGTACCGTTTCAGAGAATTGAAAAGGCCAATATTGTTTACGAATTCTGATGACTTTTTACGGTTCCATCAATTTTTGGAATTGAATAAGAATACCAACAACCTTTGGAGTAGAAAAAATGGTTACGGACTTGAAAAAGATGATAGACCACGTAAGCCGCGAAAAAGGGGTTGAAAAAGAAGTATTGGTACAGGCCCTCGAAGAAGCGGTGAAGGCAGCTGCCAAGAAGACCTTTGGCCCTGAGCGCGATATTGAAGTGCATTTCAACGACGGGATGGGTGAGATCGAGGTTTTTGAGTTCAAGGATGTGGTATCGGATGTAGAAAATGAACATCTTCAAGTTTCGCTCGAAGAGGCAAAAGAACTGGATCCGGAGTCTGAACTAGGGGACAGCCTTGGAATGAAAATGGATATGGGCACGTTCGGTAGAATCGCGGCCCAGGCTGCGAAACAGGTGATTATGCAACGGCTGAAAGAGGCTGAACGCGATATTGTCTACGACGATTTCAAAGATAGAAAAGGGGAAATCATCAATGGCATCGTACAGCGCTTCGACAAAGGAGCGATCATTGTCAACCTGGGGCGGACTGAAGCCGAGCTGCCGGCCAGGGAACAGATACCGAGGGAATCCTACAGGCAGGGCGACCGTATCAGGGCCTATATCCTTGACGTAAGACAGTTTAGCAGGGGACCACAGATTATCTTGTCAAGAACCCATCCTAACTTCCTGTCGGCGCTGTTTGAAACCGAAGTCCCTGAAATCTCAGAGGGAATAGTGCAGGTTGTTCAGGTGACGAGAGAACCGGGAAGCCGGACAAAAATAGCGGTTGCCTCGAAAGAGTCGGACGTTGACCCCGTCGGCGCTTGTGTGGGCATGAAGGGCAGCAGGGTCCAGGCCGTAGTTCAGGAGTTGCGAGGGGAGAAGATAGATATTGTCACCTGGAATCCTGACCCCGCCAAGTTTGTCTGTAACGCGCTGGCCCCTGCCGAAATTGTCCGCGTTATCGTAGATGAGACCAATCAATCCATGGAAGTTGTTGTTCCGGATGACCAGCTTTCCCTGGCCATCGGGAAAAGGGGACAAAACGTGCGCCTGGCGTCAAGGTTGACCGGCTGGAGACTGGATGTAACCAGTGAAACCCATTATAGTGAGGCCTTGAAGGAAAATTATATGGCCCTGATTGGACTTGAGGGAGTGGGGGAGAGCCTTGCGGCGGACCTCTTTCAGGCGGGATTTAGATCTGCAAAGGATTTGTCTGAGGCCACGGTGGACGAATTGCATGCCATAGGGGGCATCTCGGAAGAGGTGGCCGGAAAGATCATCGAAAATGCGGGAGGATATATCCGCAAAAAGCCGTCTTCCGCTCCGGAAGACAATGATGAGCCAGGCGAAAACGAGGTGGTCGGCGAGGATTCAGAGGCGCCATTGGCAGAAGAGCAGGACCCCTCTGGAACCGGCGAAAAAGAGAAATAGGGGTCAGGAATCCGGTGGGACGGGGAAAAGGACACATCCCGATTCGCACATGCCTGTCATGCGGAAGAAAAGGGAACAAGGCAAGCATGATCCGGATGGCCCTGGATGCGGGCGGGAAGCTTCTCCTGGATATGGGCGGGGCTGCCCCTGGACGAGGGGCCTATGTTTGTCGAAAAAGGCAATGCCTCGATGTCCTGGTACAGGGCGGGAGAATCAGTAGGGCATTCAAGAAAAAAGGGGTTCTTCAAACCTGCCCTGGGGATCTGGAACACTTCAGAAAAGAGATAACCCACTTTCCTCTCTGTTGAGGGGGAAGGCTGCAAAGTATAGAAGTATAAAAGAGACATTCCAGAAGTCATCAAGTGATGCCGGTTGCGTTTTTCTGGAATAGTTGAAACATGTTTGGGGGAATTTATGGCCAAAGTCAGAGTCTATGAACTAGCTCGAGAGCTTAACTTGGACAGCAAGAAGCTTGTGGAAGAACTCTTGGCTGGAGGAATGGATATCAGCAACTACATGAGCACACTCGATGAGCAGGCTGCAGTGCGTGCCAGGGAGATCGTTTCGGGTGCCGTGACTGAAGTTGTGGAGGAGAAGCGGGTTAAGCCAACGATCATCCGTCGTCGAAAAAAACGCGTTGAGGGTGAAGAGAAGGTTTCGGAAGTCCAGGCAGTGGAGGCCGAGGGGGAAGAAAGGCCTGGAATACCCCCTGCGGAAACCGGACAGGAGTCCATCCCGGAGGTCCAGTCGGAGAAAGGCCCGGTTTTGGCTTCTGAGGCCCCTGAAGCACCAATTCCCATTCCAGAACAACCCCCCGAGAGTGAAGTCATCGATGATGCGGCTGCAATAGAGGAGCAGGTGGCAGCCGCACCTGAGACCGGAGAAGCCGAAGGGCCGGAGTCTGAAACAAAGGCCAAGTCCAAGAAAATAAGGAAAAAGAAGCGTGACCAGCCTGCGAAGGTCATCCTACGCCCGGAAGAGGGACCGCTCAGGGATATGATCCAGGAGAAGAAACGTTTGGAAGAATCGAGACCTGTGGCAGAGAAAAGAGTCCCGGTCGCTGCGCCAGGCGAAATTGCAAAGGAGGTTGCTGATAAAGCAAAAAGGGCCAAGCCTGCCAAAAAGAAAAAGAGAAAAGAAAGGGAAAAAGCCCAGGAATCCGATGTGAAAACCGCTCCCCGATACCGCAAGAAGGAGATTTTCGAGCGGGCTGATCTTTATGGTGGCAAAGGTCCCAAGAAGAAGGGAAGAAAGGGCCAAACGAAGGGAAGGGATGTTGAAAGGAGACTCAAAAGCACTGAAATCACGGTTCCAAAGGCTATCAAAAGGCGACTGAAGGTTCAACAGGTGGTGACGGTTGGCGAACTGGCCAAGGCCATGGGCACAAAGGCGGTCGATTTGATCAGGTCGTTGATGAAACTGGGTGTCGTTGCCAACATCAATCAATCCATCGACTTTGAAACGGCTGCGCTGGTGGCGGATGAATTCGGCTATGAACTGGAACTGGATTCGTTTGAAGAGAACCACCTGACCGCCGAAATTGAAGACAGGAAGGAAGATCTTGTGTCAAGGCCGCCTGTAGTGACCATCATGGGACACGTTGATCACGGCAAGACCAGCCTTCTGGACTACATAAGAAAGTCAAATATCCTTGGAGGGGAATCAGGCGGAATTACCCAGCACATCGGTGCGTACTACGTCCAGACGGACAAGGGAGACATCGTCTTTCTCGATACGCCCGGTCATGAGGCCTTTACGGCCATGAGGGCCAGGGGTGCCAAGGTTACGGACCTTATCGTGCTGGTGGTAGCTGCCGATGATGGTGTCATGCCCCAGACAAAGGAAGCCGTCAATCATGCCCGGGCCGCCAATATTCCCATCGTCGTCGCCGTCAACAAGATCGACAAACCGGATGCAGATCCTGACAGGGTTAAGCGCGAACTCGCGGAACTTGATCTTGCGCCGGAAGAGTGGGGAGGCGAAACCATCTTTGGGCAGATTTCAGCAAAAACCGGTGAAGGCGTGGACGATTTGCTGGCCCTGATCTTGCTCCAATCTGAAATGCTTGAATTGAAGGGTAATCCTGAGAAATCGGCAAGGGGGACCGTAATCGAGGCCAGGCTGGACAAGAGCAGGGGCCCAATCGCCAGTGTTCTGATCAAGACCGGCTCCCTGGTGCAGGGGAATTACTTTATCTGTGGACAGCACTATGGACGTGTCAGGGCCATGATGGACCACCGTGGAAAGAAACTTCTCTCGGCGGGGCCATCCTTCCCGGTGGAAATCTACGGCATTTCAGGGGTTCCCATGGCAGGGGACGAGTTCATCGTGGTTCCGGATGAGAAGACCGCAAAGCAGGTTACCGAGCACAGGATTGACGAGAGAAAAATGCATGAGGTGGGAAAGACCGGGATAATCAGCCTCGATCAGCTCTTCGACAAAATAAAAGAAGGTGAGATAAAAGAGCTCAACATTGTGCTCAAGGCCGACGTCCAGGGCTCGCTGGAAGCCCTGTCCGGCTCTCTGGAAAAATTGAGCACTGAAAACGTAAAACTCAGCATCATCCATGCGGCCACGGGCGCCATAGCGGAGTCCGACGTCATGCTGGCTTCGGCTTCAGGTGCTGTTGTTATCGGCTTTAATGTAAGGACCAACCCCCGGGTTGCATCGATTGCTGAAAAAGAGAATGTGGATATAAGGTACTATGACGTGATTTACAATGCCCTCCAGGACATCAGGGCTGCGATGGTGGGGCTTCTGGAGCCTGTATACGAGGAAGATGTGATAGGAAGGGCCGACGTGAAAGAGACCTTCCATCTCCCGAAGGTGGGGACCATCTCCGGATGCCAAGTGACTGACGGACATGTGGAAAGGAATGCGAAGGTCCGTCTGCTGAGAGACGGCGTGGTTATTTTTACCGGCAAGCTGGCCTCCCTTAAGCGTTTTAAGGATGATGTCAAAGAGGTCCAATCAGGATATGAGTGTGGGATCGGTCTCGAAAATTTTCAGGATATCAAGCCCGGGGACGTGCTGGAGTTCTATAACATGAAGGAGATCGAGGCACAATTGTGATAGAATTATGGTGGTGGGCAGCCTGAAAATAGAATTTCACCTTCCGGAGAACCATTCGCTCAAGGGAAAGCGGAAGATCGTAAGAAGTATGGTGGACAAGGTCAAGGCCCGCTACAACGTGTCCATTGCTGAAGTCGGATCCAATGACAGGTGGCAGAAGATTGAACTGGGGGTCAGCGCGGTCGGGAATGACAGGCGGCATATCGATTCGTCCCTAAACCATGTCTTGGGCTTTCTTGAGTCTCTTTGTCTGGCAGAGATTATCGGAACGGATATGGAAATTGTTAACCTCTGATTGACCGCAACAGGTTCATATGGCCGCGATCCTGGGGAGTCACCAGAGAACATTGAATTTCAAATCATGGTAGGGAATGGAGTGACGCATGTTATCCGGCAGACGAGCCAGCAGGGTGGGTGAACAGATTTTGAAGGAACTGGCCTTTTCGCTCCTGGAAAAGGTGAATGACCCGCGTGTCGGAACCGTGACACTGACGGGGATTCAACTCAGCAATGACCTGAAACAGGCGAAGATCTACTACAGTGTCATGGGAGAACAGGATCAGATTGCAAAGGCCGGGGAGGGCTTGGAGAGCGCCAAGGGGTTTATCAAGAGAGAGGTCGGCCACCGGCTAAAATTAAGATATGTGCCTGAGATGCGGTTTATCCATGACCCATCGCTTGCCTTCGGAAGCCACATGGAAAAAGTTCTGGATGAAATAGCCGATGATGAATAGAGACGAGATCATAGCCGGGATCGTGGCGATTCTGAAGGAGGGAAAAAGCTTCCTGCTGACCACTCACGTGGATCCGGATGCCGATGGTATCGGTTCGATGCTTGCCCTCGGCTGGGCGCTGGAAAAACGTGGCAAGGAAATCACCTTGTTGATTGAGGAGCCACTGGCATCTCCCCTCAACCAGTTGCCCGGTGCTGACCGGATCGTTCAGTCCTTTGACATGGCGCTGGAATTTGACGCAATTGCTGCGCTGGATTGCGGAGATCCCAAGAGACTTGGAGCGCATCGATCCCTTCTTGAGAGAGGAGAAAGGGTCATATGCATCGACCATCATAAGACGAACAGTTTCTTCGGGGATATTAATCTGGTTGACCCCCGGAGTTCTTCGACCGGTGAACTGATTTTCCATATCATCAAGCAGGCGGGGTTTCCTCTGGAAGAACAGACAGCCATGAATCTCTTCGCCGCCATTCAGACGGATACCGGCTCTTTCAGGTACGAAAATGCCAGTGCCGATTCCTTCCGGATCGCGGCTGAGCTTGTGGATCTTGGTGCAGCGCCATGGGAGATTTCCAGGATCGTCCTTGAAGGGTACTCCTCTTCCCGGCTCAAATTGCTCCAGAGGGCCCTCGACACACTTGAATTCTACCAGGACGGCAAGATAGGCATGATGACCATTTCTTCCAGGATGTTCAAGGAGACGGGGGCCAGGCCGATCGACAGTGAACGGTTCGTGGACTATCCACGGTTTGTCTCGGGGGTGGAACTTTCCGTCATGATCAGGCAGATAAACGCAAACGAGCACAAATTCAGCCTCCGGTCAAATAAACTGGTGGATGTGGCCGAACTGGCCTCCTGCTTCGGGGGCGGGGGGCATGCCAGGGCAGCCGGGTTCCAGGGCAGGGGCACGCTAAAGATTTTGAAAAAGAATTTCTTAGAGAAAGCTGTTCGTTTTTTTGATGGGACATCCAACTGACGGGATCCTGCTTGTGGACAAGGCGGAAGGGGAAACCTCTTTCGACATGGTGAGACGGGCGAGAGGTGTGTTCCAGACCCGAAAGCTGGGGCATGCCGGGACACTGGACCCGTTTGCTACCGGTCTTCTGGTGCTCTTGCTGGGACAGGGAACGAAGCTCTCTAATTTTCTCATGTCACAGAAAAAACTCTACCAGGGGACCCTGTTGCTGGGTATTGAGACGGACACCCTGGATGCTACGGGCGTAACAACGGAGACAAGGCCGGTTCCTGAACTGAAACGGGGCGAAGTACTTGAAAAGTGCAGCCACTTTATAGGAGAAATAGAACAGTCGCCACCCCGTTATTCAGCTCTCCGATGGAAGGGCCAGCGGGCGTACAAGCTCGCACGCAGAGGGGTAGATTTTGACCTTCCCAAAAGGAAGGTTACCATCGAATCTCTTGAGGTGGTTTCTATAAATCCGCCCCATATGACCATCAGGACGCGTTGCTCGGCGGGCACTTACGTAAGGAGTCTGGCGGCGGATATCGGCAGGAGCCTGGGCACCGGTGCCCATTTGATATCCTTGAGGAGACTTGCCAGCGGACGGTTTCTATCAGAGGATGCCCTGGCCTCGGAACGGCTCAACCGGGATCTGAGTCCCGCTGTTTTGAAGGATAGGGTAATCTCTTTGAACCGGTCGCTGCCGGGTATGCGGAAATGGGATGTGGACGCCACCATGGCGAGGCGGATAAGGCAGGGTTACCAACCTGCCTGGAGAGAATTGGCCTTTGGGCCATGCATATTGAACGGGGGGGATGGGTATGTAAAGATCGTGAAAGATGAAGAATTGATTGCCGTAATGAGCATACAGATCCAAGGGACAGAAGGTGGTCCCAGAACCAAACTGATGAGAGTTTTTGACTGATCAATCATGTCAACATATGGAAGGAGGAATAAAACGTGGTTTTAACGGCCGAAAATAAAAAGGAAATTATTGAAAGATTCAAACTTCACAACAATGATACGGGTTCTCCGGAGGTGCAGATTGCCCTTTTGAGCAATAGAATAAAATACTTGACTGACCATTTCAAAGTACACAAGAAAGATCACCATTCAAGGCGCGGGTTGCTGAAACTGGTTGGTCAGAGGCGAAGGCTCCTCAACTATCTCCAAAAGAGTGATGTGGAAAGATATAGAACTGTTATCAAAGAACTCGGCATTAGAAAGTAGACCAACATATCCTGCAAGAGGGCTGATGGGTCAACTGAAAGGAAACAGATAGAGATGATAAAAAACTGTTCAATAGAAATTAATGGTCAGAAGCTGAATGTGGAAACCGGTCGCATCGCCAAACAGGCGAGCGGCTCAGCGGTCGTGACCCTGGGCGAAAGCGTCGTACTCGTTACAGCTGTCTCAACCGACCAGGTTCGTGAAGGGATTGATTTTCTTCCACTGACAGTGGAATACCAGGAGATGTCCTATGCAGGCGGCCGGATACCCGGGAATTTTTTCCGCAGGGATATGGGCCGGCCCGGTGAAAAGGCGACGCTGATATCGCGGTTGATAGACAGGCCGTTGCGCCCGCTTTTTCCGGATAACTATCACAACGAGACGCAGATCATTGCGTCGGTGCTCTCTACGGATAGGGAGAACGAAGGGGATGTCCTGGCCATTCTTGGGGCCTCTGCGGCCCTGGAGGTTTCCGATATCCCTTTCAACGGTCCTATTGCCGGGGTCAGGGTAGGTCGCCTGGAAGGTCAATTGATTGCAAATCCCACCATCAGCCAGCAGGAAACCTGTGACATAAACCTTATTGTCGCAGGAAATCGCAATGCGGTGGTCATGGTTGAAGGGGGTGGTCAGTTCGTATCCGAATCGGATATCATCGATGCCATATTTTTTGGGCATGAGGCCATTCAACCCATGCTCGATATGCAGGAAGAGCTCAAGAGATCGGTGGGAAAGGAGAAGCGGGTGGTCTCGGAAGTCCCTGTTGATGAATCCTTTTGTGAGCGGATAGCCCAGGTCGCCACTCCCAAGTTCAGGGAAGTCATTACCACGGCGGACAAGATGGAGAGACAGAAAAAGAGGCATGAAGCACAACTTTCCGTTCTGGACGCATTTACTGATGAGGCTGATGACAAGACGTCGTTCATCAAAGATCAAGTTCACGAGGTGGAAAGACGTATGGTCCGCGAAATGATCCTGGACGAAGGGAAAAGGATTGACGGGCGTTCTTTCACCGAGGTCAGGCCCATCGAGTGCACGGTCGGCTTGTTGCCGCGTGTCCATGGATCGGCCCTTTTTACAAGGGGAGAGACCCAGGCACTGGTCTTGACAACCCTGGGCACGGAATATGATGAGCAGAGAATCGAATCTATTCACGGAAACCATTTCAGATCGTTCATCCTGCACTATAATTTTCCCCCTTACAGTGTGGGTGAGGCCAAGAGAATAGGTGGACCAGGTCGCAGGGAAATTGGCCACGGGGCCCTGGCCAGGCGTGCTCTTATACCCGTCATGCCCGACAAAGAGGGATTTAACTACTGTACCCGGGTCGTCTCCGAGATCCTGGAATCCAATGGCTCTTCGTCCATGGCAACCGTCTGCGGCGCCTCCCTTTCTCTCATGGATGCAGGCGTTCCGCTAAAGGAACCGGTTGCAGGCGTGGCCATGGGACTGGTCTCCGGCAATGACAAGGTGGTCGTGCTCACGGATATCCTCGGGGATGAAGACCATTACGGGGATATGGATTTCAAAGTCACAGGCACCGCGAAGGGGATAACGGCCCTCCAGATGGACATAAAAATGGAGGGAATCACCAGGGAAATCATGCAGAAGGCCCTGGAGCAGGCCAGGGAAGGGAGGTTGTCCATACTGGAAAAAATGAACGCGGCCATTTCCAGTGCCAGAAGCGAGGTTTCACAATATGCCCCTGTGGTTATTGAAATGCACATAAAGACGGACAAAATAAGGACCCTGATCGGCCCGGGTGGGAAGATGATCAAACAGATCACCAGTGAATCAGGGGCACGTGTTGAGGTGGACGATGATGGAAAGGTCGTCATCGCGGCAGCGGACCAGGAGTGTGCGGACCTGGCGCAGAAGATGGTCAGCGACCTGGTACAGGAGGCTGAAATCGGGAAACTCTACATGGGGAAGGTCCAGAAAATCATGGACTTTGGCGCATTTGTGGAAATATTGCCGGGGACGGACGGCCTCATCCACATCTCGCAGCTTGACCGCGGACGGGTTGAGAAGGTCACGGATGTGCTCAAGGAAGGAGATGAGGTCCTCGTGAAGGTCCTTGATGTGGACGAACGTGGAAAGATTCGCCTCTCCCGGAAGGCCGCGCTGGGCGAGAGTCTCGATGATGTATCATAAGACGGTTCTCGGAAATGGATTGAGGATCATCTCCGAGCAGTTGGATCATCTGAAATCCGTTTCCGTCGGTATCTGGGTCAATGCCGGTTCAAGGGATGAACAGCCGGAACAGAACGGCATTTCCCACTTCATCGAGCACATGATTTTCAAGGGAACCCTGAACCGGACGACCCTCCAGATCGCCAAGGAACTGGACGGTATCGGGGGCATGTCCAATGCCTTTACAGGCAAGGAAAATACATGCTTCCACGCAAGGGTGCTGGGCCGGCATTTCCACCGACTGGCCGATATCCTGTCTGATATCTTTCTGAATTCCCTCTTCGACCCACAGGATCTGGAACGTGAGCGTCAGGTCATCCTCCAGGAAATCAGTATGATGGAAGACGCTCCTGATGAAAAAGTGCACGTCTTTTTCAGCAGGCAGTTCTGGAGAAACCATTCACTCGGGTTGCCTATACTCGGCACGAACGCTACGGTTTCAGCGATCCGCAAAAAAACGATTCTGGAGTCCGTCAAGAGGTTTTACGGGCCTGAGAACGTGGTGGTTGCGGTTGCCGGCAACATTCGGCATGACGCCCTCGTTTCACATTTCGGCCCCCTCTTTGAGACCCTGGAGCCCGGTAGATCTTCAGAAGAGAGGGTGCCCCCTAAGTCAAGCGTTGGAATCTCCCACCATGAAAAGGGACACGAACAGGTCCATGTTTGTCTCGGGGCGGAGGCCCCCTCTTTTACGGACGAAAGGCGGTTTGCCTGCGCCCTGTTCAGTACGATTCTCGGAGGCAACATGAGTTCGCGTCTCTTCCAGGAGATCAGGGAGGACAGGGGACTTGCCTATTCCATATACTCTTTCCTCTCCTCTTACTGCGATTCGGGCATATTCGGGATTTACTTGGGTACGGACGGCGACAATGTTAATCCCGCACTGGAAACCATCAACAAGGAAATCCGCAAGATTCAGAAAGGGGCCCTGTCTCAAGAGGACCTTGACGCGGCGAAAGAACATATCGTCGGCGGTATCTACCTTTCCTCGGAAGATCCAGATAACAGGATGATGCGCCTTGCAAAAAATGAGTTTGTCTTTGGTCGTTATGTGCCCTATGAAGAGGTGGTGGAACACCTTGAGCAGGTCTCCGTCGATGAGGTCATCCAAGAGGCAAAAACGATCTTCAGCGGCAGAGGGACTTCCCTCGTTACACTCGGCCCCTTCGGGGGCGAGAGGCTTGATTCGTCGAACCTGAGATTCTGATAGCCGGATACTCGAAACTTGAAACTTGATGATTTTTTAAAGAGCTGGTTTATGCCGCAAGCGGCAGCCCATGAGCAACGAAGTGGAGCCGAACCTGAGACTCTTTTTCAGACCCTTTCTAAACACTTCGGAGGGAATGGACGCCGATTTGGGGCTCAGCATAGATTCATATAAGCGCTTGGGGATTGGGAGGCTTAAACCC
>JBAPTR010000116.1:0-56163 GCA_049282265.1 Desulfatiglandaceae bacterium | reverse complement strand
GGCGTTGGCTGCGTCGTCGGCTCCTCGACGTACCGATAACGTACGCCTCCGTCGCCTACTCCTTGCCGCCTTGTTATCATCTTGAATGCAAAATGGAATAAGTTAACGGAGTGTTGATGATGGATTTTGGCCTGTGCCGGAAGATCATGGATAATGTGTCAGGGGTTGTGGTAGGGAAGACTGAAGCGCTGGAACTGCTCATGGTGGCCCTCCTTGCTGACGGCCATGTCCTGATTGAAGACGTCCCGGGGCTGGGAAAGACCCTGATTGCCAAGTCCCTTGCCCAAACCATAGGCGGATCATTCAAGAGGGTCCAGTTCACCCCTGATCTTCTGCCCGCCGATATTACGGGATTCAACATCTACAACCAGAAAACCGGTCAATTTCATTTCCAGCCTGGGCCTGTAAAGACAAATGTACTTTTGGCGGACGAGATAAACCGCACAATCCCCCGCACCCAATCAAGCCTTCTGGAGAGCATGGAGGAGAGGCAGGTGACAGTTGACGGTCATACCTATCTCCTTCCAACTCCTTTTTTTGTCATAGCGACCCAGAATCCCATAGAACTCGAGGGTACCTTTCCCCTTCCCGAGGCCCAACTGGACAGATTTCTCCTGCGGATTCATCTTGGATACCCGGAAGGGGATGAAGAAATAACCATCATGGAGCGCTTCAAGAAAAGGGACCCGCTCCTTGATCTGAAGCCGGTGGTGAAACCCGAGCAGATCACCCAATTGCAGGAGTCAAGAAAAGACATTCTGGTCTCGCGTCCGGTGATGGAATACATCTCGTCAATTGCAGGCGCCACCCGCTCCCACGAGAAGGTCCGCTTTGGAGCAAGCCCCAGGGGATCCCTCGGACTCATGAGGGCCGGCCAGGCCCTGGCTGCCCTGCGTGGAAGATCCTATGTGCTGCCGGACGACATCAAGCATCTTGCTCCGGCAGTAATGGCCCATCGGGTGATCCTTAAGGATCAGGAAAGATTAAGGGGTTTGACGCCGGAGGCGTTTCTGAAGGAGCTGATCCGCCAGATCCCGGTGCCCTCGCCCTCAACGTAAACACATGAACCAAGAGTTTCAAGAAACAAGGGATCCTACCATCTTTTCGGTGCCGCTGATGCGCTTTATGGTGGCATCCGCCCTCTTTGTTGCACTTCTAAATGGTCGGAACTCGCTGACCCTTCTGGCGATACTGGTTTTGGTGGTGGTAAGCGGGGCCAGGCTTTGGAGTCGATTCAGCCTCAGGGCTGTAACATGCGTTTCCGGTCTTGATAAGTCGCGTGTATTCCCCGGGGAAATACTCCTGTTAACGGTTGAGGCAGTCAACGCCAAGTTCCTGCCTGTGTGGCTCCGTGTAACGATTGCGGGCGCAGGCAATGGGCTTTTCTTCAGAAAGGACGAACCTGCCTCCCGTGAGACCGGTCTCCTCTGGCACGAGCGGGTTTCTTTGAGATGGGAACTTTCGGCAAGAAAAAGGGGCGTATATTCCCTTGGCGCGATCTCTCTCAAGGTCTCGGACCTTCTCGGGTTTTTCCCGAGGGAAGTCGGGCGGCTGCAGAAGCTCAATCTCATTGTATACCCAAGGATTCACACGCTCAAGGATATCACCATCCCACGCAGAGACCTATTCGGGAAGGCGGGAGACAAGAGTCCTCTCCAGGATCCGGTGTATCTTCTCGGGACCAGGGAATATCAATCATGGCGACCGGCCCGATACATCCACTGGAAGGCAAGCGCAAGCCACAACCTTCTCCAGGAAAAGGTCTTTGAGCCCTCGGACCAGGAAAAGGTTCTATTGGTGTTTGAAGTGAAGGGCTTCTCGGAAAGTCATGCTGAAGAGGAGCTTGAGGAGGCCATTGAAGCGGCTGCATCTCTCGCCGTTCATCTTGAAAAAAAGGGATGCGCCGAAGGTTTGGTGACGGACGCGCAGTTGAAGGGTGGGGGATTGTCCGTCATCCCTGTGGCAAGAAGCAGCGGACAAACCGCAGCAATCCTTGAAACCCTTGCGAGGATTGAAAACCGTCCGGAGCGGGATATGGTGGAGACCCTCGATCGTGGCCTCAAGACGACCTGGGGTACCAGTTGCCTCTACTTCACCTATGGCAGTGATGCCGCAAGCCCCGTGCTGATTGAATTCTTCAGGAGGAGAAGGATGCCGGTCCTGCACATTATCAGCGGGAGGGTCCCGACTCCATCCGGAGATGCAAGAGACCCCCTTCTCAAACAGCTTCATCTTGATGAGATAAGGATCAGGGATGGTGAAGCGCCATGAACAAGCGAAGGCATAGAGTGCTGTTGCTCCTATTAGCCGGTTGCATGGAGCTTTGCTGGATCTTCGCCTGGGTCACCTTCCTTTCAGGCGCGTTTCTCAACAAGCCCTTCCCGCTCACGGAGATAGTGGTCCCTTTCTATCTGGCCGTAGCGCTCACCGTTATTTCCAAAGGCCGGGGGTGGAGGGTGCTGACGGTGCTTGCGATCCATGTCGTAGGCCTGCTTCCGGGAGCACTTGGGGCCCTCCACTATTTTTTCTCCGGAACCCATCCATTATTGGGGCTCCAGTGGTTGAAGGATTTGTTTGGAAGCAATCCCGATTTCATTGGTTGGCTTTCCATCCTTTTTATCCTCTTTTGTTCTGTTTTCATTTATGTAAGGGGGACGCGGCTGGGTGCGAAGCCGACGGATCACCCGGCCCTCTGCGCCCGTTTTGATCTTGGGATAGCCGCTTTTTTTGCCCTCTTTTTCATTCATTTCATGATTGAAGCAAAAGGAGGCGTGGTCATGGGCGGCCCCGTGGCCCAAGGCATGGTAGTGCCCTTTTTCCTTTTCAGCCTTCTGGGCATCGGCCTTGCCAGGAACAACGGCGGCGGGGAGAGGTCATTTGTCTCCGGCTACCATGCCCTGGGGACGCTCTTAGGATTTTCACTGGTGGTCCTTGCCTTCGGGACGGGGCTGGTCCTTCTCTTCCTCCCCTATTTAACCAGGGCGGCGGAAATAGGTTATGTGGGCCTGAAGGCCGTTTCCGCGCCCCTCGGCCCGATCCTCATGGGGATCCTTCAATTCCTGTTTAGACCGAAGAATTTCCGGAACGGGAATATGGGAGCCCCCCCACAGACACCCACCCCGGAGGCGCCGGTCGGGGAGGGCGTCTGGGCCGAACGGCTCATGATGGGGGCTGCCTGGGGGCTTGCGATATTGCTTGCCCTTGCGGCCCTGTCGGCCCTGATTGTGTCGCTTTGGTATCTCTTCAGGTGGCTTATGTCCAGAACCTCGAACGGACAGAAGGTCGAATGGAACTCGGATCCGCTCCTGGCCTGGCTCAGGAGGAAGCTGGATTTTCTTGTTTTCATGGTGAAGGCCGCGGCCCGGGCGCTTAGATCCCACAAGAGCGCAGGCGAGATCTATGCGGCCTTCCAGCGGTGGGGAAGAAGAAGCGGCATTACCCGCCTTGCCCATGAAACACCAAAGGAATACGGCAATCGAATGAAGGGTGTACTTCCCCGACTTGAACCGGAGTTCGCGGTGATCATTGATGCCTTCAACGAAGAGGCCTATGGAGAGATGCGCTTGGATGAAATCAGGCTTGGCAACGCGAGAAGGGCCATGCACAGACTGAAGCATCCTTCCCTGTGGTTTTCAAGAATAAGGCTGTTATTTGTTTTCCATGATAGAACATCAAATTGATGATGTTGGGTTTCTTCTTTTCCAGTACCACCAACAGCCGCTTGCGCTATTGTTTTCGATCTTCGTCAATGGAATCGGCTCCGGCTTTCTTCTTACGCCGTTTCAGCCAGGCGCCGGTCTTTTCTCCTAATGACTGAAACACATAATAAAGCGGCGGGATGAGAAAAATCCCCGCCATGGTTGCCGCAACCATGCCCGAAAAGACCGTGGTACCTACCGCCCTCTGGCTTCCAGCCCCGGCCCCCGTGGCAATCACCAGGGGCGCCACACCTAAGATAAAGGTAAAAGCGGTCATGAGTACGGGCCGGAAGCGGATACCCGCTCCTTCCAAGGCCGCTTTATACACGGAAAGCCCCTGTTCCCGGCGGTCCTTTGCAAACTCCACGATGAGAATAGCGTTCTTGGCGGCGAGACCCACCAGCAGCACCAGACCGATCTGGGCGTAAATGCTGAGGCTCAGATGGAGAATCCATAACCCGGCCAATGCTCCCAGGCTGGCTACGGGGATAGAGAGAATGATGGACAACGGGACGGTCCAGCTCTCATATTGCCCCACCAGAAAAAGGTAGCCGAAGAGAAGGGCCAGGGCGAACAACATCGCCACCTTGCCGCCGGCCTTGCGCTCCTGGAAAGACATGGATGACCAGTCAAAACCGTAGCCGGGGGGGAGGGCCTTGGCCGCCAGCCGTTCCATGGTCGCCATGGCCTGGCCGGAAGAAAACCCAGGCGCAGCATTGCCGTTGATCTGGACGCTGTCGAACTGATTATAACGGTAGACGAGTTGGGGTGCCAGGATAGTCGACAGGGTGACCAGGCTCCTCAAGGGTACCATATCCCCTTCGTTGCTCCTGACGTACAGGCGGTTGATGTCATTGACAGCGTCGCGATACGGGGCATCGGCCTGGACCTTGACCTGGTAGGTCCGGCCATAGAGGTTGAAGTCATTGACATACCCTGAGCCGAGTTGCTCCTGGAGGGTTGAAAAGATCCGGCTGACCGGAACTTTCAGGCTTTCGGCCCGGGTGCGGTGAAGCTTTAGGAAGATCTGCGGTGTATTGGCCGTGTAAGTGGAAAACACCCGCATCAGTGTCGGGTCCTGGTTGGCCGCAATCACCAGTGCCCGGGTCGCAGCGGCGATTTTCCGGGGCGGCTGGCCTTCGAGGGCCTGGAGCCGGAAGTCAAAACCACCGGTGCTGCCGAGGCCATGAATCGGTGGCGGGACAAAGGCGAAGATGTTGGCCGAGGAGATGGCCGCCAGCCTGCCCTGGGCCTTGCGGATAATGGCGCCCAGTTGGAGGTTGGGCCGTTTCCGTGCGTCCCAGGGTTTCAGGACCACAATGCCGAACCCCACATTCTCCGCCGTGCCGCTGAGCAGGCTGAATCCACTGATCCCCAGGACGTCGTCAACACCATCGATGTTCTTAAGCGCTTTCGTTATCTGTTCCATAACCTTGGTGGTCCGACCGATCGACGCCCCTTGGGGGAGCTGAGTATTGATAAGAAAGGCGCCCTGGTCTTCCGGGGGCAGGAAGCTGCCGGGACTGTGGGTGAAGAGAAAGTAGGCGGCTCCGATGACGCCGGCGAAAATCAGCAGGGCAATCGCCAGCCGCCGGATGAGGAAGGCGGCACCGGCCACGTACAGCTTGCGTGATCCCGCCAGGCCTCGGTTGAACCAGGCGAAAGGCCCGTGTTTCCGGATTTTCTGCTCTCTGAGGAATACGGCACACAGGGCCGGGCTCAGGGTCAGGGCGTTAATGGCAGATATCACCACCGCCGTACAGATAGTGACGGCAAACTGCTTATAGAGCTGGCCGGTGATGCCGGGTATGAAGCCCACTGGGACAAAGACTGCCAGCAGGACGAGGGTTGTGGCGATAATCGGGCCGGTCACCTGTCCCATAGCCCGCATGGTCGCGGCCTTGGGGCCTAACTTTCTTTTCTCCATGACCCGGTAAACATTTTCCACCACCACGATGGAGTCGTCCACCACCAGGCCGATGGCCATGATCAGGGCGAAGAGCACAATGGTGTTGGCGCTGTATCCCAGGGCGAGCAGCACGGCAAAGGTACCGAGCAGCGAGACGGGAATGGTCACGGTGGGCACCAGGGTCGCCCGCCAGTCCTGCAGGAAAATATAGTTCACGAATAGGACCAATAGGAAGGTAAGGATCAAGGTAAACTCAATTTCATGAATGGCTGCCGAGACATATTTGGTGGTGTCGTAAATGACCTTGTATTGCACGTCGCCGGGCATGCGCTTTGCGAGATTCTTGAGCTCGGCCCGCACCGCCTTCATGGTTTTCAGGGCGTTGGCGCCTGATGACCGGTACACCCCCATTCCCAGTGCCGGTGCCCCGTTTATGGTCGTGCTGCTCCCGTAGCTTTTCGCACCGAGTTCTACTCTGGCGATATCCCGGATGCGCACCAGCCCCCCTTGATCATTGCTGCGCACGATGATATTTTTGAACTCTTCAACAGTATTGAGGCGCCCTTTGGCCCGCAGAGTATACTGGAGTTGCTGATTATCGCCTGAAGGAGCGGTCCCGATGGATCCCACGGCTGCCTGGATGTTTTGCTGGCGGATTGCTGTGATCACATCATCGGCGGTCAACCCCCTGGCGGTCAGCTGATCCGGGTTCATCCAGATGCGCATGCTGTATTCAAACTCACCAAAAATACTGACGTCACTGACGCCGTCAAGACGCACCAGGGCATCTTTGATGTTCTTGCTTACATAGTTGCTCAAAAAGAGCTTGTCCCTTGTCCCTTTTGGGGAAAAAAAGGCAATAGCCCCCAGCATGTCGTTGGATCGCTTTCGCACGGTGATGCCCTGGGTCACGACGGCCTGCGGCAGTTTGGGGGTGGCGAGCTGCACCCTGTTTTGGAGATTGACCTGGTCGATATCCGGATCCGTGCCCACTGCGAAGGTAACGGCCAGGCTGTATCCCCCGTCATTGGAACAGCTTGACGACATGTAGAGCATTTTGTCCACGCCGTTGACCTCTTTTTCGATTGGCGCGGCTACGGTGTCGGCCAGAACCTTAGCGTTGGCACCCGGATAAACTGCGCTCACCCGGATCACAGGCGGCGTGATGGGGGGATACTGGGCCACCGGGATGTTAAACAGGGCAATGAGGCCGGCCAGGGTAATGAGAATGGACACCACCATGGCCAGCCGCGGGCGTTCGATGAAGATCCTTGAGAACATGGATTACCTCCCCTGTTCCTGTGCGGGCGTGGTAGTCTTTACGGTCTGACCCGGGTGGACTTTTTGTACCCCCTGGACAATGATCATCTCCCCCTTGGCCAGTCCGGATTCGACGGCCCAACCTGATCCGACAAAAGGCCCTGTCCTGACCCGCCGCTGAACCACCCTGTTCTGGTTATCAACCACCAGCACATAAGGCCCTTCACGGTCTTCCTGGACGGCGGATTGGGGGACAACCGGCAGTATTTTGGGTTTGCTCTTACTCACCAGGACGGTGACATACTGTCCCGGCAGCAGCAGACCATCCGGATTGTCAAAGACCGCCCGGACCGATATGGTGCCGGTGGTTGCATCTACCTCGTTGTTGACAAAGTCGATCTTTCCGGCGCTTTTGTAGACCTTGCCGTCGGCCAGTCTGATACGGGGCACCAGGAGCGCATTCCTCCGGCGTTGATCCGCATCTCTGAGGGCCGCCTGGACGGCTGAAAGATCGTTTTCGCTGATGGAATAGACCACCCGAATCGGGTCCAACTGGACGATCCGGGCGAGCGGTCCCGATGTCGGGCCGACCAGATTGCCTCGGGTAAAGGAAGTACGGCCGATTTGTCCGCTGATGGGTGCCTTGATGGTGGTGTACCCCAGGTCCAGTTCCGAGCGCTCAAGGGTGGCCTGGGCCTCCTGGAGCTGCGCCCTGGCACGCAACTCATCGGCCACGGCATTGTCAATGTCTGTGGCGGAAATTCCTCCCGAACGTACCGTTTTTACCCTTTCAAGATACTGGCGGGTCTTGGTGAGCGTGGCCTGTGCCTGGGCGATTCCGGCCCTGTCTGCGTCAACCTTGGCCTGGTAAAGACCCTGCTCGATAACGTAAAGCAGATCCCCTGTCTGCACGAAAGTGCCTTCCCTGAAATTGATTTGTTCCAGAAAACCCTCGACGCGCGCCCGAAGATCTACCGCCTGGACGGCCTCTACGTGACCCACGTACTCCATCGGCGGGTTGACATCCTGCAGGGTAACGGGTGCCACCGTCACCAGGGGCGGCGGTCCTGCCCCCGGGCGGGGTGGGCCGGCAAATCCACTAGGGGGAAAAACTGCTGTCAGGAGAAGGCCCAACAGCAGGGCAAGGCAAACGGCAAGGGGGCCGGTTTTGGCAGACCAATCCCGACCGCCGAAAGGCGCTTCAGGTGATTTCAATCGAAGGTGATTTACATTGGGTTTTTGTTGCATTTGTCATTCCCCCAAATCCGTTGAATGGAACTTCTCCATTTTTTTCCAACTGATCTAATTAGCTATTTTATTTAATAAAATACAAAAGTAAGCATCGGCTCTATCAAACAAAACTTTAAACCATTGGTGTTCAAGATAAGTTCGATTTCCATCGTCGCGTGGAACCGAGGTGAGCTCTCTTATTCAAGTCATTTCCCGGCATCAGAAAACCTTTCTTTCTCGATGTGGTCTCGTACCGCCTGGATGCCGGCCAGGCTGAAACAGGTAATGTGGCGGGACAGTGTTTCCACGTCCTCCGGGATTGAGTCCAGGGGTGGAGGCAGGCCGCCTGATGAACCCATCTTGTAGTGTCGTTCGCGCATCAACGGGCCTAAACACTGGGCGTGGATACTCATAAGACAGAGGCGTACCTGCTGCTCGGGCGCTTCCGGGCCCAATAGCTCTCGGACAATAGCCGCGAACCCCTGGGAAAAAGGCTCTTTTGCTTTCTGGACGGCGGGTGTAAGCAGGCCGGTCGGATTGGCCATTTCCTTGTGCACGATGTCCAGGTCGTGGCTCTGCGGGTCAATGATGCGCTTTATAATTGCAAGGATACGGCCCCGAAGCCGATCCTCAACAGGGGCGTCAGGGGCAACACCGCCATCCGGAGGATAGGCCTTGGAGGACTGCTCAAAGGCGAATTGCCAGCTTTCCACATAGAGCTCTTCCTTGCTGCCGAAGTGGTAATTTGCAGCCGCGGTGTTGGCGTTGGCCTTCCGGCATATTTCCGCAATGGTTGCCGCCCGGAATCCCTTCGTGCCAAAAACCGCGCACGCTGCTTCCAGGAGGTGTCCGCGTGTTTCCTGCCCGTCGATCCGCGGTTTTCTCATGAGCTCCCTTCTTGCTGAATAGCTGCTTTTCTTCTAAATGAAATGGATATTTAAATTATGCATTTGACATTGTCAAGGGCTTTTGCTATCCGTATCTGAAAAAATGTTGTGGAGGATTAGGCATGGATGAGCACATACGCGAGGCGATGGTCGAGCAGGTGGCGAAAGAACCATTTTCCCGGAAACTCAATTTGAAGCTTGTGGAGCTTGGGAAAGGATTTTCCAGAGTCGAGATGGTATTTACTCCGGATATGGAGAACATTTTCGGCATGGCCCATGGGGGTGCCATATTTTCATTACTGGATGTGGCCTTCGAGACGGCCTGCAACTCCCATGGTACCACGGCTGTGGCCTTGAACGTGATGGTCACCTACATGGCATCGCCCACTCCGGGAAGCACCCTTACCGCCGAGGCCCGGGAATTAAGCTGTACCCGGAAGACCGCCAGTTACGATATCAAGGCGTACGACGACAAAGGGCGCCTGATTGCTTCGTGCCAGGCCCTGGCGTATCGGAAAGGGGCCCCCCTTCCTTTCCTGCATGAAGAGTGACACACGTCAAAGACCTGCAAATAATTACCTATTCTCTGGTATACGAGGAGCAAAGGAACGAGCCGGAAATAAACAAACCTGTAGCGCGCTGATTCCCTCTCCGTTCTGAGGGATCTTCTGGTGATCTCACCGTCAAATTCCGGAGACGACCAGGCCTACATCACTCTTATGAAGGGGAGATTCCACGTCATAGACATAGATGGTCTTTCCATCTACAACCTTCAGGTAGACCTCATTCGTGGGGGAGAACACATAGCCATACACCTGATGGTCCGGCCCCATGATACTGTAGAGTCTTGGATCAAACTCCGTCAAGTTCTTGATAAAATCGATCATGCTGGACAGAAGTTCCCTGCTCTCCACTCTTTTCCACCTCTTGCCGGACAGTTTCCTGTCATCATTTTTTGGGTCAAAGAGGAGCGCGGTTGGACCATCATCTGATATCCCCGCATAATAAATGGCATAGGCGTCCCAAGTCGTTTGCAATTCCTGCAGAGTTATCGCTTTCCCGTTCGGGCCGATTACGCTGGCCACTCCTCCGCTCCTGAGTGTTGCACACCCTCCGAAGAGGAGCAACGTCAGAAAGGGTATCAGGAGAAGATATATCTTTTTCTTTGTGTCCATTTTTTCTATCTTTCCGAAGGCCCATTTGCTTGACAAAGATCACCTATTGCAGACCCCCATTTTCTGAAAAATTAATCACTTTTCTTGCTTGGGTCAAGTATGTGCTCTCTGCTCTCGCTGGCGATATGCCCCAGGATACATTCAGTAAAATCCGGGTAAAGCCTCGTATTCGTTTTGGGCCATTTCAGCCAGTTTGAACTTCTGCACCTTTCCGCTCCTCGTCATGGGAAACTCGGACACAAATTTGTAGTGTCGCGGTGCCAGGGAGGAATCAACGTTTTCCTGAACATGGGCGGAAACCTCTCTGACGGATAGTTGGGCTCCTTCCTTCAGTTTGATCCACGCGGCCACCTCCTGCCCCTTTTCCGGGTGAGGAAAGCCGAAGACCTGGACTTCGGTTACCCCCGGAAGCCGATAGATAATCTCTTCCAGATCAACCGGATGGATGTCGATGGCGTTCCTTTGGATCATGTCCTTGAGCCTGCCTGTTATCCTCGCATAACCCTTGTCGTCCATTTCCCCCAGGTCCCCGCTGTGAAACCAGCCTTCCCGGTCGATGGCCGCGGCCGTGGCTCCGGGCATCTTATAGTATTCCTTCATGAGGAAACCCCTTGTGCAGATTTCTCCTTGGGTGTTTGGCGGCAGGTCCTCGCCGGTGGCGGGGTCGACGATCTTGACTTCGTTGCACGCAAGGGGCGCCCCGATGGTGGAAACCCGCAGTTCGATGGGGTCTTTGGGGTGTGTCATGGTAATCCAGGAACAGGTCTCGGTAATGCCGTAGCCCACCGTGACTTGGGATACCCCGATATCTTCAACCAGTCGTTTCATAAGTTCCATGGGACAAGGCGCTCCGCCGATAATTCCCTTACGGACCGATCGCCAGTCCTCCTGCCTGAAGTCGGGATGATCCAGGAGCGCAATGACCATACTCGGAGACGCATAGAGAGCTGTGCATTGCTCTGCTTTTATGGCATGGAGGATCCTGGAGGGGTCGAAGACCTTCGATGGGATGACGAGGGCGGCGCCCCTCAGGAGCCCGGCCAGGGTGATGCAGGTGTTCCCGAACATGTGAAAGAGGGGAAAAAAGAGACAGAGTTTGTCGGCATGATGGATTCCCTGCCGCGCCGTGGAATGCATGGACTTGTTGATCAGGCCCAGATGGTCCAGAACCACGCCTTTCGGGCTGCCGGTGGTCCCGGAGGTATACATGATGGCCACCGGGTCTTCCGGGCTGACCTTTTCTTCGATCTTTTGCAATTCCCGGGGGTCGGTTCCTTGTCCCATGCTTTCCAGCTCAGACCAGGAAGTCATCCCCTGGTAGGAATCGCTTCCAATCACAAACGCTTTCTTCAGTTCCGGAAGGTCGGCCCATGTGCCCTGAAGGACATCCACGTAGGACATATCTCCCAGGCCTTCAGCCAGGATGATGCCCCGGCAGCCGGACTGTTCCAGAATATAGGAGAGGACTTTCCTGTCCGCACCGGGGTCAATGGGCACGGTGATGGCCCCAATTTTGGTCAGCGCCAGCATGGAAATGATCCACTCAGGTACGTTTGGGGCCCAGAGGGCCACCTTGTCACCCCTTTGGATACCCTCGTGAATGAGTCCTTTGGTTATTTTCCGGACTTCTTCCAGTAACAGACCGTAGCTGTACCGTACCCCTGTCTCCGTGTGAATGACACAATCTTCGGCGGCGTGCAGACGGGTTATCTCATCGATGATTTGACCGATGGTCTTGTGGATGATTTCCATAAGCGCGTTTCCCCCTTGAGAATGGATCAGGACACAAGAACCACCAGGGCGTCCACGGCAACAGGCCTGGCCCCACTGAGAATCAACGGGTTGATATCGATCTCTTTTATTTGGTCGTTTTCAATACCGATCCGGCCCACGTTGATGAGGATCTGCGACAGGGCATCCAGATCAGCCGGTTCCATGCCGCGCACCGCTTCCAGGATTTTGCGACCTTTGATCTCCTGCATCATATCGAGGGCGTCGCATTTTTCAAGGGGCGCCACCCGAAAGGCCGTATCCTTGAGGATCTCGGTAAAAATCCCACCGAGGCCGAACATGACACAGGGACCGAACTGGGGATCACGGGTAAGACCAACAACCAGCTCCCGTTGTCCGTTCACCATCTCCTGGACCAGTACACCATCTCCCTGGCCGCCCATTCTTCCCATGATCTCTTCAAACGCTGTCCCGGCCTCTTTTGCATCCCGTACATCCACCCGGATCAGCCCTTTTTCAGTCTTGTGGGTGATGGACGATGAATTCCCTTTCATCACCACGGGAAAGCCTATTTCATTGACGGCTCCTGCAAGATCCTTTCTGTCCTCGACTAGGATTTCCCTGGTCACCGGGATGTCATAGGTAGCCAGGACCTGTTTTGATTCGTGTTCGGAAAGGGTGTTTCGTCCCTGTTGTAATGCCTTCTCTACAATTTGCATTTGATCCTCCAAGGATGTTCAATCAAAAAAATATTGTCATTGAATAACACATTTTTCAAGAAATTGTTGCCGCTCCCTGAGAATCGACAAGGACCATGCCGCCGTTTCAATGGTTTCACAGGCCATGATCTTTTCTCCCTTCTCGAATTTTGCGGCCATCTCGTCCCTGTTCGGCCCATAGAGCCAGACGACGACGGGCTTTTGCCTGTCCATCGAAGCGGTTCCGGTGAGACATTCCGAGACATCCAGGAACCCGAATTTTGCCGTGTCCAGGGCAACGCTGATGCAGAGAACCCCGTCCACGCCGGGATCAGCAAGGACTGCCTCCAGGGCCTGGGCATAGACCTCCTGTATTCCATGCTTCATCACCGCCGGCCAGATATCCAGGGGGTTTCCAAGGGGCATCCACTCCGGAGAAAGCCCTGCCACCCTTGCGATGGTCTCTTTGGACAGGCGGGCAAGGTCGAGCCCGTTTCTCGCCAGGGCGTCACTCGCAACAATGCCTCCTGCCCCGGTGATCGTGATGACGGCGACTCGTTTCCCCTTAAGGAGGGGTTGATGAAGCAGTGTCCTTACAGCATCGCGCATGTGGCCGTCCTTATCAAGGAAGAGAAGCCCTGCCTGTTTCAAGGCCGCCCGGTATATGTTGTAATCTCCTGCCATGCTGCCACTATGGGATGCAGCGGCCCGGGCACCGGCTGCGCTTTGCCCTGTCTTGAAGACGACAATGGGTTTTTCTCTTGCAACGCGTGATGCCAGGGAAAGAAATTCCTTGGGTTGATCGAGGCCCTCCATGTGTATGGCTATGATTTCAATGTCCGGATCTTCACCCAGGTATTCGAGACACTCAGAAAAGCCTATGTCGCAGGCATTGCCGATATCAATCCCTTTGCCTATTTTTTCCGTGAAGTTTCCGGCACCCACAAAAAAAAGGCCGGACTGGCAGATCATGCCTATGGGCGCTTTTTCCCGGTTGAGGGGCATAAAAGAGGTGGTGAAATGATGAAAATTGTTGACCACACCAAGGGTGTTGGGACCCAGTATCCTCATGTTGTTCTTTCGGGCAATGCCCACCATTTCATGCTGGAGCGCCTTTCCCTGATCATCAGCGTCGGCAAATCCCTGGCTTACCACAATGACGGCTTTCACGCCGGAGGCCGCGCATTCCCCAACCTGCTCTACTACCAATTTCCGTGGGAGGGTGATGACAGCGAGGTCAACCTGTCTGCCGACTTCCCGGATGCTCGGATAGGCCTGAAAGCCCAGGATTTCCTTGGCCCGGGGGTTAATGGGAAAGATCTTTCCTTTGAAACCGTAATGGAGCATGTTTTCCATCAGGTTGTAGGAGCCAGGACCCTTCCTGCGGCTGATTCCGATAATGGCAACGCTTTGGGGTTCCATGAAGTGATTCATAAGGGAGGCTCTCATCTGCTCTGGAGCTGCCGGTATTTCCAGAGGTTTGTCATGGCCTGGGCCGCCCGTTCCGGCGTGGGATAATTGACCAGGGCCCCTGCGTTTTCCAGGTCCTTCACCTGTTCGTCCCAGATGCCCGGCGGAGAAAGGATACAGCTGATCAGGGGTTTCTTCTGTGCCCAGCCTTTCAGAAGAGCGCTCATTCGTTCTACGGCGTCCACGTTTGCCGAGGCAAACATCATGAACAGCAGGATGGTATCCACGTTATCATCCTCCATGACGGCTTGCACGATTCCCGAAATGGCCACGGAATCGTACCAGGCCGGCCCCATGTCCACGGGATTGGTCCGCAGGGCCAACGGAGGAAGCAGTTTATTTACTGCGGCCTGGGTCTTTTCTCTGAACCGGACGACCTTCAGACCTTGTGCTTCCGAGACGTCGCATCCCGCCATACCCGGTCCGGCCTGGCCGGACAGAATGGCCACCCCGGGACCCTGGGAAACAGGACAGCCTGCGAGGGCCTTGGCCGTGTCCAGGAGTTGTTCAGCATCGGGAACGGTCAGAAGACCCGCCTGTCTGAGTCCCCCAAGGTAGATCTCATGTCGGCCGGCAAGGGAGCCTGTGTGGGAAAGGGAGGCCTGATTACCCATATCAGCGCTGCCGGTCTTATAGACAACGATGGGTTTTCCGCCCGCATTTTTTCTTGCGGCGTCCATGAGGCGCCGGGGTTCATCGATGCCCTCTATGTAGAGGGCTACGACCTTGGTGTCGGGATCATCGTTCAGATACGCCAGCATCTCACTGAAACCCACGTTCAAGCGGTTCCCTAAGCCCACGATCTTGCTGAAGCCCACATCCTCTCTCATGCCGAGAAATCCGATAAGATGGGACATACCACCGCTCTGGCTCACCAAGGCCACTGAGCCTTTCTCGAGGAGGGAGAATTCAGGGGTAAAGGAGGCGTTGAGGTGGGCGTGGAAGTTGATCATGCCGAATGTGTTGGGTCCTATGACAGGGATTCCGGCACTGCTTGCGACGGCGGCGATTTCATCGTGGAGTGCCGCTCCGGCCGCGTCTTCGATCTCCCTGAACCCGGCGGTGATCAACACGATGGCCTTGACGCCCTTTTCAGCACATTCCCGGAATACGCGGGGCACGATGTTCGCCGGGACCACGATAATGGCGAGGTCAATAGCGCCATCGTACGCGTCAAGGCCGGCATAGCACTTGAACCCCATGAGCTGTTCCGAGCGGGGGTTCATGGGCAGGAGCTTTCCCCTGTACCCGCCTTTTGACAGGCTTTTCATGACATGGAATCCCAGTTTTCCGGGATTGTCCGACGCGCCGATCACGGCGACGGAGTCGGGGCTGAACAGGGCATGCATATTGGCTGGCTTGTTATCCATAGTGTTTCTTCGCTTTCTGTACCCGGACATCCATTAGAAAACCAAGAGTAGCCCGAGTAGATTGCATTTATTGGGTTGCCGGTTTCTTGAGAAAGAACGAGAATATCATTCCAACCAGGGAAATAGCCCCTGCTACCAAGAAAGGTAAGGTGAAAGAATGGCTGACGTCGGCCAGGTATCCGCCCAAGGCAGGCCCCAGGGCCTGACCGATACCGAAAAAGAGGGTAATAAAACCCAGGCCGGCCGGGGCCAGGCGTGGTCCGACAAAATCTCCGGCAGCCGCAGCCATGATGGTTGGTATGCTCCAGGCAGTGAGGCCGAACAAGAATGCGGAGACGTAAAAGCCGAACTTGACCTTCAAAAGTGCATAAATGATGTAGGAAGCACCCAGGACCAGGTAGGCAAGTGCAGCCCCTTTGTTGCGCCCGATGCGATCTGAGATCCCTCCCCAGATGACCCCGCAAAAGATGCTCAATCCTCCTACAGTGGCCCACAGCGCTCCGGCCCATGCCTGGGAGAACCCCATCTCTTTTACCAGGTAGGCCGCAAAAAAGACCATATAGATGATATAGGAGAGGCCATAGAAGAAATAAACCACACCCAGGTACCAGAGCGAAGGCATTTTGTAGACTTTGGTCCATTCAAGCGAAGAAGCCTTGCCCCCACTCGGTGATGCTGCCTGGTCATTCCCTTCTTGACGCGCGCCGACCGGCGCCAGACCCTTTTCCTCCGGACGACTGCGGATGAACAGGAACACGATGCCGGAAACCAACAGGACGGCGCCACCGAGAATGTACCAGGAATAGCGCCATCCATTGGGGCCGAAGGCCCCCAGAATGGGTGGGACCACCAGGCCGGATATCAGGGTGCCTGCCCCGATCCCGGCAGAAACAATCCCCGTAGCAAATCCTCTTCTTTCGATGGCAAACCAGGCTGAACCCAGGGCCATGGCAGGCACATAGGCTGCACCGTTGCCAAGACCTGTCAGGAGACGCGTGGTAAAGGCAAAACCGAATGATTGGGCCAGACCGGTCATCATCATGGTTATTCCCATAAGGATCAGGGCGAGGGTGATGACGATCCGCGTCCCGAACCGGGCTGCGAGGAATCCCCCGATAATGGCCATGGCCAGGTATCCGATAAAGTTGCCGGTTCCCAGCAATCCCAGTTGAGTGTAGTCAAGTTTGAGGCCGTCCTTCATCGCCGGAAGGATAATGGTGTAAGCCATACGCCCGAACCCGTGGGCTGCGATGGTGGTAAGTAAACCCATAAAGATAACAATCCAGCCATAATGAAGCCTTCTCTTGCTCATATCGCCCCTCCTTGTCATTGTAAGCTGTTTTCAACCTTCAAGATCTACAGTTTCAATCTTGTCTACCACCCGCTCAAAGACCTTCCTTTCTTCCTCGTTCAAAAGGGCGAGAAACAACCCATTGTTTTCGTGATAGAGTTCAGTCAACTCATCCCTCAACCTTTCGGCCTTTTCCGTCAGGTAAATCCTTATGGCCCGCCGGTCTTCAGGGTCGGCCCTCCGCTGCGCAAAACCGTCACGCTCCAGGCGGTCCAGCATTCCGGTCAAGGTCGCCTTGTCCAGGGCCACCATGCGGGCAAGTGCACTGATGAAAATCCCGTCTTCTTCATAGAGAGCGGTAAGCAGAAAGAACTGGGTGGTGGTGAGCCCATATGGAGCCACTCTTTCCCGGGTGATCTTTGACATTTTCCGGGCCGCTCTTCCCACCTGGAAACAGAGACAGTCCTTGAAAAGCATAACACCCTCCGGAAGGCCATTGGTACTCATAAGATCAAGGTGCAAATAGTTTGTATGTTAATTACATTGCCGGAAAATCTTGTCAACAAAAAATCCTGGGGAAAAGCGGTTTCTGAATGGAATCTGCCGATATTGTGTGTTACCTTTCAATCCGGCACACGAAATGGGTGTGAAAAAATGTCCACCTTGCTAAAAGCAGGTCCCGCTTTCAAGATGGACAGGTTTCATTTTTTCTCCTGAGTGCAACGATGGATATGATGATGGCCGAGCCGAGCCGGAAGCAAAGATTCCTTGATACTCTCCTGGGAGACGTACCGGACCGTTTTCCTTTTTTCGATCTCGAGCCTTCCGAAGAAACGGTAAGGGAGTGGCATCGGCAGGGTCTCCCGAAAGGACGGTCCGTGGCAGCCTATTTCGGCCTGGAAATCCACTATTCCGTGGGGCTCACGATCCGCAGTTATCCCTTCTACCACAAGGCTTCCGGTCTGCTTCATGACCCAACTTCTTTCTCCCGGTATTACGATCCCGACGAGCCGTCCAGATATGCGAAGAACTTCGTCAAGCGCGCAAAGCGGCTCAACAGAAAAGGCCGGGTCCTTTACGTGGACGCCTCCGGCGGCGGCCTCCTACAGATGCTCGGCGTGGGAGACTGGGAATCCCTGAAGTCCGCCTGTTATGCCCTCATTGAAGAACCGCGAAAGGTGGAGGACCTGCTGGATCGGACCACGGATTTCTACTGCATCTGCCTGAAACGTGTGCTGTCACAGGTCCGGGTGGACTATGCTTCTTTGTATGAACCCATTGCCTCCAACACGGGGCCGGTAGTGTCGCCCGCCATGTTCGAGCGGTTTGCAATTCCAGGGTACAGAAAGGTCCTGAACCTGTTGAAGGCCTTCGAGGTCCCGCTCCGTATCCTGACTACCACGGGAGGTAACCTTGGCTCGCTCCTGCCTTCCATGATCGATGCAGGGATCAACGGACTCTGGATCAGCAACATCAGGAGTGCGGGGATGGAATATGGAGCGCTTCGCAGGACCTTCGGCCCTGATCTGGCCTTGATCGGCGGGATTGATTCAGGGGTGTTGCACCTGGACGAGGCGACCATGCGCCGGAAAGTAAAGGAAACAGTGCATCCCCTGCTGGACTCGGGCCATTACCTGCCCTGCCTGGACGACAGACCCCGGGGTAATGTCACCTTTCCCCAATACAGGCTGTTCCGTCACATCCTGAAGGAGATCGCCGAGAGTAAATCATGAGTAATTGATCCCAGCGCTATGATCCCGCCACTATACAACTTGCATAATTATATGTGCTGGAAATTGGGGACTATGCAGTCATTGTACATTTTGTGGAAAATGATAATGAGATTTTTCTTAAAACGGCCTTTCCAAGTCGGAAATATACAAAGCATTATGGCCTAAAGGGGGAATTATGAAAAAAACGAACACCAAAGCATTTGATCCGATTGATAAAGAAGAAAAAGAGTTGATGGAATCAATTGAGCAGGACGAATGGAAACCTGTTAAAAATATGAAACAGGAACAAGAAAAGGCTATTATGGCGGCTCGAAATACTCTGAGAAAAGATAAACGGATCAATCTCCGGTTGAGTGAAAAAGACTATCATCAAATCCAGATAAAATCTATTGAAGAGGGTATTCCTTATCAAACATTTATTTCAAGTATTATCCATAAATATTTAAATGGCTCCCTAACTCCGAAAGCATAAATGTGAACAGAACCGCCCACCCTCGAATCGCAAAAAGCCTCAACGCGCCGCAGCGAAGGCCCTTTCCACTTATCTTACGGTCTTCAGACTGAAGTACTTTTCAATTGGGTCAAAGTCTCTGTCGTTGTGAAGTAGATGGATATCGTTCTCGATTGCGACAGAAGCAATCATGCAATCATTTGGCTTTCGGATCGTAATCCCTTTACGACGAAGGGACCTGTAAATATCCACTGCTTTGATAAAAGTGGCATGGGTCATTGGCAGAAATATGAAGCTATCGAATCTCTTCTTGGTCTCTTTATACTCCTTTTCTTTACGAGTGTCCTGGAAGACTTCAGTCAAAATGACGCCACAGATACAAATGTCATCTTTGTTTCGAACAAGAGATCCCAAGGCTGCAACATGTAGAGATTCCTGACCAGCGAAGAAATCAATCCATACAGTCGTGTCGACGATAACTATCACGCAGTGCGTCCCTTGCGAGAGGCGTCCAGATCCCCCTCCCAGTGAATTTTCCCCTGAGGTGCATGGCGCTGTAGAGCAGCAGGAATGTGGTCGCGAATAAAATGAATCTCAGGGCGCTTTCACCTCTTTACAATTTTGTGAAACAGGGGGCGGGTCTTGAAACTTGCATCGTCGTTGGTACGGGACACCGTGGACGCAGCAACGCCGCTCGGAGACTATCCCGCTTCTTTCCCGACAAGTGACAGCATGAATCCTTTCAACAGTCAAGTTGAAAGATCCGCGAACCCGGGACGGCCGGCGGATCAAACAAGACCGAGGTGTTTTCTCATTGCAGAATGGATGCGCAGCCATTCCAGCGACAGCCTTATGACGTCCCTTGCCTTTTCCGTTTCCAGCATGTACTTTTCGAAAAATTCCTCCACTTCCGTTTCCCTGCCGAGTCCGCCCAGAGGGACGACGGCGAGGATGACCCGTTCGTAATGCACAGGATGGAATTGTTCGAGTTCCTTCACGCGGGAGACGTACCATTCCCACATGCCGGACACGGCATGAGGATTTGAGGCCAGCGAAACGAGGGGAACGAACTTGTTCCGGTCAGGGACTTTCTCCAGGACGTATTCCCGAACCTTATCAATCATCTCCTTTGCCTTGAAACAGCCCAGAGCGGTCAAAATATTCATCCGCTCATGTTCGCTTTCCGTGGATTGCAGACGGGCTTGAAACCATTCAAAATCCTCCTCCCCGCCGTACCATGCACCGATCTGAAGGACGCTCTTCACAATGTCCGGGTGGACGGCGCCCCCCTTTTTGAGTGAAGAGAACGCACCGAGTCCGAAGGCTTCCACTTCTCTTGAACCGTAAAGGACCGCCTGCCATAGCACCCGGTCCCTCAAGATGGACACGTTGTGTCCTTCCACCGGTGTCGGCTCGTACCCCAGCCTTCCGAGGACCTCTTCGAGGAAGTGCTTCCCTTCCAGCCTGATGCGCTCCCTTACAGGACCCCCGACCACCAGATAGGCGTGAAAAAGGTTCGCGGCGATACTGCTGAGCGGCAGAAAGGCATCTTCGTCTCCATACCAGGCGAGAAAGTCCAGGTATTGATCGATCGTGGCCTCACCCCCCATCAAGAGGGCATAGAGATCGTTTTGAAGTCCCCATCTGTCCTCGGGAGGGAGTCCTTTTCGCAACACCTTCTCGCCGAGCCCCTGCAGGATCTCTCCATCGAGGTATTTGACCCTGAAAAAGCCTGATTGGCCCGCATTCACCTTGTAGGTCTTTGCATCCGGTCCCATATCCAGGGTGCCCGCCGTTCCCTCAAGAAGGGTCGTCTTGGACGCCGTATCCCCGTTTTCATAAAAGACCTCCACGCGGACGGGAACGAGCCAGGTCTGAAGCGAGTCATTGGGGAGGTAGGTGAACCTTTTCTGTGACAAGAGGAGGGCGTTTCCGCTCCTCCGCGCCTCTACCAGGGGGAAGCCCGGCTGTTCGATCCAGCTTTTGACCATCCGGGTGACGGGGCTTTTCGACACCTCTTCCAGGGCCCCCCAGAGGTCGCTGCTTGCCGCACATCCATACTGATTGGTTTTCAAATAACGCCTAAGGCCGTCCCGGAAATGTTCCTCTCCCAGGTACCCCTTGATCTGCCTCAGGATGCTCCCCCCTTTGTTATAAATGATGGGAGCGGTGCTCGCGTTGATGACCACATGAGTCCCTCCGGGAATTTCGATGGCGAAGTTTTCATGGAGCCCGTCCCTGCTCAAAGCCTGCTCGGTCTGACCCTGCAGGAAAAGTGCCCACATGTCCCATTCCGGATAGTAGTGATCCACCATGCCGTATGCAAGGTAGGTTGCGAAACTCTCGTTCAGCCACAGGTACTTCCAATCGGACGGGGTCACCAGGTTCCCGAACCACTGATGGGCGATTTCATGGGCGATCACCTCGCATATCCTCTCTTCTCCCGCCCTGGATGTGATATTGGGGAAATGCAGAAGCAGATTTTCCCTGAAGGTGATGGCGCCCCAGTTTTCCATGGCGCCCGCCGCAAAATCGGGAATCGCGAGAAGATCGAGCTTCGAAAGGGGATACGGGACATCGTAATAGGATTCGCAGAATTGGAGGGACTTTCTGCCGAACGCGAGCGCGAACCGTGCATACTTCGTCATGCCGGGGGTCGTGATCACGCGCACCGACACCTCTCCCGGGTCCGAGATGAATTCGAACTCACCGACGCCGAAAAAGACCAGATAGCTGGACATCCTGGGCGTCCGCTGGAATTTGACCAGTTTCTTTCCGTTCCCCAGGTGCTTTTCCCGGAGGACGGCGTTGTTGGATACGGCCGTGAGGCCTTGGTCAACGACCATTTCAATATCGAAGACGGCCTTCTTTGCCGGATGATCGAAGCAGGGAAACGCCCTCCGGGCATCACTCTCCTCAAACTGTGTCACGGCGATGTATTTCGTCTTTCCGCCTTCCGTGTATCGACTTCTGTAAAAACCGGCCAGTTTGTCGTTGATATTTCCGACGTAATCGACCCTCAGGACAAGCGTGCCCTTCATTTTCCGGGGAAGCGAAACGGTCAGTTCCTCTTTTTTGGTATCCACATGGAACGCGCAGACTGTAAATTCTTCCCCGATTCGGACCCTGCAACCCCTGACCGCCAGGTCGATCATATCCAGGGTGACCTCCTTGACCGGCTGCGCCGTCTCTGCGCGTATTTCCGTGCTCCCGGAGAAGGTGAAGCCCTTGAGGTCCGGTTCCAGGTGGATCACATATTCGATGGGATTCAGCGCGGTCATGGCAACCCCCTTTCAGCAAACGGCATGAGCAACTCCGAGGCAAAAAGATACTATTCGTTAATCAGTTTAAATGAAGGGTCAGGGATATGGCAAGAAAATGTCCTAACTGGAAAACGCTTGGAGACTATCCCACTTCTCTCCCGACAAGTGACAGCATGAATCGTTTCAATAGGCAGGTTTCAAGGCCGACCCGTTTGTTCTACTTGGAGAAGATCTCCTTGAAAAACAGCCTCATGTACTCCCATGAACGAAGGTCGGCTTGGCGATTGTAGCTCAACTGCGGCATGCCGTACTTGTCGGCCCCGGGATTGGTGAAGCTGTGCTTCGCATGGCCGAAAATGACCATCTGCCAGTCTATCTGTGACGCATTCATGGCCGCAATGTACTTCTGGACCAACTCCGGCTTGACAAAGGGATCGGCTGCGCCATGGCATATCAGGATTTTTGCCTTTGTCTGTCCGGCCTCTGAAGGCGTAGGAGGTATCAGGGAACCGTGAAAGCTGACGATCCCCCTGATATCTGCGCCGCTGTATGCCAATTGTTGAACAGTGGAACCACCGAAGCAATAGCCGATGGCAGCGATTCGGCTCGAATCCGTGCCGGGCTGTCTTTTCAGTACGTCCAGGCCGGCAAGGGCGCGTTTCTGCCAGGAGACCACATTTCCGGTAACCTCATTCATGAATTCCTCAGCCTGCTTGGGATGCTCAGCCACCTTGCCCTTGCCGTACATATCCAGGGCAAACGCCACGTAACCCAGGGATGCAAGTTGTTCCGCTCTCTTGCGGGCGTAGTCGTTGAGCCCCCACCATTCATGGACAATAAGAACACCGGGACGTTTTCCCTGCAGGGCATTGTCATAGGCCAGATACCCTTGAAAGTCGACGCCGCCTTGCCGGTAGGGGATCGTTCGGGTGACGACGGCACCCTGGGCGACAGACCCCCAGAGGAAAAGGCACGCCAGAATAATCCATACGCGGTTGTGTCTCATGATATCCTCCCTTCAAGCCTGTTATCAGAATCATACAATATAATACAATACGGGTTCGGGAAATTCAACACCCTGGTAAGCGGAGCCGCCTTCTCATTTGCGCACCTTGCGCATCGACAACGGATTTGACGATATTCCCGATCACCGGCAAAACACCGGACAGGTCTGACGCTGCCCGGAACTGCCGGTGCAGAGAAAGATATGGAAAAAAGAGCAAATTTTCTTTACCTGACGGGCCATAGATGAAATGATACACCCATTCAACCGGCGTCCACCCCCGAATCATTTCGGCACGGGCCCGTATTTCCATACGGGCTTGCTGAAATGAAACCCGAATCTGAAAGAGGTTGAACATGCGACACGAAGCTATTGAACTCTTATCTCGATATCTCAGGATAAATACCACGAATCCGCCGGGAGATGAACTCAAAGGGGCACAGTTTTTTGCCGAGATCTTTGAGAAGGAAGGGATTGCGTATAAGATCCATGAACCAACCAAAGGACGAGCCTCCATCAGTGCGCGAATCACAGGGGAAGGAAGAGACGATCCCCTTATCCTATTGAACCATATCGACGTCGTTCTGGCGGAAAAGGAGCAGTGGAGTTTCGATCCTTTCGGCGGTGAAATAAAGGACGGTTATGTTCACGGCCGGGGCGCCATGGATATGAAAGGCCAAGGCATAGCGGAACTGATGGCTTTCCTGGAAATCAAGAGAAAAGGACAGGTTCCGAACCGGGATGTCATTTTTCTAGCGGTTGCTGATGAAGAAAACGGAGGGGCCTTCGGAGCCGACTATCTGTTGAAGAGTCATTACGGCGATTTTTCGGCCGGCCTCGTCTTGAACGAAGGCGGCTTCGGGCTGCGTGACCTGCTGCCCGATCGACCGGTCTTTCTGATCTCAACGGCTGAAAAAGCGGCCAACTGGATAAGAGTGAGTTGTGAAGGTCCTCCGGGGCATGGAAGTGTCCCGCAGAAGCAAAATGCACTGGAAAGGCTGATCAGGGCTTTGAATCGTCTGCAAGACATGGATAATCCCGTTGTCATCACGGATGTCACATCCGAATATTTCAGAAAGCTGGCGGAAACGTGGGTCTTTCTTAAACCTTACCTGGAGGACAACAAAGAGGAGACCCTGATCAAATGTCTGACGGAAAGCGGGCTTTCCGAGATTCCCCAGATGTCCGCCATCCTTCGCAATACAATCAGCACCAATGTCATCTCCGGCGGGTCGAAAATCAACGTTATCCCGAGTAGAGTGGAAGCCAAGCTGGACGTGAGACTCCTTCCCGGTCAGGACCCGGACCAGTTTATCGCCAAGGTCAAAAAGCAGCTGGGTGATGAGGGTGTCAAAGCTGATTTTATTGTCAAGGACCGCGCAGAAGCCTCCCCCATCTTTACAGACGAATATCGAAAGATCGAGAAGGTATTCAGCCGGCGATTTCCGGATGCCGTTATTGTCCCGTCCCTGTTGTTCGGATCGTCCGACTCGAGGTTCTTTCGAAAGAAGGGAATAACCTCCTACGGTGTATTTCCGGTACTTATTTCGATGAACGATATCAAAATGGTCCACGGAATCGATGAGAAAATCAGTGAAGAAAACCTGGTGATGGGGAGTGAAATGTTTACTGAAATTGTAAACAGTCTGTGCGGAATATAGCAGGCTCCAGGGCCGGGCCACGGGGACCTGTTGATAGGGGACGAGTAATTGTCGATTCTGCTCGTCGCCTTCGTTAAGAACGCTCAGTGATCAGCGCAAGCGTTGTTTCTTCCAATCTCTCCTGGAAGGTTTTTCCCTCCGATTCGAAACTTAAGCGGGCAAATCGGATGAGTCCCGACCGTTCCCGCTAGGAAAGCCAGGAGTAGGCCTTTTCCCATTTTTCCAGCAGCTCTTGAGCATGCTCCATCCCGCCGGTGTTTCTCCGAGGTTCTGATGGCGAAAGGCCGCCCGGTATAACTGAACCGGCTCGTTAAGACTCCATGATTCTGTTTGTCTCGTTATTATCCTTGTTTGTTGAAATATGGTGATAGAATAGACCCGACTGCGCTTGTCGCATGTCCGCAGGCGAGCCTATGGCCTCTCGCCGTGCTTGCGGCTCAGCGCTGCGATAATAACTATTCTGGATGGTTGGGACTCTCGGGGACGGAGTCCGAACTGCGTACGAAGGGAGATGAACAGTGACAGCAATCGTTCTGCAGGTGCAAGAGAAAGTCAAAGTGCTGAGGCGGGTACCGGCAGTGGCACACGTGCTCCGGATGAATACCAGGTATGCCACCCGGCTGGGGAACCAGTTCGCGGGGGCCATCACGTACTTCTCGTTGCTGGCAATGGTGCCCATCCTGATGTTTGCGTTCTCGGCTTGCGGGTTCACTCTGACAGTGCTGCGTCCCGACATGCTGGAGCAGGTTCGGGCAGCGATCATGGTTCAGCTGCAGGGCGCTCCCCAGAACCTGCAGGTCCAACTGACCGGCCTGATTAGCGGCTTGCTGCGCAACTGGGCCTCGGTGGGTCTGGTGGGACTTTTCTCGTCGATGTACTCCAGCGCCGGGTGGGCAGGGAACCTGAAGTCTGCCGTGCGGGCCCAGACCCGTCCACTGTTTGACATGAAAGAGCACAAACGTTTCATCGTTCTGGAAGTACTGCTGAATTTCGCTATTCTCCTGGGCCTGCTCGTCATCCTGGCGGTGACCTTCGCGCTTGCAGCCGTAGCGACCTCGTTGACCGGTACCATCGTGCACTGGCTCGCACTGGATGGGATCCCCATCATCAAGGTCCTGCTGCGGATCGTGGGGCCCATTCTGTCGGCGATTGTCGGATGGGCTATGTTCGTATACCTTTACAACGTGTTGCCGGAGCACAAGTTTCCTTTCCCCATCATCGCGTGGGGTGCGCTGATCGGATCCGTCGGACTCTTCGTCCTGCAGTACCTCACCGGTTTTCTGATGGGCATGTTTTCGGGCAATCCCGCGGCCGCACTGTTCGGTCCGGTAATTGTACTGATGCTTTTTTTCAACCTTTTTGCTCGTCTCAATCTTTATGTGGCCGCTTGGATTGCGACCTCTGTACAACCGGCTGTGGCTGACCAGATCCAGGAGTTTGACCGTCCATTGCTGAAGGCTCTTAGGGTTTCGGACCTGGTTCGCGGAGAGGTGCGGGCAGGGCTCGACGAGGCAGCGAGAACGGACAGGTGACCAAGGACGCACTTCCTCGAAATATCCTTAAACCCTTCACCCCTTCGATTGATAACAAGGTCGGATCCCGCTCTCCACAGTCCGTGCTCACACGCAAAAACCTGAAGAAGCCGTTTTTCCTTGCAATCTATACATAAAGTGATAAAGAATATTTTTGCGTTCACCAGAATGCTCTGCAGTTCCCTGCCGGGATGACCAGCCCACGCCGGAAGATTTCGGCGCACCTCCGATCAGATACCCCGCAGCCTGCTGCAAAGCGTCCCACTGACTTCCCTGGCCAAGGCCTTTCTTCCGACAAAATCCTGGTGGTGCCCATACGCAAATACTTTTGGGGCGCCCACAGGCTTCCAATATCTGCCTGCACCTGTTGTGGGCTTGTTTCTTTGCTGAGTGCCGAATCAAGATAGACTTTTATTTCCTGGGGGATCTCATCCAGAGACCCGGCTTTCCGTGGAGAGAAAGAGTCAATAGGCAAGAATGGCAAATATCTACTAATAGGTTCAGTTATTAAATTTTAAAAGAGCGCCCGCCCTCCACGTATTCGTAGATAATATACAATAGTTACTTCTCAGGAATCAGATTTTCATGTACGTCCCCAATTCCATTACCTGATTGATTCAGGATGCCAGTCAGTCATATGTTGAGCGTGGGTCCACAAATACGCTCCCGGCTCAAAATGATGATCGTAAAATTCCAGATCCAGGTGCTGGGCCTGCAAAATGGTCTCAATAAAAACACTGGGAACCGTGCCAGGAAATTTACCGAAGCGGTCGTATATATGCTGGGCCATGAGCGCCACACAGTCCTTGAATTCTTCGCTGTAGCCCTGAGCGCTTCCTCGGACTTTGGCATTATCTTTCCACGGCCCGGGTGTGTCGGGATGAAATGGCCCGCCCGGACCAAACTTCCGCTGGGCGAAGGCTTCTACAGCAGCCCGCATATCCGGATAATGTGGGGGGCAATAGCCCTCGAAGATGCCTGTCAACCCTGTCGGATTGGGAATTGCCCATCTCGCATCAGTGTCATAGCGAAAACCCAAGCCTGGCACCTTAGGGTCACCACTCGCACCCAAGACCGACAGCCAATTTATCCCCGTATACATCCACCCTCCTAATCCCATGGCTTGAAGTATCAACATACCGGCATAGCAACAGGTTGATAGTTCAGCGGTGCACATGGTAAGGGCAGCCAATTCAATTTCTGTTAGGGGGGCAGGGCTGTCCACATCTACCAGATGTCGGAAGCGGTCTAGTCCTGCGATCTTTTCTTCGTGTACATTATCATAGATGCAAAAACCGTTTTGGACGAGATAGCAGAGCGCTGCAATAAGATGCTGTGCAATATCAGCGACCGGGATAATGAGTAAACTGCCTGGATGATTGGCACACCAGATGTTGTGCCCGTCAATGTGAGCTGATTCAGGCGGAAGATACAGCCGACTATCAGCCAGTTTTTGGATGCGTGAACCGTGGGCTTCCAGCAGCTTTTCAATATCCCGAGAGTCGCCTTCGGCTTGCTCGACCAGCGAAGGAGCGTCCCGAGTTGGAAAGAAATAGATGCCCTCGTCATTTGTATAGAAAATCTCACTGGTTTGCCAGCCTGCGGCGGACGGAAATGTGCGCCCTCCGGCACCGGCAGAGTCGTTCGGAATGTGCGGTCCATACCCCTCGTGGTGTTTGAGCATGTAGTGCCATCCCGAATTACCGCCCGAAGCGGTTAATATCATCATCTCTTCAAGTTCGGAAAGCGGCAGGGGTTTGTGACGGGATGAGAATGCAAGCGGCCCGTCCGGAATGGCGGCACCTATCGGAAACCGGCGTGATCGTCGGCCAAATAAAGCATCCATAAGTGGAAACTCCAATACATTCTTCAAACCAGGTGGATATTTCTCCATGTCTATCTCTCCTTTCTCATTCACATTGTCTGACTACCTGTAATCCCCCTATCCAAAAACTAACCAGCGGCGGGTAAATTGTCAGTGAATGAAAGGGCTGTTAAGGTTTTGTGGGACACCCATAAGAATCGAGGAAAGTATTCCAAATGGCTTATTCCGTTGTTCGGATTCGTTCCCATTTTTTGCTATTTCAAAGGCTGGATGAATTCTTATATAAAGTTTCTTGGTTTTTTACGGACGCTCCCCATTCCCACCGTAAGGAGAAGATCAACGCTGGTCAACCCGCTCCCAAACGGTTATCTGTGAGAGAGTATGTTGAAATTTGCGGCCTGTTTCGCGGATAATGAACGCCACGTCCCGGGGCTCCGCAAGCATGCGAAAATGAGCGCCCAGGAGATCCTTCAGCCCTTCCAGTGTCGGATAGGGTTCACCGTCCTTTCTGAAACCGCCCACCCAGTTTCTCCGTTTGGTGAATTCCTCGAGCCAGGTATAAGGCGAGGCAAGGACCAACAGCCCGCCCACAGGAATCCGGTCATGAATGGTGGTAAGAAATTTTCCCGGATCGTAGAGGCGGTCGATCAGGTTGGCGGCCAATATCAAATCGTAGTTGTTGAACTGTGGTTTGAGATTGGCGGCATCGGCCTGCAGAAACTCCACTCGATCCCTGACGCTCTCCAATTGAAAATCGGCCAGCCGTTTTTCATGATAGGACACCATGTCCCCTTCCTCCACCATCTCGTAGTGGATGACACCCTTTTCCTTCAGCTGAATCGCAATGCGGATAAAGCGCGCCGAGAAATCCAGGCCATGGACAAACTCAAAATGCCTGGCCAGTTCGAAGGTCGCCCGTCCCACGGCGCAACCCAGATCAAGCGCCCTTTTCCCGGGCCGGCCCTGCATATGCTCCAGGCAGATCTTTACGCAGGCGGCTGGAAAATTCTCCACGCCGAAATACGTTGCCCCGTAATGGGCTTCACAGTATTGTGATACGGCTGCATCGGTTTCATACATGGTTTCAGCCGGTGCCAACGGCTGTTGAGATTCCACATAGCGGAAGCCTGCATGCTGGAAAAAATGTCGCCGGAAGGCATAGCGTGAATCCCGGGTGGCCTCGTTTCCGGTGGATATCCATGAGCCGCCCTTGATGAGGTTATGCCGGGTATCAAACGTAGGGGCGGAAAAATCATCATAATAGGGATGCACTTCAAATCCTTGAAAACCGGAGATGGGGGTTTCGGTCCACTGCCAGACATTGCCGATGATATCGTAGAATTCGCCGAACCTGAATCGGTTTACCGGGCACGATGATGCCCAGTGTTCCAGGTTGATATTTCCAGGTGCCTTGACCCAATAGGGCTGATCCGGAATGTCATGCAGGTCCCGCAGACGATACCACTCTTCCTCGGTAGGCAACCGAAGACTCCTACCGGTTTTGCCGCTGAGCCAGTTGCAGAACGCTTTCGCCTCCAGATAGTTCACTTCCACGGGCCAGTCCCAGGGCATCTCGATCACCTGCGCCATAGTCCTGAAGCGGTAGCCCTTTTCCGCTTTAATCCAGAAAAGGGGGTGACCGGGACGGGCGTATTGAATCCATTGCCAGCCTTCATTGGACCAGTATTCCTCCCGTTCGTACCCACCATCCTTCACAAAACCCAGGTATTCATCATTGGATACGAGATACCGGCTGGCCGAAAAATCCCAGACATCAAAGGGATGCCTTCCAAACTCGTTATCCCAGCCGTAGAGTGGATGATCCTTGGATTTCCCCAGGACAACCGGCCCGCCCGGTACGGGCAGGAGTTGATTAGGAGGCGCAAATCCCGTTTCAGGACAGATGTGCCAGAGAGGAATCTGCCGGACTTGCTCAATGGGCAACCGACGGATGATCACCGATGAGGTTTCCAGGTGGATACGCTCATGTTCGATTCCCATCATAATGGCCCAGAACGGGTTGTTCCAGTTGATGGGCAATGTTAAGGGCAGCGTGCCAATGACACGGTCCACGGTCTCCCGTACTTTGTCCCGGTAGGCCTTGACCTCCGCCACAGTCGGCCAGTCGTAGTGGGATTCGTCCAGATCGTCCCAGGACATTTCATCGACGCCAATGGCAAACATGGACTCAAATTCGGGGTTAATACGCTGATCGATAATTCTGGCAATGATCAGTTTGTTGATGTAGAAGACGGCGGTGTGGCCCAGGTAGAAAATCAGGGGGTGTCGGAGTGGTTCGGCCCGGAGGTAAAAGGCCTGATCAGTGGCAAGCGTATCGTAGAGCGCTTCATCAATGGTGTATGTCTTGTGGAAGTAGCCCCTGATTTCTTCTCTTTTTTCTTCGGGTACCCCCGCATTCAGAATCGTTGTCCGTGTGTTGAGACTATCCATAGTGTATCTTCCTCTTTAACCGGTTTGCACCTCCTCCTGCTAATTGATCTTCTTGGTTCATTCGGTGAATCCACGATCTCTCATTGCTATGCTTTTCTGGAAGTGCGCCATGCCTGTTTTCATCTTCCGGAATCCGTGCTTTTGGTAGAATCCTTCTTTTCCTGGTGACGCGTATAGAATGAGGTTGCAATGCGAGAGCTGGGATAAGATGCTGTTCACGATAGTCTTTCCGATTCCCTTCCCTTGGAATTCAGGGAGAACCGCACAGTCATAGATAGCAGCCTGGCAGGCACCGTCGGATATCGCTCGGCCAAAACCGACTAATCGGTCAGCATGATAGACAAAGATGGTCGTATGACTGGCTTCAAACGCTTTTCTGTGCACATCAGGTTCGTGGTAAGACATTCCAACACATTTCAGTGTTTCCGATACCGCCTTCCAGCTAACTCCAATACAATCTTGCTTGACGTCCACTTTCATTAAAAACCTCTTTTTGTATATTGTCACCGAACGTTAAGGTGGTCCCTCTTACTTCACCTTTGCGTGAACTAAACAAAACAATGGTGGAACGTTACCAATATCTAAATGGCTCTCGCGAGATAAATATTTCCCGCTCATCTCATCCGCAGTGAGATGTTCTATTATGGACGGCTATCGTAACCTGCACCAAGAAACACTATCTGCCCTGCATTTTCCTTCAATGCCTGTTTCACAATTTGGTCAAAAAATGCTGTACGTGCAATCATAAATTCATAAGCGCCTGGTGTAACTCTGTGTTGCATGACCCATGCTCTGGCTGCACTATCATTTAGTGGCTTTTTTTGCTCATCTATTAGAAATATCTCAGCAAGGTTATCGCTTCCCCTGATTTCTTTTCTGGGGTCACATGCTGCCAAAGCCCTCATAAAGGCCGTCGCCATTGCTGTTCCTGACGTCAGTTTATCCAGCGAATTATCTGCGCTCATTTGGATCCTTCAAGAAACGCAACGTTGTCCGCGAAATTGTTAGGCAACCCCAGTGAGTCCAACACCTGGGATACCTGTCCCCTGTGGTGGACCTGGTGAAGAAACAGATACTCAAATGTCTGTCCGGCAACCGCCCTTTGAAGGTTGCCCACAGAATCCGAATACTGGAAACTGTCTCCGTACCGGTCTTCAGGGCACTCCTCAAACCATGCAATGATGCGGTCGTCCACAAACCTCCGTTCGTGCTGCAACGCTTCGAAGTCCTCGCAAAGATCATGCTGCCAGGACAGTTCCGCGGGCGACAATCGCGGATCGTTCAACACGGCAGACTCAGGGAACACCGGCCTGAAACGATTGAGCCAGTAAATATCCGCAATGATGATATGGTTCACGAGCCGGTGAATTGATCCGAACCACGAACCGGTGTCCCGTCTGCGAGCCTTGCCTGTGAGCTGCGCCAGCACGACAAGCATCTCCGCGTTCGCTCTTTTGTTATATAGGGCCATGTGTGAATAGATGTCTTTGCTGAGGTATTTCATGAGATCGCCCCCGTTAACGTGGTATAAACATCAAACGGTGTCCTCATTCCCATATATTATGGGGCTAATTCCAAATAGATACAATGTGAATTAATTTATTGAAGAGTCCCCCTATCCACATATTCACACTCAGGCGCATTGGTCTCCAAAGCGGTTCCGGTGCAGCCAACTGAATTCTTCCCTCCTGGGGGCGGAAGGATTCTTATCCCTCGGAAACCCTTCTTCCGCAGGCTCCCCGATCTTCAGGACGGCTGTCAATTCATAATCCTCCGGGATGCCGAGCGCTCGCTCAACCTCTTTCTTTTCTTCTCCCCAGTAGAGAACAATACCGCTTCCCAGGCCCTCTGCGACAGCGGAAAGGGACATATTCTCGATGCAGAGCCACACGCTCCTCTCCCACCCCGCCTCATTGCAGACGGCCACGATACTGGCGTTGTCAAAAGAGCGCTTCTGTTCCAGGGCGGCCCTTTCTCGCGCATCCGACGCCTGTTTCCGTCCTTGATCGGGATCCACTTTGGAGTTGAGCCGGTACTTCAGATCCGCAAGCCGGTCCAAGGTTTGCCGGTCTTCCACGATGATAAACTCCCAGGGCTGGCGGTTTCGGGCCGAAGGGGCCTTGGTTCCTGCCAGGATGATTTTGCGCAATTGTGCTTCCGTTGCTCTGCTCTTATAAACGCGGATAGTCCGCCTTTTCTCGATAGCGTCATACAATTCCATTTTTCTTCCCTCTCTCGGGTGCGTGAGGTTCGCCTCCATGCCACAAACCCAATGATACAAACCGTATAGCTCTGTTCACATTACTACCCTATCCGAGTGCTTTACAGATTCTTTTCAAGCCCTCTTCTAAGACTGATCTCGGACATGCCAGGTTGAGGCGAATATAACCATCCGAATTGGCAACGAACATGTTCCCGCCTTCTAACAGCACGCCAGCGTTGCTGGCAAAATATAAGGATAGGTTTTCTTCTCTTGGCAGATAGGCCCTTATATTAACCCATGCAAGATAAGTAGCCTCGGGAATACGAAATACCGCTTTGGGCAGGCAGGTTTCAAGATATTGCCTGGTAAAATCAAAATTACCATCTAAATAGCATTTCAATTGTTCAAGCCATTCATCACCGTACTGGTAAGCAGCTTGAGTTGCCGCAATACTTAGCGGATTTTCTAAACTATAGTGACGGGCCTTCCATATGTCTCTGATTTCATTACAGGGAATGATTATGTTCGAGAACATTAGCCCGGCCATATTAAAAGTTTTGCTTGCCCCCATGCACGTGATGATCCTGTCTGAGTGCGGAAAAAGCTTAGCCAAAGGTGTATGAACATTTCCATTTCTAAGTAAATCACAATGAATTTCATCAGAAATAATCCACACATTGTTTTTAAGACAAATTCTCCCAAATCGTTTTAATTCTTCCGGCGTCCATACCCTCCCAGATGGATTATGCGGGTTGCAAAAGATACATAAGGATATTTTTTCATTTTTTGTCTTCGCGTCCAGATCATCAAAGTTCATCGTGTAGTAGCCCTGTTGGTTAATAAGGTCAGAGCACACCAATTCAAGGTGATTATAGTCCACCGCATGTTTGAAGTGGGCATAAGACGGAGTGAAGATTAACACCTTTTCGTCTGGTTTGCAGATATATTCAACCAACTCATATAAAGCGGGAATAATGCCGGGCGACGTTACTAAATGCTCTTTTTCAAAGGTCCATTGGTAATGCCGTTGCGTCCAATTGGTAACAGATAGGTAATAGTTTGGGTCGAACACTTTGGTATAGCCAAAGATTCTCTTGTCCAGCCGATCTTTGACGGCTTGGATGATTTCAGGAGGCGCAGCAAACTCCATGTCAGCTACCCACATGCGAATGAATTCATCGTCCGCGTAGGGAAAAGCGATATCGTCAGCTGGCTGAAATAAATATTCTCTAAAACCATCTGTATTCATCGCGTTTGTCCCTTTGCGGTCAATAATCTCGTCAAAGTCGTACTTCACTGCTCTTCGCTCCTTTTTCTATAAATCCTTGTTGATCGTAATCTTTCGGTTCCAAGATCGTTGCATAATCCATTTGTCATCCAAATGTCAAACACTCCCGGATAAAGCAGGAGTGTCAGGAAGGTTCTGAATGTCCCTTGGATGTCTGTAAGGCCAAATGCCGGTTTTCACAATTCACGTGCTCAGAAAAGCGAAATAGGAACGGGAGTGGAAAAGGGGTCACACCTATTTTAATTGACACCCCGCCACAACGCCTGATATGTCTCAATCATGTCAAGAAATACTCGCCTCATTATCCCCAATATATGCCATCACGCCATACAGCGGGGAAACAATCGCCAGGATGTATTCAAGGAAAAAGAGGACCGGTTCTATTATCTCAAGTGGGCCAGAAAATTAGCAGAGCAGTACCATGCCCCGATCATGGGGTATTGCCTGATGACGAACCATACGCACCTCTTGGTTCTTCCAGGCACAGAAGAGAGAATGATCAACTTCATGAAGATCCTGGCCCAACGATACACACAGTACTATAACAGGAAATACCGTAGGAGCGGCAAACTCTGGGAGAACCGCTACAAGCTGCACCCGCTTGATCCGGAAGTTTACTATGTTGTCCTCAAATACATAGAAACGAACCCTGTCAGGGCCGGCATGGTTGCGGATGGAGCGGATTATCCATGGTCCAGTGGCTCCTACCATCTTTTGGGGAAAGAAGACAAGACCATCATGGCCGATTGCCTCCATGATTCTGCGTTCAGCTATAAGGAATTCTTTTATGAGCAGGAGCGATCTGAAGATATGGAGGCCATTCGGGAGGCGGCACAACAGGGTAAGGCATGGGGGAGGGCGGCATTTCTGGAAAGGTTGGGCAACAAACTCAACCGGGTGGTTGTTCCTCGAAAAAGAGGTAGGCCGAAGAAGGCCGATAAATAGGTCTGACCCCTTTTGTCCACAGATTATTGGGTAGTAGCTATAGATGGTGGTTATATTCAATGGTTTGACCCAGAAACTAATGAGTACGGCCTTGGTACAAAAAATGATAGTGGTGAGTTTGTGTCCATCGGTGTAAGGGGAGATTTAGTTGGTGTTTACTGCGCCATGTAACACAGCTAACAAGGCATTCAGCCGGACGCGTTACCGCGCCGGCTAATTTTGACGTTGGGCATCTGAAGGAGAGAATTTTATGATCAAATTTGTTATGTGCGCAAAGCGCCACCCGAATTTATCACTGGCTGAGTTTCAAGACTATTGGCTAAACCATCATGGTCCCCTTTTCAAGAAGTTTGCAGACACCTATAGGGCAGTACGTTACGTTCAAAGCCATACCATCGATTCACCACTAAACGAGAATATTCAGAAATCCAGAGGATTATCAGAACCGTATGATGGGGTTGGTGAGATATGGTGGCAATCGGAAGCAGACTTTCTATCAGCCATCAATTCACCGGAGGGTCAAAAACTTCGCAAAATTTTCATTGAGGATGAAGCGAAATTCCTGGATCTGAAAGCATCCTCAGCCTTTTTTACTATCGAGCATATTCTCATTGATGGGAAGGTTTAATTAAAAGGGATTGCCCAACAAACATTTATAATGATAGAGAAATAAAGATCCTGTCAATCACTTTTAAATTTGATAGACTTTTTTTTGCGTTAATGCTATAAGTACTTGTTATGTTTTTCTTTATTAAAAAAAAAATTGCGAACGCCGATTTTCACCGATTTCCACTTTCTCCCTATGCATTGAATCTCTCCCTGGACCAGCTCATTCCCGGGGTGGACAATGTCCGGCATGATGTCTGCCTGAGTCCCGCTTTTTGCGAGGCGGCCGATAAAATTGTTCCCCAGATCATTGCCAGAAATGTTGAATTATACAAATTTTCCAGGATTGATAAACCTGTTGTGTGGGCTCAAAAAGTGACTGACTTCAAGTTGCTTTACAGCCAGCTCATGGAAGATGCCGTCTACAAGTCAAAACAGGAAAATAATCCCCAAATCGATTTTCTGGCTCAAATTGCCATAATGAAAATGCTCATCACGTATATGCGGGATCAGTTCAAGGTGACCATCACCAATATCAAGAATCTGATTCGCAAAGACCAACAGACGGATCGACATCTGACAGAGGACACCGTCAAGAGACAGGAGTCCATTTCGATTGTTCTGCAGAACAAGGACGTCTTTTTAAGAAAAATGGGACAGGAGCTTTTTTCCCTGCTATCCGACGTCAACAAAAATAAGCTCAAAGCTATACGAGAGGCAAACTTCGGCGCTGAAAATCTGCTGCCGGACGACATCCTCGAAAATCCAATTTTTCATTCCATGAATCACTATCACGATGCCTTACTCCTCGATGAATATGATATAATTTTGGGCAGACGCTTCGAAGACCCGGACAATTATGATAACCTAATCAAATTGCTGGAAGGTCTCTTTTTTGAAATTGTCGGAAATCATCCCCAGTCGGAACAAACCGAAGAGGACCCGGCTATTGGCGGGTCGGACAGGCCATCCCGCCCGACCAACATCGCTATCTATCTCAAGCAAACCGATAATATCGATGATTTACTGGACTATTATGATACCCTCGAGAAAATCAAAAAGAGCAAAAAGCAACCATCAGACGATGTGGATATCGCTCAGCTGAAAAACTTGGCTGCCAAACAAAAAATCTTCCTCAAGGATTTTTTTAAGGCATTCAAGAAAGCCCGCCTGATTCAAAGGATCTCCGCATCTTATGAAATGCGGGCGGTCTACCGGATCTACTGTTCTCCGTTGGTGCCGCGGCAGATTCTTCTTTTTATGATCGATCCAAAATCAAGAAAACCCATCATTACCCGGCTGAAGCAGCTGAGAAAAATATACCACAAGCCCTTTCCCCTGGGGCCTCTGAAAAAACAGGTAAAAAAACTAGAATTTCTTCGGGTGAAGAAAAGAAAACAATACCTGATTCGATTCCTCAAAGGAATAACTCGCTACCATCGGGATATTGAAAACCACAAAGTAATCAATGAGGCAATGGACCGAATCAATTTGACAACGGATGATAAAACCCTTCATCTATCCAAGGTAAATAATACGCTGTATGAATTCCTGCTTCCCAGTGAAAAACGGGAGCGTGAAAAGCCAATCCTCAACCACGTCGTGATAAAGGCGGATGTGAGGGGATCCACCGATATAACGCAACAGATGATAAAAAGAGGATTGAACCCCGCCTCCTATTTCAGTCTCAATTTCTTCAACCCCATATCTGAAACTCTTAAAGACTATGGGGCCGTCAAGGTTTTTATCGAGGGAGACGCCATTATCCTGGCAATTTTTGAAAGAGAGAAGACACCCGAAGGCTGGTACATTGTAGCCAGGGCATGCGGTATTGCCATAAACATGCTTTTCATTATCAAACATTACAATGAGAAAAGCAAAAAGAATCAACTGCCGATTCTGGAACTCGGTATCGGCATCAACTATCTTGACTCGCCACCCACCTTTCTCTTCGACGGGAAACAGCGTATCATGATCTCCTCCGCGATCAACCTTGCCGATCGCCAGTCAGGCTGTTCAAAACCTTTACGAAGAATCCTTTCAAAAAAGAAACACGCCTTCAATTTGTATGTCTACCAAGCCGCATCCGAAGAAGACAGTCTGAAAACCGCGGACGATATCTTTGTGAGATACAACGTCAACGGCATCGAATTGAATCCCGAAGGCTTCAAGAAACTCTCCAGGGAAATCAACCTGACCACCTTCAGGGCGGATATTCCCGAACTTAATCAAAAAAATATCAAGCTGCACACGGGCAAGTTCCCCTTGACAACCGGCAGATTCCAGCGTCTCGCCATCAGGGAGTCCAAAATTCGCCAGGTGCATCCGGATACGTTTGCGTCCTTAAAGCCCACGAGCAGAAGTTATTTTGAAGTCTGCACCCATCCTGCGGTTTACAAGCATGTGAGAAGCAGGCGCGAATAATGTACCTCGCCAAATTTTTCAACCCCTTTTCATCCTCCGACCAGATTCTTTAAAAAAAGGGAAACATGATGGGGCGCGGGACGCTCTTTTAAAATTTAATTGAAATGATGTTGATAGAAGCTTTGCAAGTAAAGGGAGGCTTAGCATCCAAGCCTAGCAAGCCAACAAACAATTCCAGCCGATAAAGACGGCTGAACTGCGTGATGGGCCGACGCTTTGCGCCGAACCCATCCGGGCGGGTAGGGAGCTGAGCAGGTCCGCGAAGCCCCGCCCATCCATCCGATTGGAGAAGGATGCCCATTCCACGGACGAACTCTTCACAGAATATACGGGAGAAAAGGTTGAAATGAACATGAACAGAAAAGCAGTAAGAAAAATAAATATGGATGAAGATACAGACGATGGGTATGTCCAGGCGGAAAGGCATGAATTAATCTCTATGATTTGGGAAATTACCACAGACACTATACCCTTCGTTTTGAACGAAAAATAGAAAACTGGAGCTATCCCAAAATGGGCAAAAAAGACAAAGATTCCGTACTTGATGACTACGAAAAAATAAAAAACGAAATCATTCGTGAAAAAGTGGATGAAATTTTTCGTGACCATCCCAGAGACTATATCGCCAAAATGGAAGAACTCGGTTTCGAGTACGTTGAAGACGATGATTATGAAGAAATAGAGGAAAGAAATGCCAGGGCGGAAAACCAGCGACAGAGAGATCTTGTCGCTTATTTTGAAAATGAAACGAAATTATCAAAAGAAATATTTGAAAGTTACTCTGAAGAAAAGGCTGCAGAGGATCCCAACTATGCTCTAATCAGGAAATACTTCAGAGAGGCCAATAAAAATCTTAAATCCCTCCTCCTGTATGGCCTGGACAATTACCCCGGCAGGATCGACCTCCTCTCTGACTTGTCATTCTTCCATGAGTTCCAAACCATACTCAGTATACTCATAACTTACTACACTCAAGCATGTGTTGGCCAAGAAGACCTTGATACATTTACAGAATTAGCCAAAGATTTTTACTATTCCACAAAGCCTGACGGGTATGAGGCTTATTATGCCCTCCGGGAGTTATTTAAACCGGAGACAGACAAAAGAAAGATTATTGATTTTCTCATAGCAGAAGAGGAAGAGGAGAGTTTTAGTTCCGTACAACAGTTTAGTTCTGACTAAACCCTCCACCTCTGGAGAAGGACCCGGATAGGTTCTAGCGATCCGGGGAGAAATAATATAGACTCTTCCTCCGGGAAACTCCCTAAGAAAAGCATAACCGGGCGGTTGTTCCTCGAAAAAGAGGGGGACCGAAGAAGGCTTATAATTGGGTGCCCCCTTTTGCTTGACTTGTACACATAATGTACATATACTATCGCTATGGATTTTCAATGGGACAATAGAAAGGCTGAAAGCAATTTCAAAAAGCATGGTGTTGATTTTGCCGATGCTGTATCCATTTTTGCCGATCTGAATGCCATTACTCTCGAAGATGTGCATGAGCAAGAACAAAGATTTGTTTCTATTGGTATTGACTGTTTTGCCAGGATTCTTGTCGTTGTATCCTGAATTCCCGGAGGATTGTAACGATGAAACAGAGCAACTTTTTAATATTGCAGCAATTATTTGCCATTTAGATGTATAATAATCCTCGTTATAATACTATATTGTAACGAGGCACGAATTTCATGCTTATTCAAGTTATATTAGTTAGTTGCACATTTCATCGTTACATGTTTCCGGGAACTCAGGTTGTATACACTTGGAGAGGAGAGACGATCCGTATTATTTCAGCCTGTAAAGCAACAAAAAGAGAACAAAGGCATTATGAGGTGGGACTATGAAAAAAGAATATGATTTTACTAAAGGTAAACGTGGACCAGTTATACTCCCTATGCCCAATAAGACCAGGATCACGATCCGGCTCGACAACGATATTATTAATTGGTTTAAGAATAAGGTCCACAAGGCCGGAGGGGGCAATTACCAATCAATGATTAATGAAGCTTTACACAAGTATATTGAGGAAGAAACAGAACCAATAGAAGATGTGTTGAGACGTGTTATTCGGGAAGAACTCCATCAAGAAAAGGCTTCTGCATATTAAGCTTTCTAACCTAATTAGGTGAATAGGGACACACATTGCGCTGGCGCTTCATGTGCGCCCCTCAACTCCTCGCTTGGCAGGAGAGAAAAATGAGATCAATTGAAGAAAATTATCAGCGTATAGAGGATGATCGGCGTTCATTCGATATTCGTTTTTGGCAATCTCAAGGAGATCGTGCTATTTTCGAGGCCGTATGGGAAATGCTGCATGACTACCTTTTGATTCGAGGTAAAGATGCTCACGAGTTCCGACTTCAAAGAACTGTTGAATCTTTTCGAAAAGCATAAGGTCCGCTTTCTCATTGTAGGCGGCTACGCGGTAATGAAATACAGCGAGCCACGATTCACTAAAGATCTTGATGTCTGGATAGCGACTGACCTAGCGAATGCAAATGCCGTTTACGCCGCATTGAAGGCATTTGGCGCACCATTGGCAAATCTTACCGCAGATGACTTCACCCACCAGGATTACTTTTATCAAATGGGAAGACCGCCTTTGCGGGTTGATATTATGATGTCGATTCCGGGGATCGAATTTGAAGAGGCTTGGAAAAACCGTGAGGTGGTTGAGTTGGATGACCTTAAGATCCCATTTATTTCCAGGTCCGATCTGATCAGGGCAAAAAAAGCGAGCGGAAGGTCGCAAGACAAAATCGATGTCGAGAAGCTCTTAGAAGCCGAACGATCGGATTCGCTCGACGAGGAATCGCACGACGCTTCGCACAGCGCCGTTCCTCGCGAGTGATCCATGCCGTTGAAGTGAGTCGCTTGGGGTGGGGCGGCAGGGGTTTTGTCGAGAGTACATAACCTGTAAAGGGAATGCAGGGCATAGGGACGAAAGGCATCTACCGAAATTCGTGCATGGTTTTTCCTTGACTCATCAGCTTCATGGAAGTAGTTTCCATTTAAGGTGCAAGCTGGATTTCACGCTGGGTTCCCGCGATCTTTGTCCATTGCCCTGCTTCGTCCTCCTGCTCCGTTTCACCAGCCCGTTCCTTCCATGGTTTTTTTAGTTCCACAAAATTCTGCTGTATATTCCGATTGTCCATACCCGTTGTCCTGCTTTGGAACGTTCACAAAGGAGGCAGACTATGAAACACGTGATCGCAGGTACCGGGATTGCCGGCACCATGGCCGCAGAGGCCATCCGCAAGTTGGATCCGGACGCTTCCATCACCTTGATTGGGGACGAACCCTTCCTGCCATACTGCCGACCCATGATCAGCATGCTGCTGGAGGGGAGCATCCTCCCCGGCCGGATGGCGATTCGTGAAGTGGACGATTTTCGTTCTCTTGACATTGAACTCCTGTCCGGGGAACGTGTGAGCCTGATTCATACCAGGGAAAAAAGCCTTGAAACGATCACGGGAAAAACCATCCCGTTTGATCGGCTTCTCATTGCCACCGGAGCGAATCCCGTGGATATCAAGGCGGATGGATCCCATCTGGCCAATATTCTCTCCATGAGAAACCGCGGGCATGTGGAGGCCATGCTGGAGGCCCTTCCGGAGGTGCACAACACGCTCATAATCGGCGGGGGGCTGGTGGGACTCAAGGCGGCCCATGCCTTGATCGGAAGGGGCGTCAAAGTCACCATGGTCGAAAAGCTGGCTCATCCCCTGCCCATGGTGGCGGACCGGAAATCCGGGTCCGCCATCGCCCAAAGGCTGGAAGCGATGGGAATCGCACTGAAGATGGGGGCGACGGTTACCGCATTTGAAGGAAACGGGCGGGTCAGGGAGGCCTTGCTGGATGACGGCTCAAGGGCACCCTGCGACCTGGTTGTGGTGGCCGTGGGGTCCAGGCCTGCTGTTCCTTCCATTGAAGAAGGCCGGATCCGGGTAGGACAAGGGATCCTGGTGGACGATTTTCTGGAGACGGATGAGAAGGGTATCTACGCGGCCGGAGATGTGGCAGAGGCCTTTGACGTTGTATTCGGGCTGAAAAAGGTGAATGGCATCTGGCCCGTTGCCGCCGAGCAGGGCGTTGTGGCCGGGATGAACATGGCCGGCGGAAATGTCCCTTACCAGGGAGGAATGGGCCGGAATGTGGTGCGTGTCGGAGACCTGGATATGCTGAGCGGCGGGCTGGTCAACCCGCCCCCGGATGGCCCCTATGAGGTCCTGGAAGATGAAGACCGGCGTCGAAAGACCTACCGAAAACTGGTCTTTGAAGGGGATGTGTTGAAGGGCCTCGTCATGTTGAACCGGGTCGAGAAGGGAGGGATTCTCCTTGCTCTGATGAAACGGCAGATGCCGATAACCCTGTCAAAGGAGATGCTGTTCGATCCGCGTTTTGATTTTTCCATGCTCTTGCCCGGAATGCAGCGGGCTCTGACTGGTTGAGGATTACAATAATAAAAGGAGAGGAGGAAAGGCCCATGAAAGAAGTGGTGATTCACCCGGAAAGGTGCGTGGGTTGCATGCAGTGTATGGTGGCATGCGCCACGGCCCATTCCAAGACGAAGAATCTTCTCGCAGCCCTTGGAGAAAGCCCGCTTCCCAAGCCGAGGATACATCTGGGGGCGGGGCTCTATCGGGAGGGTTTCCCGAACCGCTGCCGGCACTGTGACCCGGCCCCCTGCATGATGGTCTGTCTGCCCGGGGCCATTTATCGTGAAGAGACCTGGAAAACGGTGCTCATCGATGCGGAAAAATGTATCAATTGCGCCACCTGTGCCATGGCCTGCCCCTTTGGTGTGATCCGTTACCACGAGGACAGCCTGGGGCCTTCGGGAAAGGCCACAGCCGTAAAGTGCGACAATTGCGTGGACCGCCAGGCCAAAGGTCTGGTCCCCGCCTGTGTCGAGGTCTGTAAATGCGGCGCCCTCACCTTTGAGGAACAAAGCGCTTCCCTGAAGAGGAAGACGGACGAAATGGCCCGGAGGGTATCTGCTGGGGCTGAAGAGCGTGGAGTGAGCGAATCTCCCGGGTTTGTTCTCTTAAATATCCTGAAAAAAGCCCAGGTTGAATTATGCGGTCGAGAGGCCTAACCGGTGGTAGGGAGGAGGAATAGCCATGAGCGATAAGACCAAGATATTCGAAAAGTATACCATCACACGTGACGGTCAACTGATGCTGGAAAAGGCGGAGCAGGAACAGATCGAGACCGTTTGGGATCGTTTTGAGGACCAGTTGCCCCAGTGCGGATATTGCGAGATGGGGTTGAGCTGCCGCAACTGCGTCATGGGACCTTGCCGCGTAGACCCCTTTGGTGAAGGACCGCAAAAGGGCGTGTGTGGCGCTGACGCGGATATCATTGTCGCCCGGAACTTCGGCCGGATGATCGCCGCCGGAGCGGCGTCACACTCGGATCATGGCCGCGACCTGGTGGAGGTACTGGAAAAGGTGTCTCAGGGAAAAGCCCCGGGATACGAAATCTGCGATCCTGAGAAACTCATGCGGGTGGCCACTGAATACGGAGTAAGTAGTGAAGGGAAGGATGCTTCCGCTGTCGCAGGTGAACTGGCGGTCGCCATGCAGGAGGACTACGGCACGCGGAAGAAAGGTCTTCAACTGATTTCCAGGGTGCCAAAAAAGCGTTTGGATACATGGGAAAAACTGGGGATCACGCCCAGAGGCATTGATCGCGAGACGTCCGAGATGATGCACCGGACCCACATGGGGGTGGACAATGACTGGCTGAATATCCTGCTTCATGGCTTGCGAAATGCGCTGTCCGATGGATGGGGAGGGTCCCTCATCGCGACGGAGGTCTCTGATATTCTGTTTGGCACTCCCAAGCCCGTCATTTCCACCGTCAACATGGGGGTCTTGAAAGAAGACCAGGTTAACGTCATTGTGCACGGACACAACCCGGTGGTCTCGGAAATGATCCTCCAGGCAACCGAGGACGAAGACCTGATCCAACTCGCCAAGGGAAAAGGCGCAAAAGGGATCAATCTGACGGGCGTGTGCTGCACCGGGAGTGAATTGCTTATGCGCCATGGCGTTCCCATAGCCGGCAACCATCTCATGACGGAACTGGTTCTCGTGACCGGCGCGGTTGAGATGATGCTTGTGGACTACCAGTGTATCATGCCTTCTCTGGGGCATGTAGCAAAGTGCTTCCATACCCTGATGATATCAACCAGTGACAAGGCCAAATTTCCCGAAATGGAGCATAACGAATTCCATCCTGAAAATGCCAGAGAACTGGCCCGGGATCTGGTCCGGAGAGCGGTGGAAAATTTTGAGAACCGGAACCTTGACAGGGTCTATATCCCGGTTGAGCCGGTCAAGTGCATGTCGGGGTTTTCAGTAGAGGCGATTCTAGCCGCTCTTGGCGGAACGCCTGATCCCCTGATAGGGGCCCTGAAGGCGGGAAAGATCAGGGGGGCCGCAGGCATTGTGGGATGCAACAACCCCAAGATCAAGCATGACTACGGGCACGTCACCCTGACGAAAAGGCTCATTGAGAATGATATCCTGGTCCTGGACACGGGATGTGCCGGCATAGCGAATGCAAAGGCCGGCCTGAAGGTGCCGGAGGCCATCCAGTTTGCCGGGCCCGGTCTCAAGGAGGTGTGTGGCGCCCTGGGGATTCCGCCGGTCCTGCATATGGGGAGCTGCGTGGATAATGTCCGCATCCTGGTCCTGGCCGCCGCCCTTGCCAATACCCTGCGGACGGATATCAGTGATCTGCCCCTGGCAGGCGCGGCGCCCGAGTGGTATTCCGAAAAAGCCATTTCCATCGGGGTCTACGTGGTCGCCTCCGGGATCTTCACCGTGCTTGGGCCGACGCCACCCATAACGGGAAGCGCCAATGTGGTGAATATGGCGACGGCAGGCCTCAACGATGCCGTGGGCGCCTGTTTCGCCGTGGAACCCGATCCGGAGAAGGCGGCTCTCCTCATCCGACGTCATATCGAGCAAAAGAGAAAGGGGCTCGGATTACCCTCCATTGAGGTATAGAAAACGGAAATTTTGAGGGGAGGGGAAGATCGGTGAAAAAAACGGGTTATGCTCAATCCGGTCACCCGTATTTTCTCAATATCCCCTCCAGCACCCCGCCCGCGATGGCGAGGGCCTTTTCAGAAATGGTGAAGCAGTTTTCCCTGACGGGGCGGGGATCGATATCTCCGATCTTGAGCCCTTTGGTGACGTCTATTCCGGGATGGATCGAGCCACGCAGTATACCGTCAATAGCGGCCTTGACCTCCAGGTCATTCACCGTACCAACGCATTCTCCCTTTCGGACAATATCTCCTATGTCCAGGCGATTTTGCCAGGGTCCATCCACCGGGGAACGGAGGACCCTCGCGGAAGAGTGGCCCATCACTTTTCCCGGGACGCCCGTGTTGGGCTCGGCCTTTCCGGATGAGAGCAGCCGCCCCAGCCGGTGGCCCCGGTTGGTTTCCACGACGTAGTGGGCATCCACTCCCGCTTCGAAGCCGGGGCCCAGGGCGATGACCAGGGGGGCATCATGGATGGATGTCCCCAGGTTTTTCTTGGCGAGAATGGCGTCTATCAGCACGGGAGGGGCGAACGCCTCCCGGCATTGGCACAGGGGGTCCACCATCACCGGAATTTTTCCCTGGTCCCAGATCTGCCGGGCCTCGACAGGTTTTTCCACCAGGACGGCCGTTACGTCTTCCACCAAGGCCATCCCGTCGTAGACCGCTTCACAAAAGGAGACTTTCCTGCGGACCGCCATGGGTTTTTCAATCTCGGTCACCAAGACCCTGAATCCGCAGTGGTGGAGCCGCCATGCAACGCCTGATGCCAGGTCTCCACCCCCTCTAATCAATATGGTTTTGTCCTCCTGGCTGATCATTTCATTCCATCTCCTTAACCCGCGTGCCGGTTCTTCAGGGGCGGGTTCTCAGGTTATCGGCTGTTCGCCCGGGATTCCTTCACTTGAGCTTCTTGGGTCTCCAGGGCCGGGAGACACATGCGAACCCGCGTGCCCTTTCCGGGCTCGGAGTCCACATAGATGTAGCCGCCATGATGCTTCACAATACCATAAACCGTTGCCATGTTGAGTCCCCGTCCTTGAAATTTTGTGGTGAAAAACGGTTCGGCGGTTTGTTCCAGTCAAGTTGTAAGTGGCAATACGTGTAAGATGATATCTGAAAAAGCAGAAAACCAAAGAACATTTTTTTATAGGAAAGGTGGCGGATGTGCGAGGGGTATCGCCATTGTTTTGTCCTTGAAGAGGATATCGAGATGATGGTATGCTCGCGCATTCAATAATACTAACTTACATTCAATAAAACTAACTTAGTAGAATGTCAAAGGAAAAATTGTGCGTCTTCTTTTGGTGCCGCCCATACAGGAACCGAAAACGGAGAACGGAGCCGAGCTGCGCAGGTGGGACTCAGGGGAAATGGGAACAAATGGGCTTTCGAATGGCTGAAGAAGTCGTGAAAGGCAGGTTGATATCGGAAAACGGGCAGACATTTCTCCTGGGGGCAGATGGGCGCCGCTATCTTGATTCTGAACCAATATGGGCAGGATACGTTAAGCATTGGCTGGGCCGAAGGGTCCGTGCCAGGCACCTTCCCCAGGGAGATTATGAAACCGGGAGGCCGATGGTCATCATGTGGCCGGACGAGGAGCCGGTGGAGAGGCCCCATGTGGCCCTCTACTACAATGAGAGACTCAGGAAATACCCCGCGTCCCTGCTGGGCCACATCGCCATCAACGTGAATGGCGAGGTCTTCAATTTTTCCCATCTCATCAACGAAAACGAGGTCATGACCCCCGAAGAATACTTTTACAGACCGGCCCTGGGGGAATTTGCCCCCCATCCTCTGCTGGGCAGGTATCACGTGGCTGAAGACGGAAGGGCCTATCTTGACAAATTCGGCCGTCTGTTTATGCGAAGTGTGCATGTCCTGCAGGTGGAAGGTCTTCCCGCGGATCGCCTGTCCCGTTTCTATCACCACGAAATGGAGTGCATCTTGAACACACCCTGCGATCCGGGAAACCCGGGGAAATACCCCGGCTTTAACCTCTTCACCCGGAACTGTACCACCATCATCCGTGACGGTCTGAGGAAGGTCGGACTTCCCATGATAAAGGGTATTTTTCCCAGGGACCTCTTCATAAGCACGGTCCACCATCTTCTCAAAGACGAACGGGCCTCCTCCATCAAAACGCGGCTGTTCAGGATGAAACAACTGAACGTCCCTGAGGCCCCCAAGAGTGCTGTCCCTTGGCCTGTTAACCCCATTAACCTCCTGAGGCTCAGGAGGTTGCCGCCTGATTACCCTTGACAGCCGTACAGTCCTATCCTACGATTATACGGCCATTTTTTCCGATTCCATCCCCCGTCCCGGAGGTTTTCCTGCGGGGCCCTTGACTTGGTATCCGTCCACCTTATGAAGGAGTTCCAGATGGAAAAGGATTTTCACTTCTATGTGACCTATGCCCTGGCCAACAAGGCGGGATTTGGCCACGCGGATTCAGCGGTTATTGCCTATGCCTCCCAGTATGTGGACGACAACAACGAAAGCCAGTATCCTAGAAAACACGGCCCACCCCAGTTTCCCTTCGGCATAAAAGTGAACTACGGGTTCTTCAGACCCATCATGACCCAGTCCATGTCTGTCAAGTCTCTTGTCTACGAGATTCAAAAGTTTGTTTATGTTCCTTTTCATTTTCTGCCCGGCGACGATAACCAGCCAATAGACGGCAAGCACAACAGGTACAGCACAACCCCTGATTCCACAAATGCCAGAAAATTATTGAGAAAGGCCCTCGCCACAGAGAACCCTTATCGGATCGGCATCGCCCTGCACACCTATTCCGATACATGGTCCCATCAGAATTTTACAGGATATGAGGAAGATTGGAATTCCATGTTCAACTGGCGCAACCCGTTTCGCGCCTTGGTTCCGAATATCGGACACGCCGATGTGGGTCACCTGCCGGACGAAATATCCGCTGTCTGGAACGACTACCGCTTTGATAAACCCGAGAGGCGGACGATCAACCGAAAATTGGCCTACCAGGCCTGCAAACGTATTTTTCAGGAATTGAGAAAGGCGCGAAAAGGTGACATGTACTGGACCCATGTAGAAAAAGACTTTCGTAAGATCATCAATTCTGAAGACTACGACACCAGGATCATCAGCGTGAGAGAATATCTGAACCAACCGGACCTCTACTACCGGAAAGATTTGTGGATCGAAGAGGCCATTCAAGACCGGGAAGGGGAGGTCCTTACCGCCGATCAGGATTTTGAAACCACGCACTGGTACCAATTCCAGTTGGCCGCCAAGGCACACCTGGCCATGGTCATGGATATGCTGAAAGGCTATTGAAAAAAGGAGCAAAATGAAGCTGCCCGAAATCGGCGATTGGGTTACCACTCAAGATGGTTTGGGATTGTGCCGATATTTCAACCTGGACTACCTGGTGGACCGCATCGAAAACAACCCCGAAGGCTACAAAGATTGGCAATTCGATGGATGTTCAGGCCTGCCTGACGAACTCATGGGCCTCTTCACGGGATGCAAATGGGAGGATATCACTTACCATTGCTGCCTCCCACATGACCTCGCTTACGGTTATGGGGAATTGGGGAATCAGGTGGAGCGAAAGAGGGTGGACGAAAAATTCTACAACGAGCTGATAAGCAGGGCAGGCATGAAAAAGTGGTGTGCCACCGCCTTTCTTGCGGCAGTTCGCATAGGTGGAGCCGAAGTCTTTGGGCTCTCCTTTTCATGGGGTTTTGCCCGTAAATGACGATCATCCTGACGATGTGCACTCCGGGACAGGAAAAACATCACGGATTTCTGGTGTAGAGACCGATTGACATGAAGCCTTCCATAAAGAACAAGACGAGAATCGGCGGATGGATTCGCCCGGCACTCCTGGTTATCCTTGTCCTCGCTTCCCTTTCCTTTGTTTCCGCCGGCAAGAAAGATGCACTTCAGAACATTATGGAGTCCGGAAGGATTACCGTTCTTACCAGGAACAATGCCCACTGCTACTACGTCTACAGGGGAGCGCCTATGGGATTCGAGTACGATCTGGCCAAGGCATTCAGCCATTATCTGAACGTGGACCTGAAGGTCGTGACCCCCACATGGGAGGGGCTCATCGAAGGCCTGGAAAAAGGGGAGGGGGATTTTGTCGCTGCCGGCATGAGCATTACGCCCTCCCGGTCGAAGAGGGTGGATTTTTCTGACGATTACCTTCCTGTACAGCAATACGTCATCCTCCAGAAAGAGGATAATGATACGAAGACGATTGAGGACCTGGCGGGCGAGGAGATCCATGTACGACGCGGGACGACCTATGAAGAGCTTCTCAATAAACTCAAATCCGAAGGTGTGAATGTCAAGATCAGGCTTTATGATGATATGCCCACGGAGGAATTGATCAGAATGGTGGCGGAGAAGGAGATCAAAGCCACCGTCGCTGACTCGCATATCGCCCTCCTCAATCGTCGCTATTATCCTGACGCAAAGATTGCCTTTCCTCTTGGACAACCTTTGGCACTGGGATGGGCCGTCAGAAAAGGAGAAAGCAGACTCCTGAAACGCATCAATGATTTTTTTGAAAAAATAGATGAAGACGGCACCTTTGACAAGATCTATGCCAGGTACTTTGCCAACGTGGATTCCTTTGATTATGTGGATCTGAAACGGTATTATAGGCGGGTTGAGGGACGGCTGCCCAAGTACAAAGAAACCATTCAGGAAACCGCGAAGCAATACGGATTTGACTGGCGCTTGATTGTTGCCATGATCTATCAGGAATCCCACTTCAATCCTAATGCCACAAGCTATACGGGCGTGAGGGGGCTCATGCAAATGACCTTGGATACGGCCAGGGAAATGGGAATTGAGAGCCGTCTTGATCCGGAGCAGAGTATCCTGGGCGGCGTCAAATATCTTAAAAAGTCTTATGACAAATTCGGAAATGTCGGGAAACCCGACAGGCTGTACCTGGCACTTGCCAGTTATAACGTGGGTTACCAGCATGTGCAGGACGCCCAGATCATCGCAAAGCAGAAAGGACATGACCCCCACAGTTGGGCTGTTTTGAGAAAGATTCTGCCCCTTCTCAGTCATCGTAAATATTACAAAAAAACCAGAAGCGGTTATTGCCGGGGAAGAGAGGCTGTTCGCTATGTGGACAAGATAGTGACCTATTACGATATCCTGAAAAGGGATGCGATCGGGTGAAAACCTGATGGAGGCGCCGGAATCGATCAAATGCCAAAATGACAAAACCTATTGGACCCGGTGACGACAGGGGTCATTATAGTCCAGTTCCTTATTCTATTTGGTCATTAGCATGGAAGGGTTGTGAAAACATTCGCTGTTCTCATCGCAGGAGGCCATCATGTATGGAAGGATTCGTGAGAAGCTGGAGGAGGAACTGAAGGAGATTTCCGGTTCAGGGCTTTACAAGAAAGAGCGCCACATCACCTCTGCCCAGGAGGCCCGGATCAGTGTGGGTGAAAAAGAGGTCCTGAACATGTGCGCCAATAACTATCTCGGCCTTGCCAATAATCCTGAAATCATTCAGGCGGTGAAGGATGGCCTTGACACGCGGGGATTCGGGATGGCGTCCGTGCGCTTCATCTGCGGCACACAGGACATACATGTGGAGCTGGAGCATAAGATCAGTGGTTTTTTCGGGACGGATGACACCATCCTTTACTCTTCTTGTTTTGACGCCAATGGCGGGCTTTTTGAAACGCTGCTGGGAGAAAAAGACGCGGTTATTTCAGACGCCTTGAACCATGCCTCTATTATCGACGGTGTCCGGTTGTGCAAGGCCGCCCGGTATCGCTACAATCATGGTGACATGAAATCCCTGGAAAATTGTCTCAAAGAAAGCGGAGAAGCTCAGATCAGGATGATCGCCACCGACGGCGTATTCAGCATGGACGGAGATATTGCCAAACTGGGAGATATCTGCGACCTGGCGGAGACATACGATTCGCTGGTCATGGTGGATGACAGCCATGCCACCGGTTTCGTTGGGCCAACAGGGCGAGGCACGGCGGAATTGTTGGGTGTTCAGGAACGGGTTGATCTCATCACATCGACCCTCGGCAAGGCCCTTGGCGGCGCATCCGGCGGCTTCACGACAGGCCGCAAACAGATGATTGACATGCTTCGACAGCGTTCCCGGCCTTACCTCTTTTCAAATTCTGTGCCGCCTCCCGTGGTCTCGGCGGCCCTCAAGACCATCGACCTGCTCAAGGTTTCCCGGACGGCCAAGGAGAAGCTCGAGGCCAACACGAGGTTCTTCAGGGAAGGAATTTCCAGGGCGGGCTTCACCATCAAGCCCGGCACGCATCCCATTGTCCCCATCATGCTGGGAGATGCCGGGCTGGCGCAGGAGATGGCTGCGAGACTCCTTGAGGAAGGGGTCTACGTGGTGGGCTTCTTTTACCCGGTGGTCCCCAAAGGCGAAGCACGCATCCGGGTACAGCTTTCAGCCGCTCACACGGATGAAGACCTGGGTTTTGCGCTGGAAAAATTTGCCAAGGTGGGGCGGGAATTGGGTGTGATAGAATGAAGGCACTTGTAAAGTCCAAGGCTTCTCCGGGGATCTGGCTCGAGGATGTCCCCGTTCCAGAAACGGGAATCAACGATGTCCTCATAAAAATTCACAAGACAGCCATCTGCGGGACGGATATCCATATTTTCGAGTGGGACGACTGGGCCCAAAAGACCATTCCGGTCCCCATGCAGGTGGGCCACGAGTTTGTGGGGTCCATTGCGGAGATAGGCAGCAATGTCCACGATTTCAAACCTGGTGACATCGTCTCAGGCGAAGGTCACGTCGTCTGCGGGCATTGCCGCAACTGCCTGGCAGGCCGCAGACATCTCTGTATGAAGACCAGCGGTGTCGGCGTCAACAGACCCGGCGCCTTTGCCGAGTACCTGAGTATTCCGGTGACCAATGTCTGGTATTGTGATGCGAATATACCCATGGAAGTCCTGGCCTGTTTCGATCCCCTGGGTAATGCCACGCATACGGCACTCTCCTTTGATGTCCTGGGAGAGGATGTCCTGATTACCGGCGCCGGCCCCATCGGCTGTATGGCGGCGGCCATCGCCAGGCATGCCGGTGCGCGATACGTCGTGGTGACCGATGTCAACCCCTACCGGTTGAACCTGGCCGAAAAGATGGGGGCGACCCTGACACTGGATGTAAGTAAGGAAAACCTTGCAGACGTCCAGAAGAGGCTCGGCATGAAAGAAGGCTTTGACGTGGGGATGGAGATGTCCGGGAGTCCTGCGGCCTTGAGAGAGATGCTCCCCAATATGTGTCATGGCGGGAAAATCGCGCTCCTGGGGATCTTGCCCGGTAATACGGCCATAGACTGGGATCTGGTTGTCTTCAACGGGCTGACCATAAAGGGCATCTACGGCCGCGAGATGTACGAAACCTGGTACAAGATGACCGTGATGCTGCAGTCGGGCCTGGATATCAGCCCCGTCATTACCCACCGATTCCCTTATTCAGACTATGACAAGGCCTTCGAGGCCATGCGTTCGGGCCGATCAGGAAAGGTCATCCTGGACTGGACCGATGAAGGGTAGGGGGGCATTTTTTCCAGACCGGCTCCCCCCCAATTGATCTAATCCACTTTGAAGAAGGCTTTGGATTTGGCGCCACAGACCGGGCACGTCTCCGGGGCCTCCATCTCGCACGTGTACCCACATACGGAGCAGACATAGTAGTCTGTTTCCGGCAGGTTTTCCAGGCTGTCCAGGGCCTTTTGATACAGGCCCGCATGGACCTTTTCCACAGCATTTGCGTAAGCAAAAGACCGCTCCGCCGCCTTGTTCCTCTCTTTTCTGGACGTTTCAATCATGGCCGGATACATCTCTTTGAATTCATGGGTTTCTCCGGCTATGGCCTCCTGAAGGTTCTCCGCTGTTCCTTTGACCCCTTTGAGGGCCCTCAGGTGGGCATGGGCGTGGACCGTCTCGGCTTCTGCCGCCGCCCGGAAAAGCTTGGCGACCTGGGAATGGCCTTCCTGCTCGGCTTTCTTGGCAAAGGCCAGATATTTTCGGTTGGCCTGGGATTCTCCGGCAAAGGCCGCCAGAAGATCCTTTTCAGTTTCACTCATGATTTTCTCCTTTCCTTCTTGAAGTTTGGCAGGTTTTTGGTGTTAGGGGAAAACGTTACACCACATCCTCTTCATACACATTGCAGATGCAGCAGAGAAAAGTGGCGGGATCGGTTTCACTCAGGTTCTTCATGCCATGGGGTTCCATGCTCGGGACATAGATGGCATCGCCGGGACCGCAGGTCCATTTCTCGATCAGTTCGTTGGTTTCACGATCAAAAAGCCAGCATTCAAATTGGCCTGTGAGTATGTACATGGTCTGATGATAAAAATGGTTATGTACGGGGATTTCGCCTCCAGGTTCCGCGGTAAAGTGTCTCAGCCCGTATTCGGGCTGTCCGGAGTCATCTTCTCCGCTCTTTGACAGCCAGCGCACACTGATACCCTTCACGTCATACATCTTCCCCCTGTAAGGGAATTTCTTGATACTGATTTCATCGGCTTCCTTCCAATTCAATACGTTCATCCTGTTCTCCTTGTTAAAAACTTGATGGAATCTCAAGAAATCCGTCTATGGGCATGAAGTCGTCTTATTCACCGGAACTCAGAAGAAGAGCCTGAAAAAGGGTGTCAGGTTTGCTCCCACTTCGTTCCTCGTAGGCTGCCGTTTGGGGCATAAATCGGCTCGTTACGAGGTCATCAAGACTTTATTGCGTCACTTCTTTTCTGTGGGATAACCTGCCTTGTACCAGGCCTTCCACCCCCCCTTCAGTACAAAAACCTTGGGATATCCCGCCTTGATGAACTCCTGTGCCACACGGGCACTCGTATATTCGCTGGGTCAGGCGCAGTAAAAGACCAGTGTCTTGTCCTTCGGATATTTTGTCATCCAGTCTTTTACGTGAGACGGGTCTTCCCTTACGGCCCCCTTGATCTGCAATTCGCTCGCATCCCAGTCTTTGGGGAGACGGACATCCACCACGATTACATCCGGATTGCTCAGTGCATTCTTCAGGGATTCCTTGGACATCCTCTTCACATCTCCGGCTTGGGAGATCCCTCCGGAAATGAACATCGCAGCCAGAAAAAGTACCACCATTCCAAAAAAAGCTCTTTTTCCCATTCTATTCTCCTTCCAAGCGTCTCATGTTTGATGGAACCGTAAAGTGTGATTTTTGTTTTCCTTACAAATCAATGGGCACGATGATGACTTCTAACGAAGTCGCTTTTTCACCCGGATCTAAGGAAACGGATCTGAAAAAGATTGTCAGGTTCGGCTCCTCTTCGTTCCCGATAGGTTGCCGAAAATGGCATAAACCAGCTTTTTACGAAGTCATCATGTTTTTCTGCACCGCAAAGCACAACCCAAAAAGGCCCTAAAATTTCCTCACCCCGTTCCAGCATCATTGCTGGCATTTTTGCGCAGTTGGACGGCCATTTCCTTGATCTCAGACAGCGTCTGTTCCATTTGACCCAACCCATGCCAGAAGGCATAGGATGGGTTGGCATGAAAAACCCCCTGGAATGCCAGCATGCGGTATTCTCCGAACATGCGCCAGAGTTTGAGCTCGATGCTTTTTGGCCCTTTTAAAGGAGCCATGAAATCGGGAAATGGTTGGGCATATCCTTTCGGCCTCTCCAGAATACCGTCTTCATAAAGAGAGGCAACAGCACGAATGGCCTCGGCCATGAGGAGATCGGTCTTACGGATCATCCGATCTCCCTTCTTGAGTTCTCCCTCTGCAAAGGTGACAGAATGACATTGAGTGCATGTCACCAGCATCTTTTTTCGTTCCTCTTTCCAGCCAGCGTCGGTCTGGCGGAACACCTCTATTCTCTTCATGACCGTCATCCTGGGAGTGGGCTTCCCGTCAGGATCAACTAACCTCAGGGCTTGCAGAATCGTCTTAGATGCCGCAACCCATTCTTTATCACCGTTCATCTCCAACCGTACGGCCAGGAACCCCCACGCTGTTTGCACCTCATGATTGCCTTTCTCCATGTGGCAGGTCTGGCAGGTGGGCGCGGAGGTCGATTGGGGAAGAATCCCCATTTGCTTGAGCCCTTGTCTCACTCCGTGTTTGGATCCGGAATACATCTCCCATTGCGGATGGTCGCCGCCGTTGTGGCAGGTCTGGCATGCCTGGGGCTGCTGAGCCTCTTTTTTGAAAAAGGTATGTCGCGTGTGGCAGACATCACAGGAGGCCATGCCGAAACCGGCGCTTTTCTTCAGCAACTCCCTCATATCTCTCGTTGATTTAATGCCGATCCTGTGGCAGCTCTCACAATCTTTCAGGCCTTCAAGGGAACTCATGGACTTCCAGTGGGCCGCGGGCAGGGCCTTCATAGCACGCCAGGCCTGCGCGTGCTTGCCCGCCTTGAACTGGTCTCCCTGCACCTGGTGACATAAAATGCACCTGTCCGGAGTCACGGGCCGCGCTTTTTCGATGTCTTCATCGGATGAGTGATAGTCGCCGTGGCAGACGGAACAGGTCACCTCGTTTTTGCTGTGCTTGCTGAGCCTCCAGTCGGAGACAATACCGGGTGTAACGCTTTCATGGCAGGTGACGCATTCCTTCTTGATATTCCATTTTTTCTCAAGGGGGAGCTTCAGCTTCACCCAATCGTTATATCCACCTGCAATAACACACACGTTTGTAAAACCGAGTTTCTTTAATTGTTGTGCCACCCGGGCACTCGTGGCCTCAGCCGGTCATGCTCAGTAAAGAAGGATGTTGCTGTCTTTTTTATACTTATGCGCCCATGACTGGACCTTTTCCGGGTCCTCATGCACAGCACCCGGGATTTTCTGAAGACTTTCCCTGAACTGTGAATCGAGTCGCACATCTATAACAATGGGCGGAGGAACGTTTCCCAGTCGCTTGAGGCACTGTTTCGCAGGGATACGGGGCACGTCTGGATAGGGAATCGGCATCTCGTCGCTGCAGACCCCTTGGACC